>JAIEQX010000263.1 GCA_019747375.1 Beijerinckiaceae bacterium | reverse complement strand
GGCACGCCTGGCCAGGCGCAGGACGGCGGCGAAACCGGCGCGGGCTGACCCTGCCGGCCGGGGCTCGCGCGCACCGCGCGCGGGTCCCTGTACCGGCGATCCTGCGGGGTCGAAGCCTCGCGAATTTCAAGAAAATTTCACGTTCAAAACTACGGGTGGTATTCATGGCACAAAAGGGGAGCAACCCGCCGCCGCCAGGCGCGCGGCCGGCGCCGCCGCCGAATCCGCCGCGCTGTAGCGGCGGCGGCAAGTACGCCGCGGTCGCGGTGGAGACGGATCGACTTATTCGCGAGCGCCAAGAGCGCGCCGAGCGATACGCCATGGGCCGCGGAGAGTTGCCGCCCCAGACGCCGCGCCAGGCGCCGCGGCCGGTGCCGTGCGACGTCGAGCCTTGCCCGTTCGCGCGGGCATTCGTGCGCCATGAGTCGCGGCTCGATCTCGCCGAGCAGGACGCGCGCGATCTCTGGCTCGCGGCCGGCCTGGCGCTGGTGCTGGCCGTCGTGGGCGCCGTGCTCGGCGTGGCCGCGCTGGTGGTGGCGTGGTGAGTCTCGACACGCCCGACGATCAGGCGGCAGACGAGCCGCACCAGGTCGAGCTAATCGAGGGCGGCTTCTCGTTTCTGGTGACGCACAAGCAGCTAGGCGAAGTGTTAGATCTCGGGCACTCGATGATCGCCAAGCTCCGCGACGAAGGTATGCCGCAGGTGCGCTATGGCGTTTACGATCTTCGCGCGTGCGTGCCGTGGTACGTCGACAAGTGGCGCCGCGCGCGGGGTGACACGTCAAGCGAAGAGACGAGCACGCGAAGCGCGCTGAATATCGCCCAACGCCAGCGAATCGAACTCGAGATCGCGCGAACCCGGGGCGAGCTGCTAGAGCGGGACGCCGTGCGCGCGACCTTTGCCGCGCTCGGCGTGATCCTGTCGGGGGCCGCGGCGGGCTTCGGCAAGCGCAATGCGCCGCTGTTGGCGCCGCTGTCCGATCCGGACCAGGTGCGCGCCTATCTCGATCAGGAATGGCGCGCCGTGCTCGCGCAGATGGCCGCGCAGGTGGGCGAGTTGGCGGCCGACTTGCGGGCCGAGTTCGAGGCGCCGACACCGGCGCCGACACCGCGCCAGGCGAAACCCGCGCGCAAGGCGCGGCGCGCCGCGAAGTCGTGACCCGCCCCGCGCCCGAATTGCTCGACGCGTTCGCGGTCGAGATTGAGCAACGCCCGCGACGCTCGGCGGCAGCGTGGGCGGATGCGTGCCGCATCCTGCCGCCCGATGGCCCCGAGCCTGGCCCCTGGCGCACTGAGCGCGTGCCGTACACGCGGGCGATCTGCGAAGCGTTCGCCGATCCGGCCGTCGATACGGTGATCGTCGCCATGGGCTCGCAAATGGCCAAGACGGAGACGATCCTAAACTTGCTGGGCGCGTGGTTCGATGATGGGCCGCTCTTGCCGTGTTTGTTCGTCGCGCCGACGCAGCGGCTTGTGCAAAGCATGTCGGGCGACAGGTTTCGCAAGATGATCGAATCGACGCCGCGGCTTCGCGATCGCATGGCGCGCGGGCACGCCGATAAGGTCGCCGAGAAATGGATCGCGGGCGTGCGCTTGGGCTTCGCGTGGGCGGGCTCGGCGACGGAACTCGCGTCGCACCCGAATGCGCGCGTGCTGGCCGATGAAATTGACCGCATGACAGACTTGAGCGAGGGCGATCCGATCGAGATAGTCAACGCCCGCCGCGACGCCTACCAGGACTCGAAGCTCGGGCTCTTCTCAACGCCGACCATCGAAGGCGCATCGCGCATATGGCTGCGCTTTGAAGAGGGCACCATGCATAAATGGGCGTGGCATTGCGATCACTGCCGCGCGCCGTTCGTGCCGAGTCTCGCACTGTTGCACTATCCGCGCGACGCGAGCTTAACGCAGGTGCGCGAACTCGCGCGCGTGCATTGCCCGCACTGCGGGGGCGATCACCACGACGCGCGGCGCTTCGCGCTCAACGCGGCCGGCCGTTACCTGCCGCACCGATTGACCGACACCGGCGATCACGAACCGATCGAGGTTGCGCCGCCGAACCGCGTCGCGTCTTTCTGGGTGTCGGGCCTGGCGTCGCCGTTCAAGGGCTTCGGCGATCGCGCCGAAGAGCACGCGCGCGCCGAGCGCTCGAAAGATCCGAAGCGCTTACAGGCGTGCGTTAATACGCGCTTCGGCGAGCCGTTCAAGGTCAAAGGCGAGGCGCCCGAGTGGCAAGCCTTGCGCGCGCTGGTGCGCGACGTGGTGCCCGGCGTGGTGCCTCACTGGGCGCGCATTCTCACCATGGGCACCGACGTGCAGCGCGATGGCTTGTGGTACGTGATCCGCGCGTGGGGCTATGACCCGGTGTTGCAGTCCGATCGATCGCACTTGGTCGAATATGGCCACCTGCACGGCGATCCGGATTTCGATGATGTGTGGCTCGCCTGGCGCGCGCGCACCTTCGCGGAGTTCCAGGGCGCGCGCCTGGCGGCGCGTGACGTGGTGCCGGATTACCTGATCACCGCGGGCCTGTGTGACTCAGGCTTTAACCCGGCGCGCGATCGCTTCAAGCGGCCCGAGCATCGCGTCTACCAGTGGTGCCAGCGCACGCAATGGCGCCAGCAACCGAGCAAGGGCCACGACACGCAAGCCGAGCCGGTCAAGCTCTCGAAGCTCGATCGGATGCCGAGCGGGCGCATAGTGCCGGGTGGCTTGCGCCTCTGGCATGTCGATACCGATCACTTCAAGTCGCGACTGCATGCCGATATGCGGACCGCGGTCGAGCAGGACGATCCGACCTTCACGCTTCACGCCGACACCGGCGACGATTACTTGCGCCAGGTCACGGCGGAAGCCTTGATCGTGAAGCCGAACGGCGCGCGCGTGTGGACGGTGGCGAAGTCGCGGGACAATCACCTTTTCGACTGCGAGGTGTTGGCCATGGCCGCGGCCTACATTCACCGCGGCAAGTGGGCCGGCGATTTCACCGCGCAGGGGGCGCGCCAGGCGTCCGCCGCGCGACCGGCGCCGGCCGACCAGGCGCCCGCCGCGCCACCCGCGCCGGGCGGTTATTTCCGGCGCCCCGAGGGGCCATATATCCGCCCGCGTCGCTAGATTCCACCGGCGAGTGGAATCCGCGCGCGGGCGTCGCATGCGGTTTTTCTGCGGGGGTTGACGGGCGCGGCTAGGCTTGCTCCCCATGACACGCGCCGAAGCACAAGCCCACCTCGATGACGCACTCGCGCAACTGTCGGCCGCGCGCAAGGCGGCCGGCTATGGCGTCGGCGATATGTCGAAAACCTCGCAAGCGCTGCGCGACCTACAAGCCGAGGTCGACAAGTGGCAGCGCGTGGTGCGCGATCTCGATCTCGCGTCCGCGGGCGTGTCGACCACGCTCGGCGCCGTGCCGCGGTTCCGCTGATGGCGCGCCGCTCTGCGCTTGACGTCGCACGCGAGCGGGCCGCCATCGAAGAGGCGCGCTTAGCGGCGGCGGTCGCCAAGACGCGGCGCCAGCAATTGCGCGCCTATGAGGCGACGCAGCCCACCAACTATCACCCGCGCCGCAAGGAAACGCGCAGCGGCGATGCGGTGATGAGTGTCGCGACCGACAGGCTTCGCGCGATCGCGCGCTACCTGGACGAGAATCACGATCTCGCGATCGCCGTGCTCGATGACTTCGAGGCCAAGATCTTAGGCGCTGGTGTCGGCATCGAGCCCATGGTGCGCGATCGGAACGGCTCGCCGCTGGTGGCGCACAACGATGCGATCCGCGCGCTCTTGCGCGACTACTGCGACGCGCGCCCCGAAGTGACGGGCGAGTACACGTGGCACGAAGCGGCGCGCCTGGCGCTTCGCTCTTGGCTGCGCGATGGCGAGGTGTTCTTGCATCACGTCGAGGGCGCCCGGCGCGATGTGGTGGCGCCGGCCGGCGTGCCGTACACCTTCGAGCTGTTCGAGGCCGACTTCCTGCCGTTCCACGTGAACCAGGACGCGCGCCAGGGCCGCGCGCGGATCATTCACGGCGTAGAAAAGGACGGATGGCGCCGACCGGTCGCCTACCACCTGTACCCCGAGCATCCCGGCGACACTGGCGCGGGCGGCGCGCTCGGGCTGGGTCTCCGTCCGTCCGATCTGGTGCGCGTGCCGGCCGCCGAGATCACGCACCTGAAACTCGCGAAGCGCATCGGCCAGACGCGCGGCGTGACGATCTTCCATGGCGTGCTAACGCGGCTGGAGGACTTGAAGGAATACGACGATAGCGAGCGCATTGCGGCGCGGGTCGCGTCGGCGTTTACGGTCGCGGTGACGCGCGCGGCCGACTTTACCGGCGTCCTCAATACCGACACCGTGCGTGGCGCCTCGCGGCGCGTGCTGGAGCTGGCGCCCGGCTTGATCATCGATGACCTATTGCCGGGCGAGTCGGTCGAGACCATTTCAAGCGATCGGCCGGCCGCCAACTATGACCCGTATCGGCAAGCGAATGAGCGCAGCATCGCGGGTGGCACCGGCGCGTCGCGGTCGAGCATTTCGCGGCGCTTCGATTCGAGCTATTCCGCGCAGCGGCAAGAGCTGGTCGAGTCGGCCGCCATGTATGGGCGACTCGCGCAGGTGTTCTATGCGCGCTATTTCCGCGAGATCTATCGGCGCGTGATCGAGTTCGCGACGCTGGCCGGGCGCCTGCCGCTGCCGCGCGCGGCCGATCCGGCGACGCTGTTCGATCACGAGATTGTGCCGCCTGCGATCGGCTGGATTGACCCGCTGAAAGAGGTGCAGGCCGACATTCTCGAAGTGGAAAACGGCTTCGCGTCGCGCGCGCAGGTCATCCGCAAGCGCGGGCGTGACCCGCAAGCCGTCGACAAGCAGATCGCGGCCGACACTTTCACGCAACCCGCGGCGCCCACGAAGGCGGCGCCGAAACTGCAAGCCGTGGGCGAGGGGGCTTAAATGCGATTGACGCGCGAGCAAAAGGCGCAGATCGGGACGGAGGTCTATTGGCGCGATATGCGGGTCGAGTCGACCCGCGCCGCGAGCGAAGGCGAGCGCGTCGCGGTCGCGTCCCTGTCGAGTGACGCCGAGATCGTGCGGTGGTTCGGCCGGGAGAAGTTGATCCACGAGCCGGGCGCGGTTGATCTGGCGCGCGCGGCCTACGGGCTCCCGATGCTCTGGAATCACGACGCCTCGCAACCGATCGGCGTCGTGCGGGCGCTGACCTTCGACGGCGGCAAGCTCCGCGGCGAACTCCATTTCGCGACCAATGCGAAGGCGCTCGAAGTCTGGCGGGACGTCGAGGGCGGCTTCCTGTCGAGCGTGTCGATCGGCTACCGGATCAAGCGTTACACCGAGTCGACCGATTCGGACTTGCTCGAAGTGATCGAGTGGGAGCTACACGAAGCCTCGATCGTCGCCATGCCTGCGGATATTTCCGTCGGCGTCGGACGCTCGGCGAATTTCAACCCGGCCGGCGACGCTGGCCACGACGGCAAGAGGGCAAGCGATATGCGCACCGGACAGGGCAACGAGGGCGGCCAGGGTAACCAGGGCGGCCAGGTGGTGAACTTCGAGCAGGGCCGCGCGCTCGCGCTCGCCGAGGGCGAGCAGCGCGGGCGCGAGGCCGAGGCCGCGCGGCGCGACGGGATCGCGCAGGTGTTCGCCTCGCCGCGGTTCCAGGGGCCGGCCTTCGAGGCGCTGCGCCGCACCGCGGAGGCGGACGGCTGGAGCGTCGACAGCACGCAGCGCGAGCTTCTGAACCTGATCGGGCGCGAGGGCTTCGGCCCGGCCGGGGGCTCGGGCGGTTTCGCGCAGGACACCGCGACCCGCTACACGCCCGGCGCGCTGCCGAGCGTGCAGGCGGGCGAGGATGGCGCCGACAAGTGGATGCGCGGCGCCGAGCTGTCGATTCTTGTGCGGGCCGGTGTCGAGACGGGCGCGGACGCCGTGCGCGAGGCGCGGGGAGGCGAGTTTACCGGCATGGCGCTGCATGAGGTCGCGCGCGACTTCTGCCGCATGCGCGGTATCCCGCTCGCGGGCCTGAACCGTGAGCGCGTGGTGGCGGCGCTGTCCTACCGCGCGAGCGGCGTCATTGCCTACGGCACCGGCGACTTTACCGGGTTGCTCGAAAACATCGCGAGCAAGTCGCTTTTGCGCGGGTACGCCGAGCATGACGAAACCTGGCCGATGATCGCGCGCGTCGGGAGTCTGCCGGACTTCAAGCAGGCGAGCCGCGTCGGGCTGTCGGAAATGGATGATCTCGACATGATCCGCCCGAATGGCGAGTACAAGCTCGCGCGCCCGAATGACCGCGCGGAAAAGTTGGCGCTGAACACCTTCGGCAAGCTGTTCCGGCTCGGCCGCGTCGCGATCGTGAACGATGACACCGCGGCCTTTACCGAAGTCCCGCGGAAATTCGGCCGCGCGGCCAAGCGCCAGGTGGGCGATCAGGTGTTCGCCGTGTTCACCTCGAATCCGACCATGAACCAGGACGGGATCGCGCTCTTCCACGCCTCGCACAACAATCTGATCAGCAGCGGCACCGGCGCGCCGAGCGTCGCGCAACTGTCCAAGATGAAAACGGGCATGGGCTTGCAGAAGGACTCGGCCAATGCGGTCAACGGGCTGAATATCCGCCTGTCCCGCGTGATCGTGCCGCTCGCGCTGCAAGACGTCGCGATGACGGTCCGGACGAGCGAGCAAGATCCGGCGACGTCGGTCTCGGCCGGCACCACCAACATTCACCGCAACACCTTCGAGGTGGTCGCCGATCCGCGACTCGACGCGGCAAGCTCGCAGATCTGGTATGGCGCGGCCGATCCGAATCTCTACGACACGATCGAGGTGGCCTTCCTGGACGGCGTGCAAGAGCCTTACCTCGAAGCGCAAGAGGCGTGGACGATCGACGGCGTCGAGTGGAAGGTGCGGATCGATTGCGTCGCGATTCCGCTCGACTGGCGGACCATGCAGCGGAACAACGGCTGATAGCCGACGCCTGGCGCTTCGGCGCCGGGCGGCGCGAGCGTTCGAGTACACAAGCAACAAGAGGGCAGGACCATGCCGAAAACGATGATCCAGGACGGCAAGACCGTCGACTTCACTTCGCTCGGCGCCGTCGCGCTCGGCGAGGTTCTCGAGTTCGCGAATTCCATCGGGATCGCGCTCGGCGCGGCGACCGGCTCGGGCCAGGTGATCCCGGTCGCGATGGAGGGCGTGTGGGAGCTGGCGAAGGAAACCGGCGTCGCCTTCACCGTGGGGCAAAAGCTCTATTGGGACGCGACCAACAATCGCGTGGACGCGACGAACACCAATATCCCCTGCGGGCTCGCCTGGCGCGGCCAGGCGTCGGGCGACACGCTCTGTTGGGTCAAGATCAACGCGGGCGCGCCGGGCTGACCGGCCCGGGGTAGGGGGCAGCATGGCCGACTATGCAGCGCAGGGCGGGCCGATCTCCGCGACGGTGACGGCGCTCGCCGTCGTGCAGGTGATCGACGTCGAGGGCTATTCGCGCGTGTGGCTCGCGTTCACGGTCGCCGCGGCGGCGCTCTCGGCGTTCCAGGTCGAGGCGCGCGGCCGGGCGGGCGGGCTCGCGAGCGTGATCGCGGCGGCGGCTGGCGACTACACCGATCCGATCGGACCAGTGATCGGCGCGTCGGATGATCTGACCACCGCGGGCGTGGGCGCGCATTTCCTGATGCTGGACGTGCGCGCCTACAAAGAGATCACCATCAAGGCGGCCGGCACGTCGTCCGTGCTGGCCGGTGACTGGAGCGCAACGCCATGACGGGCTTTTGGCAGGGCGGCGGGCGGCTGCGCCGTCGCGTGTTCACGTCGAGCGATCCGGCCTGGCCGGCGCCGGCCGGCGTGCTGTTCGTGTCGGGCTGCGCGGCAGGTGCGGGCGGCGCGGGGGGGCACAACGCCAACCCGGGCGGCGGCGGCGGCGGCGGCGGGCCGGGCTGGTGCGCTGAAATGGTCATGCTGACGTGTGATCCGGGCGCGCCGCTCGCGATCACCATACCCGCGGGCGGCGCCGGTGCGGCGGTGGCGGCGGGGAGCGTCGCGGGGGGTGCGGCGTTTGTTACCGGCGTCAATGACTTTTTCGCGGGCACCTTCGCGCTATCGGGAGGCGGCGCGGCCGGCGCCGGGGCGGTGGGCGCGGGGGGCTCGGGCGGATCGGTGATCTCGTTTCTGGCCGTGACCGCGGGTGGCGCGGGCGCCGGCACGCAAGGGAGCGTCGCGGGCTTCGCTCTGGCCGGGATGAGTCTCACGTGCGCGAACGGATCGAGCGGCGGCGGGCCTAGCAACGCGGGCGGCCAGGCGGCCCGGCGCTACTACGAAGCCAGCACGGCCAACGCGGGCGCGGCCAATGGCACGGCGGGCGGCGGCGGCGCGGGCGGCTTTGGTCGGTTCGGGCGCGGCGGCGCGGGCGGTACCGGGT
>JAIEQX010000014.1 GCA_019747375.1 Beijerinckiaceae bacterium | reverse complement strand
CCAACCTTCAGTTCGAAGAGGCCGCGCGGCTGCGTGACGAGGTCAAGCGCCTGCAGGCGACCGAACTCGCCATCGGCAGCGACCCAATGGCGCGACAGCAGGACATTGACGACCAGACCGGCGGCTATCGCGGCGAGCGCAAATACGGAAGCGCCGCCAATCTTCCCGTCTCGAGCAAGATCCACAAACCCACGGACGCCGATATGGGCCCGCACAACTTCGGCGGCGGCGAAGCGCGCCCGCGAAGCACGGGCGGCAAGGGGGGAATGCATGGCGGCAAGGCGCGCCCCTCGCGGCGATGAGTCGTCGCGGGATCAAAGAAAAAGCCCGGCTTTTCAGCCGGGCTTCGTCCCCGTCAATCGCGCAGCCCCCCGGCCCTCAGGCCTGCCGTCGACCGACAATCTCGTCAGCCTGCAAAGCGTAGCAGGCGCCCGGCCCGCGAGTCTGTCGTCGCACGGCCACACTTCGAAATTCTGAGTCGACGGGAGTTCGTCGCAGCGCAGCACGTTTGCCGCCTTGCGCTCGTCGCGCAGACCTGAAACGATCCTCCCGTCACAGCGGCGCCGGGCGCCGGTGTCGTCGGCGAAGTCCCGGCGCTCCGACAAGGGAGCGCTCGACGATGGACAACGCATCGCAAGGCCACACACAACAGGCACATCAAGACGGCAGATCAGGCGGGGGCTCGCGCGCGAACGGGCCCCGGCTCATCGCGCTCGTAGGCCCTTTCCAGAGCGGCAAAACCACGTTGCTCGAAAGCATTCTGACGCGCACCGGGGCACTGGCGCGTCCAGGCAACGTGCGAGACGGATCGACAGTGGGCGACTCAAGCGCGGAAGCGCGCGCCCACGCCATGAGCGTCGAGGCCAATATCGCCTCGACGGAATATCTTGGAGATCGCTACACTTTTGTTGACTGCCCAGGCTCAATCGAGTTTTCGCAGGACATGCGCAGCGTGCTTCCGGTCTGCGACGCCGCCATCGTCGTGTGTGAGGCCGATCCACGAAAGATCCCTGCCCTGCAGGTCATTTTGCGCGATCTCGAGGACCTTCGTATCCCGAGAATCCTGTTCCTCAACAAGATCGACGCCGCGACAAACGGCGTGCGCGAAATCCTCGCCATGCTGCAGCCGGCCTCGCGCGCACGGCTGCTTCTGCGCCAGATTCCAATCTGGCAGAACGGCATCGTCACGGGCTTCATCGACCTCGCGCTTGAACGCGCTTTTGTCTATCGCGAACATGCGCCCTCCATGGTGATCGACCTGCCGCCAGCCGAGATCGCGCGCGAAAAGGAAGCGCGCTACACCTTGCTGGAACGCCTTGCCGATTACGATGACGCGCTGCTCGAGGAATTGATCGGCGACATCGATCCGCCGCGCGATCAGATCTTCGACGATCTGGCGCGCGAGTTGCGCGACGGCGTCGCCGCCCCGGTATTTATCGGTTCAGCCGAACGCGGCAACGGTGTGACCCGTTTGCTCAAGGCTCTGCGTCACGAAGCGCCCAATATCGCCGGAACGCGCGAACGGCTGGGCGTCGCGGCTGAAGGCCAGCCCATCGCACAGATTATCCGGAGCATTCATACGCAGCATGGCGGCAAGCTCTCCGTCGCCCGCGTCCTGCGCGGCACGTTCAACGACGGCCAGACGATCTCGACGCCGCGCGGGGAAGAAGACCGCATCGCCGGCCTCTCGCGTCTCATGGGGGCGACCGCTTCGAAACAGGCTCGCGTCGAAGAAGGCGATACGATCGCGTTCGGCCGGCTTGATCATGCGCGGACCGGCGACATGATACGCGACGCCAAGGCGGCCTTGACGAGCCTTGACGAACCGGCGCCCAGCCTCCCGGCTTCTGAGCCCGTGCATGCCTTTGCGCTTCTCGCCAAGGACCGCAAGGACGAGGTGCGCCTGACCGCAGCGCTGAACCGATTGACCGAAGAAGACCCGTCGCTCGTCTTCACGCAAGACGCTGCGTCTGGCGAAATGCGGCTCGCCGGTCAGGGCGAAATGCATCTGCGCGTCAGCCTTGAGCGGTTGGCCGACCGCTTTGGCGTGTTGGTGACCGCGCAAAAGCCGAACATCGCCTATCGCGAGACCATCCGGGACGAGGTGACCGTGCGCGGCCGCCACAAGAAGCAGTCCGGAGGGCACGGGCAATATGGCGACGTGCTGATTTCGGTGCGTCCGCAACAGCGGGGAGAAGGCTTTGCCTTCACCGAAAGCGTGCATGGCGGCACTGTGCCGAAGCAATATTTCTCGTCTGTGGAGGCCGGCTGTCGCGATGGCTTGTCTCGCGGACCTCTTGGCTTCCCGGTGGTGGATGTCGCGGTCAACTTGCTCGACGGCTCGTACCATACGGTCGACTCCTCCGACATGGCGTTCAGGGCGGCTGCGCGGCTGGGCATGTCGGAGGCGCTGCCCAAAGCCCGTCCTGTCCTGCTCGAACCCGTGCTGGCGGTTGACGTGCTGATCCCGAGCGAGGCCGTGTCGCGCGCGTCCGGCATCGTCTCGGCGCGGCGCGGTCAGATTCTCGGCTATGAGCCGCGCGAAGGCTGGGACGGATGGGACGTGCTGAAGGCGCTCATCCCGGAGGCCGAGATGAGCGACCTGATCATCGAACTGCGTTCAGCCACGACGGGCGTTGGCAGCTACATCGCTCGCTTCGATCATCTTGCCGAAGTGGTCGGTCGACCGGCGGAAGCCGTCGTGGCCCATGCCTCGCACCAAAGGGCTCTCCAGAACGGCCACTAGCTCAAGACGTACAAAAAAAGCCGGCCCCTCGGGGCCGGCTTCGGTAGGGATCAACCCGGACGTCTTACTCGGGCTGCTGGATGGCTGCGAGTTTCCAGTCGTCCGTCGTGCCTCCGCTCGGGCGCGTAAACGTCCAGATTTCGGTGACTTCCGACGGAGCGTCGCGATCGCCCGAGACATAGGCGCCGGTCGCGCGGTCCACCACGGTATCCATCACGGAGAACCGCATGGCGACAGTGGCGTAGTCCTCGTTGTCCTCACGCCAGGCTTCCGACAGGTCGCCCTGGAGAAGTTTGGCGCCAGAAACCTTGTTGAGGTGTCCGTGGCGAGCATTCTCGGCAATGCCTTCGGCGAAGTATGAAGCCATTTCCGGCGTGACGATCCGACGAAGATGCGCCAGATCCTCTTCGCCATAGGCGCTCTGAATCTCTGCAAGCTTACGTTCGAAGGCGGAGAAATCGGCCTCCTCGATGGTCAGGTCGGAAACGACCGGCCCCGTGGGGCCGACCGGCGCCTGATTCTGGTTGGCTCCGCCGCCAAACCCGCCAAGGCCTGCGCCGAGTCCACCGCCCAAGCCGCCTCCCATGCCGCCAAAGCTGCTGCGCGAGGAATTGGCGTCAGGAGCCGCACCCGCCATCGCCGGCTGGCGCCGGCTGCGGATGAAGCCCATGACCAGGCGGAAGATGAGATAGAGGATGCCGGCCTGGATGATCAGACCGATGATCGACGACATTGATCCGAGGCCGCTGAACAGACCCGAGCCTGACAGAAGTCCGAAAATGCCGGCGCCCAGAAGTCCGGCCATCAGGCCGCGTCCCAGGGTCGAGCCAAAGAAACCGCCCTGCTGTTGCGCGGCGCCTGCGGCCTGCTGGCCGGGACGCGTCGCCTGCGTCGGCGCAGGTTGACCCTGCGGCGTCATCGACCTCTGCATCGGCGCGGCGGCGCCTGGCGCCGTATTGGTCGACGGAGGGGCTGAATAGGTGCGGCTGCCACGGCTTCCGGCGCTGCTGCCACCACCCGGCCGAGCTTCGGCCAAGGCGGGCGCGAGCGCGACAGTGAGAGCAACCGCCATCGCGGCCATGCTTTTGGTCGAGATGAAACGGGAATTCATGTGTCTGGACCTCTCGATCGCGTCGGGCGGGCTCGCCCGGCTGTGAAGATATAGGAGGTAACTTGTGAAAGTGTAAGCTGGCCGGCCCCGAGCGACGAAAGTTTTAACGCCCGCTTTTGGCTTTCAGCTGGTCAATTCTCTGCGAAGCCTCCGCTTTTGTCAGAGTCTCGTCGAAAGCGTCAGGCTCGTGCACGGTCTCAGACAAGGTTTTGAGATAGGAAGCTTGCGCCCCTGTCATCGGTTCCCCGCCCGTGACCCAGTCAGCAGGATCTTTCTCGGTATTGGAAGCGGGATCGGGATCGGTCTTGGGATTGTGAACAGCTTCAGCTTGCTCATGTGTCTGACGGTCGCTCATCATCGAACTCCAATGTTGAAAAGATAGAACAAAACAAGATCAAGTCAGTTCCGCTCACGAATGTGGCGGCCCGGACACGCGGTTCGGCGGAGGAGTCTGAGGGTCGGGATGTTCTCGCCATAAACACAGCTCCGCATTATGGTGCGGCCGATCGGTGGTGGCATGGACAAGAAAGACTTTCCCGGAAGTTCGTTCCTCGGCGCCGCGCGCCGCGGCTACCATCATGGCCGCCTCAAGGACGCGCTGGTCGAGGCCGGACGCATGCTTCTGGCAGAACGCGGCTCGGCCGGATTCACCCTCGCGGAAGCAGCCAAACGCGTTGGCGTGACCGCAGCCGCGCCTTATCGTCATTTTCCTGACCGAAACGCCTTGATGGCCGAACTCGCCCGACAGGGCTTTGTCACCTTTGGCCAGCGTCTTTCTTCGGCATGGGACAATGGGCGCCCGAACGCCCTCGAGGCGCTGGCGCGCATGGGCCATGCCTATCTGGCCTTCGCGCGCGAGGAACCCGGGCTCTACACCGCCATGTTCGAGAATGTCGGGGCTCTCGCGGAGCCGGAGTCAGGCGCCGCTGCCGACAAGGCCTTGGCGATCCTGAGACAGGCCGCCGCCGCAGTCCTGGTCGAAGCAGGCGGGCGACCGGACAATGCCCGCAAGCTCGCCTTCGAAATCTGGTCGTTGTCGCATGGCGTCGCCATGCTGGCGTCAGGCGGACATCTGGACCCGCGGAACCCGGGGTGTGATCCAGCCGAGATCCTTGCGGGCGGAGTCCGCGGCATGGTGGCGGAAAATATCCGCGCGACCGGCGGGCGCTCCTGATTGTTTGGATAAAAGAGCGCCCCGTCGCGCATGCCCCGGGGCGCCCACATCAGGCCGGCGTCGTCAGCCGAGATGCTTCTTGAAGAAAGCGATCGTACGGTCCCAGGAAAGTTCGGCCTGCGCCTTGTCGTAACGCGGCGTCGTGTCGTTGTGGAAACCGTGATTGGCTTGCGGGTAGATATAACCTTCGTAGGTTTTCCCGTTCGCTTTCAAAGCTGCTTCATAGGCTGGCCATGCTTCGACAAGCCGCTTGTCCAACTCGCCATGATGAACCAGCAACGGCGCCTTGATTTTCGGAACATCTTCAGCTTTCGGGGCGGCGCCATAATAAGGCACGCTGGCGGCGAGATCGGGCAGCAGAACCGCCATCGAATTGGCGACCGATCCGCCGAAGCAGAACCCAACGACGCCGATCTTCCCGTTGTAATCCGGATCCGTTTTGAGGCGGTCGTAGGCGGCGATGAAGTCCATCAGCAACTTGTTGGAATCAAGTTTGGCCTGCATCTCCCGGCCTTTGTCGTCGTCTCCCGGATAACCTCCCAGCGAAGTCAGTCCATCGGGCGCGAGCGCCGTGAAGCCCGCGACCGCAAGGCGGCGCGCCACGTCTGCGATATAGGGGTTGAGCCCGCGGTTCTCGTGCACCACCACGACGGCGCCGCGCTTGCCGCCTGTGGCCGGCTTCGCGAGCAGCCCCTTGGTCGGCCCGTTGCCCTTCGGCGAGTCGAACGTGATCGTCTCGACCTTGATGCGCGGATCGTTTGGCGAGACCTGCTGGGCGAGCGCATAGTTCGGCAGCAGCATTTCGACGAGCGCAGCAGCGCTCATGCCGGCGACAGCATATTTGCTGACGCTCGACATGAACTGCCGGCGATCGATCATGCCATGGCAATATTGGTCGTAGAGGTCGAACAGGGCAGGATCGAGATCCTTGGCGCGTACGAGTTCCTGGGTTTGCATTTTTCGTTTCCTCCACATGGCGCGGCCAGCGACCGGTCCCAGATCGCAGCACAACCTGGTCGACAGCTTAGCGGGGAAGCCGCAATTTGAAACCTGCGTTAGCTGCTGGCGCATGTGTTCCACGCGTTTGTGAACGCCGGCCGCACTCGGATTTGCGTGAAAAATGAACGCGAAGGGTGATCCTGTCGGCGTCTTTGGCCTGCGCCGCAATCGAAGCCGCGACAAAATTTTCGGGGTACGCCTTGCAAAGTCTTTGAGCCTCGCCGATGTTAATGTATGTTACATTTACATCGAGCGGGCCCCGCTCATGTGTGACGACGTTTTCACTCAGGGGAGAGGCATGATGGCATATTCCGACACTCCGGGCCGCGACGAGACGGTCCAGCAGCGTTCTGGTTGGAGCGGCCGCCGCCGCTTTCGCGCGGAGCGGCGTCCGGGCGCGTGGCGTCCCCTTGAGATCATCGCCATGGTGCTGGGATTCATTGTCTTCTGGCCAATCGGCCTTGCCATTCTGGGCTTCAAGCTCTGGCAGAGCCGCACTGGCTATGAGGGAGACATGGTGACGGCCGTTCGCTCAGGTTGGAGCTATGCGGAAAACCAGGCGCAGACGTTCGGCAAAAACTGGGGGTGTGGGGGCGCAGGATCCCAGGGATCGCCTTTCCGGGGCTTCGGCTTCGGCGGCGGTCGCCCGACCGGCAATGCCGCGTTCGACGACTGGCGCAATGCCGAACTGTCGCGTCTTGAGGAAGAGCATCGGAAGCTCGAAGCCGCAGAGCGCGAATTCGCCGACTTCCTCGCCAATCTCCGCAAGGCCAAGGACCGTGAGGAATTCGACCGGTTCATGAACCAGCGGCGTGGCGCGGCCGACCAACCCTCGGCGTAAGCTGGCGCAGCCATAACGCAGCTGTGGCTGGAAAACGACACCGCGACTGCATCGGCAGTCGCGGTTAACCGAGATCCTTTATCGGGATTTAAGAAGTTTCGCGCATGTCTAACGGCATGGCGCGTTTTGTATTGCCTCTCACGGTCCTGGCCGTTGTCACCATCTCGTTGTCGGGCTGCTCGGTTTTCCAGCGGCCGCAGCGGCCGGCCTGGCGCGAGCAGGCGGAGAAAGCCTGCTTCGCTCAGCGCATGGTGAAAGCGTCGGCCTATGTTCAGCCGGCCAGCAGCATCGAAGGCCCGGGAATTTGCGGCCTGACCATGCCCCTGAAGGTGACGGCGCTCGCCAACGGGACCGTCAGCCTCAATTCCACGCAGACCATCGGCTGCCCCATGACGGCGGCGATGGACCGATGGCTTGCCGAATCCGTACAGCCTGTCGCCATGGCGCGCTTCGGTCAGCCCGTCGCCCAGATCAAGTCCATGGGCTCTTATGCCTGCCGCTCGATGAACAATCAGGGAGGCGCGCGTCTCTCCGAACATGGGTTCGGCAACGCCATCGACATCGGCGCCTTCGTCCTGCAGGACGGGCGCGAGATCACGATCGTGAAAGGCTGGACGCGGGGCGACGATCAGGAAAAGGCGTTTCTCCGCGAAGTCCATGCGGGGGCTTGCGGGATTTTCACGACGGTGTTGAGCCCGGGCTCGAACTCGTTCCACTACAACCACATCCACGTCGACCTTGCCATGCACGGCAACACGTCGTCGGGCCCAAGGCGCTACTGCAAGCCTGTGCCCTCACAGCAATTGCTGCCTGCTCCGCAACGTCAGGACAATCTGCCCGATCCGCCGGACATCGACGAAGAACTCGATGTCGCCCAGGTAGGACCCGGCATCCCGGCCAGCGCGCAGGGCGTTTACAAAGGCGCTCAGGGCTATAACGCCTCGATGTCGCCCCGCACGGTCGAACTCGGACTTCCGCCGTCGCCGCAACTCCGACAGGCCGCACCCGCGCCGACCCGCATCGTACGAGCCCAGAACGTGCCGGCCTCGCCCTTGTCGGGGGAACTCTACCTGGCCCCGCCTACGAGATTGGCGCCGATGCGGCCGCTCGGAAATCTGCGTGACGAGGAAGTTTTCCTGCCGCCCGGCACGATCGATCATCTCCCGACCTCCAGCATCCGACGTCGCTAGGCTGGCCAGGGATTCGCGTCTCTGTAAGGCGCCCGATATAGTCCCGGACAGTCAGTTTGACCGGAGACGAAAGCGTGGAAGATCCGAGGGATCTGAAGAGTGTCGCCCCAAGCCTGACCGCCGCCATGCGGCGGGCGCGGGTCGAGGTCGCGGAGCGCTCGGAAGTCGTCGCCGAACTGCGCGGCGCGGAAACAGCCAGGCTCGAGATGCTTCAGGAGGCGCTGCGTCCCGTGCTGGCGCAGGTGCCGGATTCCGTCGATATGTTCGACAGCGGACTCGTGCCAGGAGACCGCCCGCGGCTCTTCATCGACATGATCGCGT
>JAIEQX010000097.1 GCA_019747375.1 Beijerinckiaceae bacterium | reverse complement strand
TCACACCCAGGGCCGCCTGACGAATGACTGCCTCAGCTCAACACCGAAATTACACCACATTGACGGACACGACCCTCATCGACCGCATGCTGTAGAGCGCAAAACCACGCGGATGTCGGGAATAGATGAGTTCGTCCGCCACGGGTGGCGCTTCCGCCAGAATGCCCAGCCAACCGAACGGGTAGACACGCTCGTAGACATTTAGGACGTTGGCCGGAAGCGCCTGGCGGCTCGGCCCGTGAAACCCGTCGCAGCCCGCGATGAAGTCGCAAATGACCTCGTGCTGCTCATCGCCCGAAACATAGGTCAGGCGTGGCCGCTCGCTTTCAGCGTCATGTATCGTGACTGCCTCGCAATCGAAACGCAGATCGCCGCCTGCCGCGAGACGCGCTGCGATCAGATCCTTCGTCACTTCTGTCTGGCCGTAGACCACGACATGCTTGCCGCCGGTCAGCTCTTCAAGGTCGATCTGCGTACGCGTGTCACGCACGTTGAAATAGATGCCCTTGTGGATCAATCCCTCGCGGTCGAGACGCGCCCCGACGCCTGCCTGATGCAGGAGATCTACCGTCCCCTGCTCCAGAACGCCTGCGCGGATGCGTCCCTCCACGTAAGCCCGGTCGCGACGCTCCAGCACCACGCTGGAAATTCCCGCCTTGTCCAGCAATTGCGCCAGCAACAAGCCCGCAGGCCCCGCCCCGATGATCCCGACCTGCGTCCGTGTCGCGCCCATGACCTGTCCCCGTCGCTGCCGGCGCGAAAGCGCCCTGGCTCGGCACTATCTAGAGCGCGCCTCGCGCCTCTGCGAATCCTCCAATGGTCGCAGCCTTTTCGCTAGAGCTTCGTCTGGAGAAAACGCAGCAGCCTGTGGGCGAAGAATGCCGAATGCGAACCATCTTCTTCGATCGGATCGCCAGCCCAATAATGTGGCGCGCCTTCAACGATGGCGGTGCGCACAAAAAAGCCCGCCTGTTTCAGAGCCTCCACGAAAGGAATGGATTGCGTCGCAGGATCGACGACATCGTCCTGCGTGCCCCAGACCACCATGAAGGCGGTCTTGTTTTTGGCCTCGACGGCATAGGACATCGGTGACGCGTCGAAGCAGATGCGGCGGTCTCGCGCCGGGGTCGTGCCCAGAAACAGTTCGACAATGCCCTGGTCGCCGAGGCGCACCGGGAGGTCGTGCCGCCATTGCTGGACGAGATCGAAGACTCCGTAGATCGGAATGCAGGCCTTGACCGACGCGTCTATGGCGCTGTGGCGTCCTTGCGGCGCGTTGTCGGCGAACAAGGGTTCGCGCCCCGCCAGCGCCGTCAAGGCGGCCAGATGGCCGCCGGCCGACTCCCCCATGAGGGCGACACGCGCCGGATCGACCCCGAAAGCTGCCGCCTCGCCCTTGATGAACTGCACGGCGGCCCGCACGTCGTGGACGGCCAGAGGGTAGCTCGGCTGCCCGGCCTTGGCGCTGCGATAGAGCGGCGCCAGAAGTGCGTAGCCACGCGCCGCAAGCCAGGGGCCGAGATGCTGGTAGACCGTCGGCGAGCCCTGGCGCCATCCCCCGCCGTGAAGCGCCACCAGAACGGGAAACGGCCCTTCTCCCGCAGGCCGATAGAATGTCGCCTTCAGCTCCTGCCCGTCATGGGTTGCGTAGACGACGCCGCTCTTGGTGGTGACTTCCGTCCGATTGGTCTGGCTCATGAACTCGACATCCTCCCGCTCGATGCAGCGGCAGCATATCGGTCACGAACGACGCATGCCAGACGGCTTGGTCGAGACGAATCAGGCGCGAAGGCTTGTGGATGCAAGAAATTCGACGCCGACCCAGTCATCCTTGCGCCAGCAGATCCGAGACCGGTAGGATCTCGCCTTATTGGGAATGACAAGGTCGAAGGTCGCTGGAAGTAGCGAAACCCCTGAGGCGTTCAACTCCGCCCCGGTGTCAGAGAAATTCAGGACGAGACACTCGTAGGTCTGGCTGCCATCCGCAAAGACGACCCGTCCCCCGAGAAAGGCCCGTCTACGGACAGCGCTTCGGCGTTCTGACATCTGGAAACCTGAAGTTGAAAACTTTCAGATTTCACAATGATTGCAAGGTCTTAAAAGTTACTTGTAAATCACCTACCGCTTCGGACATTTGCGCTCGCAGGTCGCCACGCAGCGATCCTGCCGGATCCGGCACGACGTCAGCCCCATGGCTGGATTGCAGCCCTGTTGGGCGCCTTCGGCCTTGCAGGTCTCCTCGCATTCGCTGCGACAGACCTTCGCAACCTCCGTCGTCGCCTGCGACATGGCCGGGCTCCCGAGGCAAACAAACAATAGGGCCAAAGCGAGAGATCGCGACATGGACGGCTCCAGGGACGGCGGACAGGCCGCCAAGCTTCGACTAAGCGTCTAACTTGTTTGTTAAATCAGTGTCGAAAATGAGATCGACCTACGAATACGGCGTGACGCTCGCGAATGGAGCGCATTTTGGCCATCGGCAGGCCTACATGTTTGCGCCCCGGCCTGACCGGTGGCCAGATGGACTGCCTTCTGGTCGATGGACGTCGGAAGCAGCCGCTTCGTCACGCGCGAAAGGGTGCGTCCGTTTGGCCTTCGCGCGCCATCAATCCCCGGCTCGGACCCAAGCGCCAATCCGACGCCGGCGACGCCGCGTTCGAACATGGATCGCGTTGACCGACTTCTGGCGCACCGACGCATTTCGACGAACAAGCCGAAGTTGATCTCCCGCAAGGCGAAGTCGACGGAGGCCTTTATGCTGGCCGAACTTGCCCAATACCGTGGCCCGAAGGGGCGCCGGTGGACGCTTCCCTGGAGGATCGGCAATGACGCGTGTGAAACTTTCCGCATTTTATGCCCTGGCGCTTCTGTCGATTTCGCAGGCCTCGCCGGTCGCAGCCCAGCCATTCTCCAGCGACAGGATGATGGGCCCTGGCATGATGGGACGCGGAATGATGGGCGCGGGCCTGTGCGACCCCCGAGCAGCAGGCCTCGCGGAATGGCGTATTCGAGCCATGGAACGCACCTTGCGCCCCAACGACGCGCAACGCGCCGCACTCGATGCGCTCAAATCTGCATCTGCGAAAGCAGCCGAAACAATCTCCAATGCCTGCCCGCGAGAACTGCCGGCATCGCCCATCGCGCGCCTTGAGATCATGGAGACGCGTCTTGAGGCAATGCTCGACGCCTTGAAGATCGTTCGTCCGGCTTTCGAAAAATTTTACAATTCGCTGAGCGATGAGCAAAAGACCCAGGTCAACGCCATCGGCCCGAGGCGTTGGGGCTGGCGCGAAAAGCACTGGCCGTGGAATCGCTAGGCGCCGCCATCCGGCCGCTATGGCCCGCACGTCCCGGGCGCGCAGGAATTTGACGTCACGAACCTGCGTCCGTGCACGCCGACGACTTCGCCGGCATGAGCAGGAATGAAACATCGCCGGGAGCCCCGAGCGATGTATCGTTCAGGTCGGGACCCGTGACGTCGTCGGAGACCTTCAGCGATCCCGGATTGGCCAGTCGCAGATTGCGGCCCACCGGCGTCAAGAAAAGTGGCGAAGCGCCATCAGTGTCGGGAATGCAGCGCCATCCCTTTGGGTCTGGCTCGCACCGCCCTCCGGCGCGCCACGCCTGCGACTTGCCCTTGATCCACACGATCATGCCGAAGTCGGTCTTGCCGAAATCGTGCGGGGAAGGCTCGACGCGAATTTGGAGCCGACGCGTCTGCTGCGACCGATGATCGCGAAGATGCGCGGAATCATAGGCGCGGACAAAACATCCGATCGGGGCTTTCGACGCGGCGTGCGCTCCGGCCGAAGCCATCACGCTGCTCAGCGAAAGCAGAGTCGCGGCCACCGGCAGAAAATCGCTTCTGGAAAGGGTCAACGGACGCTCCAATCGAACCGCGCCGCAATGTCATGCCGTTCGATCTTGAAGCCTAAATCATTTTACAAGCCACAGCTCAACTTTCTGCAAAGCGATACCCGACGCCGGGCTTCGTCTTGATCAAACTCGGAGCCGAGACGTCAGGCTCGATTTTCGAACGCAGCTGGCCGATGAAGACACGCAGATATTGCGTATCGTCATGATGGGCCGGCCCCCAGACCGTCGTGAGAATCTGCCGGTGCGTCACGACGCGACCGGCGTGTCGAGCCAGAACCGACAGGAGTTGGTATTCTTTTGGGGTCAGCCTGACAGCCTCACCGGCCCGCGTCACAAGCCGCCGTTCGAGGTCAACCACAAGATCGCCGAAGACAAGCCGGGAATGCTCCTGCCGCCCGGCTGCGGCATGCCGCGTCGCCGTA
Organism: Beijerinckiaceae bacterium; assembly: GCA_019747375.1. Taxonomy (GTDB): domain Bacteria; phylum Pseudomonadota; class Alphaproteobacteria; order Rhizobiales; family Beijerinckiaceae; genus Terripilifer. The sequence continues at coordinate 4,052 of JAIEQX010000097.1, read as the reverse complement.
CGCAGACGCGCCATCAGCTCACCGATGCCAAAGGGTTTTTCCACATAATCATCTGCGCCAAGGTCCAGAGCCGCGATCTTCTCGGCCTCGCGGTCGCGCGCAGACAGGATGATGACCGGAACTTTCGAGAAACTGCGGAGATCCTGCAGGACATCCTTGCCGTCACGATCCGGGAGGCCAAGGTCAAGCACGATGACGTCGGGAGCGGAGGTGGCGGCAAGCTTGAGCGCCTCAGCCCCAGTGGCGGCCTGCAATACGACATAGCCGGCCGCGCCTAAGGCGACGCGCAGGAATTGCTGAATCTGCGGCTCGTCGTCGACGACGAGAACGCGCGTCTCCGTCATGCGAGCCCTCCTGAGGCAGTCATATGAGCAGCCGCGTCTGCCACCGACAAACGGATGACGATGCGCGTTCCGCGACGTCGCACGGCCGGACTCTGCGCTTCGATGACGCCTCCCATCGCGGTGACCAGGCCACGGCAGATGGAGAGGCCCAGTCCCGTGCCGGCGCGACGGCCATCATTGCGACCGCCGCGATAGAATTTTTCGAAAACCTTCTCCAGATCGGCAGGCTTGATGCCGGGCCCTTCGTCCGTCACGCTGATCAGCACGTCATCATCCTCACGCCGCGCATGCACGATTGCTCCAGCTTCTCCGGCATATTTGTGCGCGTTGTCGAGCAGATTGAAAAGCACCTGCTCGAGCAGCGCCGAGTCGCCACGCACGAACGGCAGGTCGGAAGCGATGCTCATCGCGGTCGGATTCTGCGGAAACGCCTTGCGGCTCCGATCGACTGCGCAACGCACGACGTCGCCAACATCGACCCAGTCGCGCTTGACCTTCAGAGCGCCTGACTCGATGCGCGACATGTCCAGGAGATTGGCGACGAAGCGCGACAGACGCGCGCTCTCCTCTTCGATCGAGCCCAGCAGGTCGCGCCGCTCTTCGACCGACATGCGGTCGCCAAGCTCTCGCAGGCTGGTCACCGCGCCGGTGATCGTGGCCAAAGGCGTCCTCAGATCATGCGAAAGAGACGCCAGCAGCGCATCCCGGATCGCCTCGTTTTCCTGAAGCGCCGCCGCCTTGACGGCTTCATCCACCAGCAGGGCCCGGTCAAGCGCGATGGCCGTCTGGTCGACAACGGCTGACAGCATGGCTTCATCATCGGCGGGCAACGGGATGCTTGGATCGGGTGGCCCGAAGCCGCAGACTCCCACCACGGCCCGAGATGTGCGCAACGGGCGATATTGCACATCGATCAACGGCAACGTACCCGTGCGCCACCCCGCGGGCTCGCCCTTTTCCAAAGCCCACCGGGCCGCACTTGCATGCGCAGGATCGAGTTGCTCGTCTGGCGGCCATGCGGCGGTCGTTTGCAAGGCGCCCTCGCCCGGCAGCAGGAGGATGGCGCGCGCCTTGAAGGTCTTGTTGATATGGGCTGCGGCCGCCCAGACGACGTCGTCCACCTTGGACGCGGCGGACAGCTTGCGAGCATAATCGTAGAGCGACTCTGTCGCTACGGCGCGACGGCGCACGGTTTCGGCTTGATTGCGCACGCGTCCCGCCAGCGATCCCGTCAGCACGGCGACGAGCAGGAAAATCAACAACGAGAAAAGCTCGTGTGGCTCGGCGATCGTCAACGTATGACGGGGTTCGATGAAAAAGAAATTATAGGCCAGGAAGGACAGGCCGGCCGCCAGAACTGCGGCGCGCGTGCCGAACCTCAACGCGCAGAAAAGAACTGCGGCGAGGAAGATCATCGAGAGGTTGGGAAGGCGCAGCCAAAGCCCGAGGCCCTGAGCGAGGCCAACCACCGCAGCGACCGAGACAACCGCCGCGACGAGGTCGGTCGAGAGCATGTCGCGCCGCAGCAGCCAGCGCGGGCGCATGGACAGAGCGGGGAGCGCCCTGCCCGTCGACACGACATGCACGCCGATGTCCGCGGCGCGACGGACCAGTTCCTGAGGCAGCGACCGCCGCAGGAGACCCTGCATGAAACCCTGATGCGACTGGCCGACGACGATCTGCGTCACGTTTTCGCGCCGCGCCAACCGCAGAATCTCGGCCGGAAAGTCCGCGCCCGTCATGCGCACGACCTCGCCGCCCAGCCGCTCGGCGAGTTGGAGACACTCATCAATGGCCTTGACGCGACCCGGATCCGTCTCTTCATCGCTGGCGCGCGTCATGTGCAAGGCGAGCCAGGTGGCGTTGAGCCCGGTCGCCAGCCTGCTCGCCTTGCGCACGAGCAACATCGCCTGATCGTCCGCTCCCAGACAGACCAGAAGGCGCTCGGCGGTCCCCCAGGGACCTTCTATGGCTTTCTGGCGAAGATAGTCGGCGACCTGATCGTCGACCCGGTCCGCGGTTCGCCGCAAGGCGAGTTCGCGCAGAGCCGTGAGGTTGGAGGCGGTAAAGAACTTTTCGGTCGCGCGCCGCGCCGTATCGGGAATATAGACCTTGCCTTCGTTCAAACGCGCGATCAGCTCGTCGGGGGTGATGTCGACGAGGACGACATCTGCGGCATCGTGCAAGACCATGTCCGGCACCGTCTCGCGCACGCGCACTCCGGTGATGCGCGCAACGACATCCGCAAGACTTTCAAGATGCTGAATGTTGAGCGCCGTCCAGACGTCAATGCCGGCATCCAGCAGTTCTTCGGCATCTTGCCACCGTTTCGGATGGCGGCACTCGGTCGGATTGCTATGTGCGAGCTCGTCGAGAATCAAAAGCTTTGGCCGTCGCGCCAAAGCAGCGTCAAGATCGAATTCTTCCAGCGGCCGTCCGCGATATTGAATGACGCGACGCGGCAGGACGTCCAGGCCATCGAGCAGCGCCGCCGTCTCGGAGCATCCATGCGTCTCGACCAATCCGACCACCACATCGACGCCGTTCGCCGCAAGACGTCGAGCGCCCTGCAACATCGCGTAGGTCTTGCCGACGCCTGGAGCCGCCCCGACAAATACCTTCAGCCGCCCGCGCCCCTCATGGCTGGCCATGGCCAGGAAGGCGTCAGGGTCCGGGCGCAGTGTATCGTCGCGGCTCAGCTTGGGCATGGTGAAACTTCAGCCTGTCATTGCGATTGTACCTCATCGAGAGCCAGATTGAGGAGCAGCACGTTGACGCGCGGTTCGCCGATCAGTCCGAATAGACGCCCCTCTGTCTTGGCCGCGACTATTCGTTCGACCCGCTCTGCCGGCCATCCGCGCGCCGTCGCCACTCGCGAAATTTGCATAGCCGCAAAGGCTGGCGAAATATGAGGATCGAGGCCTGAAGCCGATGTCGTGACGGCGTCGGCCGGGATACCGGCCGGGCCAGGAACTTTGACGCGCTCCACCTCACTGGCGACCCGGCCAATTAGCTTCTGGGACAAAGGTCCGAGATTGGAGCCCGAGGAACTGGCCGCATTATAGGGCTCGTCGACAGTCTTGGACGCGTCCGCCGGATCGACCCGGGACGTTGCGGACGGACGCGCATGAAAGTAACGCTCGGCCGCAAAATATTGCCCGACCAGGGACGAGCCAACAATTGCTCCATTGCGGATGATCAGGCTCCCCTGCGCCTGCTGCGGGAAAGCGACGGCACCGAGGCCCGTGATGGCCAGCGGATAGACGACGCCGGTCAGGAAGGTGAGCAGCAAGGTAAGCACAAGCGCGGGACGAACATGTTGCAACATGGCGGGGCTCCTCAGACGAGATGCAGGGCGGCGACCACGACGTCGATCGCCTTGATGCCGATGAACGGCAGCGCCAGGCCGCCGAGGCCATAGATCAGCAGGTTTCGCCGCAGCAGAGCGCCGGCCCCGACGGGCCGATAGGCGACCCCCCTCAGGGCGAGCGGGATGAGCGCCACAATGATCAAGGCGTTGAAGATCACGGCGGACAGGATCGCCGACTGCGGGGAAGCGAGACGCATGACATTCAGCGCATCGAGCTGCGGATAGGTTGCCACGAACAAGGCCGGCAAAATGGCGAAATATTTGGCCACGTCATTGGCGATGGAGAAGGTTGTGAGGGACCCGCGGGTCATCAGCAACTGCTTGCCGATTTCGACAAT
>JAIEQX010000211.1 GCA_019747375.1 Beijerinckiaceae bacterium | reverse complement strand
TCGCTCCCATTCCCAACCTCGGCGTGTCGAACAGCCTGCGCTCCGCGCTTCTGGGCTGGTCGAAGACGCTCGCGCGTGAAGTCGCGCCCTTCGGCATCACCGCCAACATCGTCCTGCCCGGGCGCGTCGCGACGCCGCGCATCGCGCAGCTCGATCTGGCGCGCGCCAAGCGCGAGGGACTCGAGATCGACGCCGTCGTCGCGGACAGTCTCGCGCAGATTCCGGCCGGCCGTTACGGCGACCCGAAGGAATATGGAGACGTCGTGGCCTTCATCGCCAGCGCGCGCGCCTCCTACGTGACCGGCTCGGTCATCCGCGTCGACGGCGGCTACATCAGTCATGTGTGAGGGGATCGGACAATGAACGCGGACCGCATCGACATCAGGCGGCGTTTTCTCGAAATCGACACATCCAACGTCGCCGACGTGCTCGATGAGATCGGCCTGCCCGACCAGGGACTGGCGGCGGAATTCGCTCCCTATCCGGCGGACGCCGGCAGGCTCGCGGGCTTCGCCTATACGATCCGCGGCCAGATGATGCCCTATCCGCTGGGCGGCGACCCGGACAAGATGCGCGCCTGCGAGGGCCTGTCCGAAGGAGAGGTTTCGGTCTGGTCGGGCGACGGCGAAGGCGTCTGCTATTTCGGCGAGCTGATCGCCCTGGGCATGCGCGAGCGCGGATGCGTCGGCTCGCTGGTCGACGGCGGCGTCCGCGACGTGCGCTGGCTGGGCCAGCACAAATTCCCCGTCTACGCCCGCTATCGCACGCCGGTGCAATCCATCGGCCGCTGGAAAGTGACGGGCTGGCAGACGCCCGTGAAACTGCGGGGCGCGACATCGAAATATGTTTCCGTCACGCCCGGCGATTTCATCCTCGGGGATGAGGACGGCGTGATCGTCATCCCGGCCGCCGTTCTCGAACAGGTGCTGACGCGCTCGGAAGAACTGACCCGCAAGGAAGTCGCCATCCGGACGGAAATCGCCAGGGGACTCTCGCTGGCCGACGCGCTGAAAACCTTCGGACACGTCTGACCGTAACGGCGAGAAGAATCACAAGGCCGGCGCATCGGACTTGCGCGCCGCGCCGGGGGGCTGCGCTCCTTACTGCGCCACGCGCACGATGTCGCGCGTCCGCTTCACCAGCGCCGGATCGGCGCGGTAGACGCGCGTGATGATCTCCTGGGCCTCCTCTCCCCAGATCGGATCGATGGCGAGCCTTTGCTGCGCGGCTTCGGCGCGCAGGTCCGGATCTTCGATCGCCTGGCGGAACGCCTTCCGCAATTCTGCAACGCGCTCCGCCGGGACGCCCGGAGGAGCCATGAAGGGCCGTCCCAGGGACAGGCGCGACAGCAGGAGATCGACGATCTCCCGATCTTCCGGCCGCGTCACCATCTCGACGATGGTCGGCGTATCCTTGTGCTGCGGATCGCCGGTCGACGAAATCTGCAGCAGCAGCTTCATCTGCCCGCGCGACATCCGCTCGCGCACGTAAGCCCTGCCGTTTCCCGACCAGCCGCTCATGAAGAGCCCCTGCAATTCGCCGCGTTCGACCGCCTGAAAGATTTCCGGCTGTCCCGCATAGCCAAAGATCACCTTGAACTTCGTGCCGAGCAGTTCATTCAGCAGGCGGGGATACATGGATGTGTCCTGCTCGGGTCCGGTCGAACCCACGATGACCTCACGCCGCCGCGCGTCCTCGATCGTGCTGACAGGCGCGCTGGAGGCCAGGACGGTCATGCCGTTCTCGCGCATCACGCTGCCGATCCAGTTGAACTTTGTGGCCTCGAACTGCGCTTTCGACTCCTCGCCATACAGAAGCGGAGCGGTGCCCACGGCGCGGTCCAGAAGGGCAAAGGTCGAGCCGTCCTTGGGCGCGATATTGTAGAGGTAGTTGGCGGCTCGTATGCCGGCGCCGCCCGGCATGTTCTGTACGATGATCGTCGGATTCCCCGGCAGATAGCGCGGCATGTAGCGCGAGAGCAGCCGCGAATAGGCGTCGTATCCGCCACCCGGCGGGCTGCTCGTGATGATCGTCATGGGGCGGGATCGATCGGGCGGCGATTGTGCGAAGACTGCGTCGCGCAGACCGGCGAAAGCCAGCGCCGCAGCGAAGATCGTGCCGAACAGAAACGTCCGATGCGCCATGCCTGCGTTCTCCGTTTTGAAGATCAGACCATGAAATAACCGCCCGTGATGGCCTCGACATAATAGTGCGCGACGGCCGGCACGATCCCGACCGGCAGGTCGGGCTCCGCCTTGTGGTAGGTGTGCACGCCCGCGCCGAAGCGGGTCAGGGAGACTTTCGGGGCGGGCTTCACGCGTGTCTCGAACATGGGCAGCACGACCTCGCGGTAGACATCGGCGCTGTGGTCGCGGCTGTCCTTGGCGATGACGAAGAGCACCGGCGGAACGGGCTTGACGTGGTCGCCCGCGAGCGGGTGCGGAAAGCCGCGGTAGTGCGCCACGAGATCGCGGGTCTCTTCCGGCGACAGACGCAATCTTTCAGCGACCGCATGCGCGGCCGCCTCGAGGGACGCCACGATATTGTGGGTGATCACATATTCCGCCTTGAACTGCGGGCGGGCCTTGGTCTTGTCCCACCAGTCCAGCACCTCTTCCATCAGCCACGGCAATCGCATGAGCGCCGCCGGCCCTTCCTGCCCCAAAGCCTCCGGGCCCGCATAGCGCGCGCGATCCCGCCACGTGCGAATGTAAAGTTCGTTGAACGGATCCGTGCGCGGCGCGCGCTTCGTCGTGACGCGCTCGAACCCATCGATCTTGCCCAGCGCGCCCGACCAATTGTGTTGCTCTTCCTGGATGAATCCGAACGGCGAATTCTCCACCGCGAGAACGCCCGCGATATTCGCCACGCGCTGGCAGATCATGAACACCATGGGCCCGCCGGTGGAATGCCCGGTGACATAGATGGAGAATTCATCCTCGGGAAAATGCCGGCGCATCGCATCCTTCATCCCCTCCTCGAAGGCGACGGGCCAGGCGGCCATACGGTCCCAGAAATTGGTTCCCGGACGCGCGCGCGCGACCGTGCGAATGCCGTAGCGATGCCGCATCCGGTCATCGCGAACCACCTCGTACTGATCGGGCGTGATGCGCTCCCCGGACTTCCAGATCGGCGTCCGCACCGTGCCGTCGGGATGAATCGTATCTCCGGGCCAATCGCGCGACGGATCGTCGAGATTGAGCCGGCCCGGAAACGTCATGGCCACGACCTTGCAGCCGAACCTGCCGGAGAAGACGCGACAGAGATCCACCATGGATTTGTAATCGCCCGAGCCGCCATGCAGCACGAAGACGCCGATCTTCCGTCCATCGGCGCCGCGCGCGATCCTGTCGGCGTCCGCCGGCGTGTAGACCATCACGCCCATGTCCCATTCGAGGCCCAGGGCCTCGATACGGAAGACATCTTCCGTCTCCGTGCACTCAATTTCCGGCATGGCGAGGACCGCTTGCGATCTCGCCACGACCTCGTCGCGCGACATGTCGGATAGCGGCTGGAAGGAGGCTGGGCCGGCGGCGAATGAGGTGCGAACCGTCACGTGGAGAACCTCGCAGCCCGCGCCTGGCGGCGCCGGTCAAATGAGCTCTGTCATTGGCCTTCGATCGACATGATACACCTGCGGCCCTCGGAACGCGCAAGCGCTTTCTGGATCGGGTCGCCTTGTTGAAAGATCGGGGCAGCCGCAATATCGCCTTGCTGCGCAATCACGCTTCGCCGAAGGCGCCGGCGGCAGAGGCGGAGACAGCGGACACGATCAGGACGGGTGCGGCTCGAGTAGAACTCTGACAAGGCGCGCGGCGCAGATGCCCGACCACCCGGCGTGACGGCGCGCGCTTGAGGCCGGCAGGCTCCCGCGAGATAAGCGAAAGTGCAAGATGATCCTGTATTCCACCAATGGTTCGCCCTACTCGGCGCCGGTCCGCATCGTCGTCTATGCGAAGCACATCGAACTCGAGATCGCCGAGCCGCCCGGCGGGCTCGGCTCATCGCGCTTCAGCGCCATCAATCCCGTCGGCACCATCCCGTGTCTGGTGCTGGACGACGGACTCGTTCTGCCCGAATCCGCCGCCATCATGGAATATCTGGAGGATGCGTTTCCGGAGCCCGCCCTGATGCCCGCGAGCGCGCGCGCCCGGGCGGAGATCCGCGTCCTGCAGCGCATTTCCGAGCTCGGCGTCCTGCATCACACGGTCGAGCTTCGCGCCCTGCTCAAGGACCGCAGCCGTGACGAGGCCGTCTTCAACAGCCGTCTGACGCGCCTGTTGCGCGGCCTGGCGTCCGCCGACATCTATGTCACGGAAAAGCCCGTCGCCGCAGATCCAGACCTGTCGCTGGCCGACTGCCATCTGGCGCCCGCGCTGTTTCTGGTGACGCGACTGATCGAGGCCGGGTCCATTCCCGACATCCTGTCGTCGAGGCCCAACCTCGGCCATTATCTGGAACGCCGGCGCCGACACCCCGCCATCGAACGCGTGCTGGGCGAAATCGCCGGCGCCATCGACTGACGGCGCGTTGAGCGCGGCGCACAACCTGGATCCGTTGCGGAATGAAGACCACGCCCAGCCATGCGCCGACCCGTCCCCGTCAAACTCGCGCCACGGCGCGCCCGCGCGTCCGACCTGCGTCTCGGCCATGACGGCGCGGGGCCTGGACGTGCGGTCGGCGTCGCCGACGCCGCAGTCCGGCCTTTTTTGTCAGCGCTCCATAGGGGTCTCTGGAATCGCCTCGCGGGGCGGACCGGGATCTCAACGAGGGCGGCGCGGGCATCTGGCCGGGTCGTCGAAACAGGGTTCTTATTTCCAGGGGAGACATCCATGACGCATCGACCGGGGCGCAGGATTTTCCGGCGGGCCGCCCTTGCGGCCGCCGCGATCCTGTCGACGATCGGCATGTCGCAGGCGCAAACCGTGCTGCTCAACGTCTCCTACGATCCGACGCGCGAGCTGTATCGCGACATCAACAAGGCCTTCAACGACAAGCTCGTCGCCGACAGGAAGAAGCCCATTGCGGTGCGCAATTCGCACGGCGGCTCGGGCGCGCAGGCGCGCGCCGTCATCGACGGGCTGGACGCCGACGTCGTCACGCTGGCGCTGTCGGCCGACATCGACGCCATTGCGCAGCGCAGCCAGCGCATTCCCGCGAACTGGCAATCGCGCCTGCCCAACAAATCGACGCCCTTCAGCTCCACGATCGTGTTTCTGGTGCGCGCCGGAAATCCGAAGGCCATCAGGGATTGGGACGATCTGGCCAGACCCGGCGTCCAGGTCGTGACGCCCAACCCGAAGACATCCGGCGGCGCGCGGTGGAATTATCTCGCCGCCTGGGGCTTCGGCCTCAAGAAATTCGGCGGCGACGAGGCAAAGGTCCGCGAATTCGTTGGCGCCATCTACAAGAATGCGCCGACGCTCGACACCGGCGCGCGCGGCTCCACGGTGAGCTTCGCGCAGCGCGGCGTCGGCGACGTGCTGATCGCCTGGGAGAACGAGGCCTATCTGGCCGATCTCGAATTCGGCAAGGGCAAGTTCGACATTGTCACGCCGTCAATCTCCATTCGCGCCGAAACCCCGGTATCTATCGTCGATGCGAACGTCGACCGGAAAGGAACGCGCGAGCTCGCCGAAGCCTATCTCCGGTTCCTCTGGAGCGACCAGGCGCAGGCGATCGCCGCCCGCCATTATTATCGACCGGCGCGGCCGGAGGCTGCGGCCAAGGGCGACCTCGCCCGCTTCGCCACGCTCGAGCTTCTGTCCATCGACGATGATTTCGGCGGCTGGGCGAAAGCGCAGGCGACGCATTTCGGCGACAAGGCTATCTTCGACCAGATCTACTCCCCGTCGCGCTGACGCAAACGGAGCGCCCTGTGGCATTCAGCTTCCGACGCAAGAGCGCGATACCGGGCTTCGGCTTGGCGCTCGGCTACACGATCGCCTATCTGGGCCTGATCGTGCTCCTCCCCCTGGCCGCGCTCGTCCTTCGCGCGGCCGAGGTCGGCCCCGGCGGGCTCTATGCGCTTGTCACCGATCCGCGCGTGCTGGGCGCCCTGCGCACCAGTTTCGGACTCGCCCTGCTGGCGGCCGCCACCAATGCGGTGTTCGGCATGATCGTCGCCTGGGTGCTGGTGCGCTATCGCTTTCCCGGCCGGGGCCTCGTGGATGCGGCGGTCGACCTGCCCTTCGCGCTGCCGACCGCGGTGGCGGGCATCGCGCTGGCGGCGCTCTATGCGCCCAATGGATGGATCGGGAGCCTGTTCGAACCCTACGGGATCAGGATCGCCTTCACGCCGCTCGGCATCTATATCGCGCTGGTCTTCATCGGCCTGCCCTTCATCGTCCGGACCGTGCAACCGGTCATCGCCGAATGCGACCGGGAGATTGAAGAAGCCTCGGCCACGCTGGGCGCCAATCGCTGGCAGACGGTCTTCCGCGTCATCCTTCCGCCGCTGACGCCGGCGCTGCTCACCGGTTTCGCGCTCGCCTTCGCGCGCGGCGTCGGGGAATATGGTTCGATCATCTTCATCGCGGGCAACATTCCCTACATCTCGGAAATCGCCCCGCTGCTGATCGTCATCAAGCTGGAAGAATATGATTACGCCGGCGCCACGGCGATCGCCACCGTGATGCTCGTCGTGGCCTTTGCGATCCTGCTCGCGATCAATCTGGTTCAGGCCTGGAGCCGCCGGAGGCTTGGACATGCCTGACGCCGGCGCCATTCTGCAACAGAACGCGCATGTCGCGGGCGGCGGGACAACCGCCGGAACGACGCGCCGCCGCGCGCCCGTGACGGGCGAAGGCCCGGTCGCCCGCGCCGTGCTGATCGGCGTCGCCATCGCGTTCCTGTCGCTGTTTCTTCTGCTCCCGCTCGTCGTCGTCTTCGTGGAGGCGTTGCGGGCGGGCGTGGGCGCCTATGTGGCGGCGCTGACCGAGCCCGACGCCGTGGCGGCGATCCAGCTGACCCTGATGGTCGCGGCCATTGCGGTGCCGCTCAACCTGGTGTTCGGCGTCGCCGCCGCCTGGGCGGTCGCGAAGTTCGAATTCCCCGGCAAGAGTTTTCTCGTCTCGCTGATCGACCTTCCCTTCTCGGTGTCGCCGGTGGTGGCAGGCCTCGTCTATGTTCTGCTCTTCGGCGCCCAGGGCCTGTTCGGCGGATGGCTGCGCGACCACGGCGTTGAAATCATCTTCGCCGTCCCGGGCATCGTGCTGGCGACGGTCTTCGTCACCTTTCCGTTCATCGCCCGCGAGCTCATTCCCTTGATGGAGGAACAGGGCACGGGCGACGAGGAAGTCGCCATGACGCTGGGCGCCAGCGGACTTCAGACCTTCTGGCGCGTGACCCTGCCGAACATTCGCTTCGCGCTTCTCTACGGCGTTCTTCTCTGCAACGCGCGCGCCATGGGCGAATTCGGCGCGGTCGCGGTCGTGTCCGGAAAAATCCGCGGCTACACCACCACCATGCCGCTGCATGTCGAGATTCTTTACAACGAATATAATTCCGTCGCGGCCTTCGCGGTCGCATCGGTGCTGGCGCTTCTCGCGCTCGTGACGCTGGTCGCAAAAGTCTTTCTGGAATCCCGATATGGCGACGAGATCGCCGCCCGTTCGCATTGATGAGGGCGCCATGAAGATCAGCATCCGCAACATCGTCAAGGCCTTCGAGGGCGGGCACGGGCGCCCCGCGCTGAACGGCGTCAGCCTCGACATCCGGTCGGGCGAACTGGTCGCGCTGCTCGGCCCCTCGGGCTCGGGCAAGACGACCTTGTTGCGCGTGATCGCCGGCCTTGAGGTCGCGCAATCCGGCACGCTCCTTTTCGGCGATGAAGACGCATCGGACATGAGCGTACAAGAGCGCAAGGTCGGGTTTGTCTTTCAGCATTACGCTTTGTTCCGCCACCTCACCGTCGCCGACAACATCGCCTTCGGGCTGAACGTGCGGGGTCGCGCGACGCGTCCGCCGCCGGCCGAGATCCGCCGCCGCGTCGACGATCTGCTCGAACTCGTGCAACTCGCGAGTTACGGCAAGCGCTATCCCGCGCAATTGTCAGGGGGACAGCGGCAACGCGTGGCGCTGGCGCGTGCGCTCGCAGTGGAGCCGCGGGTCCTGTTGCTCGATGAACCCTTCGGCGCCTTGGACGCGCAGGTGCGACGCGACCTGCGCCGATGGCTGCGCGACATCCACCATCGGACCGGCCACACGACCGTCTTCGTCACGCACGACCAGGAAGAAGCTCTGGAGCTGGCCGACCGCGTCGCGGTTCTCTCCGGCGG
>JAIEQX010000102.1 GCA_019747375.1 Beijerinckiaceae bacterium | reverse complement strand
TGTCGGACGCAGATTTGCTGTCCGAGCCCGGCTTGGCGCCGGTGGCGGACTTGGTGTCCGTCGAGGCCTTGGTGTCGGTCGAGGCCTTGGTGTCGCCCGAAGCCTTGGCGTCGGCGGAGCCGGCGCGCGTCGATGCGGCGCCCGGCTGCGAAGGCTTGTCGCCCGACTGGGTGGAGGCGGCGCCGCGGCCTTCAGAGGAGCCCTGCGCCCTGCCGGCGTCGGGCTTGGCGGATTCGGCGGCGCCCTGAGCGCGGCCTTCGGAGGCTGCGCCCTGCGAGCGGCCTTCGGAGGCGCGCTGGCCCTGCGCGCCGCCGGCCTTGTCGGAGGCCTGGGGACTGGCGTTTTCGGAACGGTTCTCGCCGCGGCCGCGCGGCGCTTCGCCGGATGCGCCCGTCCCGCTCGACGCGTCGGGCTTGCGCTGCGAATCCTGGGCGTTCGCGGCTGCGAAATTAAGTGAGAGGGCCGCGGCTGCGACCGTGATTAACAACTTGTTTCTCATGTGTATTCTCCGCTCAACACTGGCGTCCGATCACGGACGTTTGAAGCCAAGACAGAACTCGACCTGCCTGGAGCGGTTCCAAACTGCGGAGAAAACTTGCATCACCAGATGTGACATGCGGCAACAATCGCCGGCCACGTCCGAGCTGCGGCGCGCGGCGACGCTCTTGAACCCGACGGGCCGAACAGGCTATGCTGCGGATGTGGTCATCGCGACCCGCGGGTGTAGTTCAGTGGTAGAACGACAGCTTCCCAAGCTGTATGTCGTGAGTTCGATTCTCATCGCCCGCTCCAGACTCCCGGACATCGGCGCCACGGCCCGCATCGGGATCTTTCCGGCAGGACGGAGTCGCGGCGGCGGCAGCCTGACGCTGCTGCGCGCGATGCGTCTTGTGGGCGTCGCTGCACCAATTGACCTGATCGACCTCGAACCGGTCGGCGTGATCGCGCCATTCGCGGATTTTTTCGCGCGCGCAGAATTGGCGAACGGCTTCGTGCGTGGCGGCTTCGTCCGTTGCTGCCTCGACGACGATCATGCGCTGCACGATGCAGCGCACGTGCCCGGTGGCGTTACAGACATCCTTGATGAAGCGGACCTGATACATCGCCATGTCGAACTCCCGAGACTTGACGGCCGCGTGCGGCCGTCGCCCTGGCGTCACGCCGACCGCGGCTCGAGACTGCCGAGCGCGTTGTCGGTCAAGACGCCGATGTTGCGCTCGCCCCGCGCAGTCTCGCGCAGGATCGCCAGCGCGAGACTTTCGCGCGTGCGGCGCGCATCGAGATCGTCGCTCCATCGCGCGAAGGCGAGCGCCGCCCAGGATTTGTCGAGGGCCTTGCGCATGATGCGGATTTCTTCGGGACCGAAAACATCGGCGGGACGCTCCCCGCGACGCAGGCGCGCCGATGCAAGCCTGATCGGTTCGGGCGGCTGCAATTCGGCCCTGCGAAGATGCTTGTCCCGCGCATCCTCGAACTGCGAACATTCACGTCGGGCGTCTTCCCACCTTACGTTCTGGTTTCGCATTTCGCGCTCTCCCGCTTGCAGCTTCTCTTCGTGCTGCTGTTGCGCTGGCATCGCCAGTCCCTCACCTTCGGGGGTCGCCCAGGCAGCGGCCTTGATCTGGCACAAGGACGCGTGGGATTTATGACGCCTCGAGGAATTCTTACTTTTCTTGCGCAGATTGGAATGAAGTCGAGCTGGAACATCTGCGTGTGCTTGAACTTTGGCTTACGCGCGGCTGGCGCGCAAGGACGCATGCGGGCGTGTATGAAACAGTACAAGACGAGGGGCCGGTCATGGTTGCGCAGGCTGTCGGCGGCGGGCCTGATCTGCGTTGCAATCTCGGGCGCCCGCGCCGAAGCGCCGGACGCCGCGACACTCAAGGCGACGACGGGCGAGAGCGTGCGCGAGGCGATGTGCCGGCTGATCGAAACGTCCGCGAAAGCCGAGAAGCTGCCGGTCGATTTTTTCACGCGGCTGATCTTCCGCGAAAGCTCGTTCCGCCCGCATGTGGTGAGTCCGGCGGGCGCGCAGGGCATTGCGCAATTCATGCCCGGCACGGCGGCGGAGCGCGGCCTCATGGATCCGTTCGATCCCGAACAGGCGATTCCCGCATCGGCGAAATTGCTGAGCGACCTGCGAGCGCGGTTCGGCAATCTCGGGCTGGCGGCCGCGGCCTATAACGGCGGGCCGGGCCGCGTGTCGGCCTGGCAGGCGAGCCGCGGCGGCCTGCCGGCGGAAACGCGCGACTATGTGCTGGCGATTACGGGCGCGCCGGCGGAAGACTGGGCGGAAGGCGCCAGGAGCGACGCCGACCTGACGGCGGAGCGTCCCGCATCCTGCCTCACGGTGGTGGCTTTGCTCGGACGGCCGGGCTCCGGGCCGATGATCGCCTCGGCGCCCTTCGCGCCCTGGGGCGTGCAGCTTGCGGGGAATTTCTCGCGCGGTCTCGCGCTGTCGGCCTATCAGCGGACGCAGCGCAATCTCGCGGCGCTGATCGCCGACCGGCAGCCGATGATCATCGGCACGCGGCTGCGGCATCGCGGCACGCGCGCCTTCTACCGCGTGCGCGTGCCGGCGCAGACGCGGGAGGCGGCCAACACATTGTGCGACCAGATCCGCCGCAAGGGCGGAGCCTGCATCGTGCTGCGCTCCTAGCCGGGCGCGCCGCCGAATGGAAATGTCGCGGCCCTTTCCCACGGTCCGCCGCGGTAATGCCACAGCTCCAGCCCCTCGATGACGAAGCGCCAGGGTTCGAACACGGATTGCAGCGCGTCATAGGTGCGTTGCGCGCGCTCCGGCGTGACCTTGTTCTGCACCGTGACATGCGGGCGGAAGCGCTGGCGGTCCTGCGGCGTCAGGCGCTCCATCCAGGATTGCGCGATGCCGACGCGCAGGCGCTCCAGCGGCGACGCCTCGATCCCGATGGCGACGCCGTGGCCGGTGAAGCGCAGGCCCGCGGCGAGCGCCTCGATGGGCTCCAGCTGCCAGCTGCGCTCGGCGAGCTCGTCCTCGATTTCGGCGAGCGCGCTGCCGGGGAGCGCGTGAAACATCGTCAGATGCGCCTGTATCCGGTTGCGCTCGGGCGGAAAATAGGCCCGCCGCATGGCGTCGAAGCGTTGCGCCGCGGACTCTTCCATCATGGCGGTGAGGATCAGCGGGGCCTGCGGCTCGTCTGGCTGACGGTAGAAATCTGTCATGTCGATCAATTGTCCCCGTTACGCACTTTACGAATGCTCCAAACCTGACAGAATGCCGCGCGAACGGGATATATGATCCCGAAGAAAACGAAGGAGGACAACGTGGCCAAACGCATCGAACTCAATGTCGATGGGAAGGCGCACAGCATAGACGCAGATCCGGATATGCCGCTGCTCTATGCCCTGCGTGACGATCTCGGGCTCAAGAACCCCAAATTCGGCTGCGGCCTGGCGCAATGCGGAGCCTGCACGGTTCTGGTCGACGGCCAGCCGGTGCGCTCCTGCGTGACGCCCGTCGATTCGCTCGGCGCCGGCAAGATCACCACCATGGGCGGCCTGTCGAAAGACGGCAAACCCCACAAGGTGCTGGCCGCCTTCATCGAAGAGCAGGTGCCGCAGTGCGGCTATTGCATGAACGGCTGGGTGATGACCACCGTGTCGCTGCTCGAAACCACTCCGAAGCCGACCGATGCGCAGATTGAGGAAGCCCTGACGGGTCTCAAGTGCCGCTGCGCGACGCATGTTTCAATCATGCGCGCCGTCAAGCGCGCGGCCATGGCGTGAGGGAGGCCCACATGAACACTCATCTCAATCGCCGTCACTTCCTCGGGGGCGCAGGCGCGCTCACGGTCTCGGTGCTGATGCCCGGCCATGCCGCGCAGGCCGCCACCAATGGCCTCGAAAAGCGCCCGCCGCTCGATCCCCGCAAGCTCGCCTCCTATGTGTCGATCCAGGCCGACGGCTCGGCCGTCGCCTATTTCGGCAAGATGGACATGGGCCAGGGCACCGATGTGGGCGTCGCCCAGATGGTCGCCGAAGAACTCGACCTGCCGGCGGAGCGCGTGCTCGTGCTGGCCGGCGACTCGGCCACCAGCGTCAACCAGGGCGGTGCGTCCGGCTCGACCGGCGTCTCGCACGGCGGCGCGACGCTGCGCAACGCGGCGGCTGAAGCCCGCTACGTGATGCTCGAAATGGCGTCGAAGCAGCTCGGCGTTCCGATGGAAGACCTGACCACCGCCAATGGCGTGATCTCGTCCAAGAGCACGCCCGCCAAGAAGGTCACGTATGGCGAACTGATCGGCGGCCGCTGGTTCGACACGCAAGTCGAATGGAACGGCCAGATGGGCAACAACCTGTCAGTCAAGACGCGCGCCAAGCTGAAGGACCCGAAGGACTACAAGGTCTACGGCACTTCGGCGCCGCGCCGCGACGTCGCCTACAAGCTCCTGGGCACCGGCGACTTCGTCACCGACATCAAGGTGCCGGGCATGCTGCATGCCCGCATGGTCATGCCGCCGGTCGCGGGCTCCGTGCCGACCGCCGTCGACGAAGCCTCCATCAAGGACATTCCGGGCGCGAAAGTGGTCTGGGAAAAGGCCTTCCTGGGCGTCGTCGCGCCGAAGGAATGGGACGCCATCAAGGCGATGCGCCAGCTCAAGGTGACGTGGTCGGACGTCAAGGCGCCCTTCCCCGAGCAGAAGGACATCTACGACCACATCCGCAACGCCAAGACGGTGAAATCCGGCGGCGAAGGCAAGATGCTCAAGGAGCCGGAAAAGGTCGAGGAAGCCTTCAAGAACGCCGCCCGCATCATCGAGGCGACCTATGAATGGCCGTTCCAGACCCATGCCAGCATGGGCCCGGCCTGCGCGGTCGTCGACTATCAGCCCAACGGCACCACGACCTTGTGGACGGGTTCGCAGAAGCCGCATTTCGCCGGCGACGGCGTGGCGTCTATCCTGGGCATCAAGCCCGAGAGCGTGCATGCGATCTGGGTCGCGGGTCCGGGCTCCTACGGCCGCAACGATGCGGGCGACGCCGCCGCCTACGCGGCCATCTTCTCGAAAGCGACCGGCAAGCCGGTGCGCTATCAGGGCATGCGCAACGAAGGCACCGGCTGGGCCCCGAAGGCCCCTGCTTCGGTCCACAAGGTCCGGGCGGGTCTCGACAAGGACAACAACATCATCGCCTGGCACTTCCACTCGAAGAGCTTCGACCGGCTGAATGTCTCGTCCAACGAGAGCAAGCCGGAAGATCTGCTCGGCGGGCAGATGCTCGGCGCCACGCCGAAACCCGGCAATACCTACGGCACGCCTGCCGAGTCGTATGTTTTCCCGGTGAAGCAGCAGACGTGGGAAACCATTGCGCCTCTGCTCGACGCGGTCTCGCCGCTGCGCTCGTCGCATCTGCGCGATCCGCTCGGACCGGAGATTCACTTCGCCAACGAGAGCTTCATCGACGAGGTGGCCTATGCGACCGGCAAGGACCCGGTGGCGATGCGGCTCGCGCTCGTCGGCGACGCGCGCGATCGCGACTTGATCAAGGCGGCGGCCGACAAGGCCGGCTGGCAGCCGCGCACAGCGGCGCGCAAGCAGCGCAACGGCGACATCGCGGTCGGCCAGGGCATCGCCTATTCGCAGCGCAACGGCACGCGTGTCGCGGTGGTGGCGGAAGTCGAAGTCAACATGACCACCGGCAAGGTGCGCGGAAAGAAATTCACGGTCTCGCATGATTGCGGAATCGTGATCAATCCGCGCCTCCTCACGCAGGGCATCGAGGGCAACGTCTGCCAGGCGCTCAGCCGCGCGACGCATGAAGAGGTGAAGTTCTCGAAGGAGAACGTGACCAGCGTGGATTGGGAGACCTACCCGATCCTCGACTTCACCGAGCGTCCCGTGGAAATCGACGTCGTGCTGATCAACCGGCAGAACCTGCCGCCGACCGGCGCGGGCGAAGGCTCGATGCGTCCGGTCGCGGCCGCCATCGCCAATGCGATCTACGACGCCACGGGCATTCGCATGCGTCAGGCGCCGTTCACGCCGGACCGCCTGAAAGCCGGCATGGCGTAAGGCTGCGAGGCCTTCGCACAAAACAGAACGCCGGCGGAAACGCCGGCGTTTTTTTATGTCATGCCCGCTCAGACGAAGGGATAAAGTTTCAGAAGGCCTTCCGCAAACAGACCCGACAGCGGGGCGAGCGGCGCCGAGACCATGATGCGCATGGCGCAGAAACGCCAGCCCATCAGGGGGATCTCGTAAATCAGCGCGCGGTGGATGGCGACCACCGACCAGGCCGACAGGAAGGCCACGACCTGGGGCACGCCGGCGCCCGCCTGCAGCAGCACGACCACGATCGGAAAGGACACGATCGGACCCGAGGGAATGAAGCCGCCGACCAGCGAGGCGATCAGGATCCCGTAGAGTCCGCTCTCGGGACCGATGTGATGCGCGATGGGGCCGCTGGGCACGAGCTTGCCGACGAAGCCCGCGGTCGTCAGCGCCAGCGCGATGCGCGGCAGGATGGCGAAGAAGCGCTCGACCGACAGCATGACGCCCTGGCGCACCAGATGCGGGTTCTTGCGCGCCGCAATGGCGGCCAGCGCCAGCGCGATGGCGAAGAGAACCAGCGTCGAGACGCTCAGCATCGCCTCAGCCTTCCGGCTTGTCGCGCGTGATGCGCATGGGGATGCGCGTCGACAGGAAGGCCGCCAGGAAAGGCAGCGGCAGGCAGGCGAGATAGCGCAGGATGACGAAGGGAAGGCCGAGCAGCGGCAGTTCCCAGATGAGGATGCGCTGGAAGCCGAGGTTGGACCATGACGTCAGATAGGCGACGAGCGGCGCGCGCCCGGTGCCGGCCTCGTGCAGCGCCGTCACCATCGGAAAGGACGTCATGGGGCCGCCGGGCGTGATGGCGCCGATGACGGTCGCGATGCCGACGCCCTTGGCGCCCGAGCCCTCGCCGATCCATTTGGCGACGATCGAGCGCGGCACCAGCAATTGCAGGAGCGAGGCGACGAGCAGCGCCGCCGCGAGCTTCGGGACGATGTCGAGAAACATCGCAAAGTCGCTGGCGAAACTCGAGATGACGGCGTCGCGGCCCAGGATGATCCAGCAGGCGACGCCGCTGGCGACCGCGAGGCAGAAGAAGACAACGAGCGAGCGATCGATCATCGCGCCGAGTCGTCGAAAGGTCGGCGGTTTCCCGGCCGGCCTGCGAAGCTGCGGATCGCCTTCCGGCGTCGCGGGCGGCTGCTTTTCGGCGTCGGCCAAATCTCGATCCTTCCGGTTCTGACGCCTGCGGGGGACGCGAAAAAGAAACGGACGGCGATGCCGTCCGTCCCTTCAGCATTCAGGCAGGCGCGGCGCCGGGCTCCGGCTGAGACCAGAGCCCCGGCGGATCACGCGCGAAGCGCGGTGAGCATGGCCTCGATATAGTCGCGTCCATGCGCGATCACGAGCATTTTCGCGAAGGGCCGCAGGGCGCGCAGCGACACGTCGATGGAATCGTCGGTGGCGTTGTCGTCCGGCACGACGAGCGCGATGAGCGTCTTGTGGTGCATGGCGCAGACTTCCGCGATGACGGCGGTCGACTGGACGTCCTTGCCGGCCGTCGCCACCACGACGACGCAATCGGCGGCGGCGACTTCGCTCACCAGATCCATCGTGCGGCCGGCGAGATCGTTGAGCCAGGCCTTGAGCGACTTGCCTTCGGGCCCGCCGGGGGCCTCGCCGGCGTCGAAGGACACGGACGGGAAAAAGGCCGCGCCATGCCAGCCGAGCTTGGCGATGTCGTCGATGAGCCTCGCGCTGCCCTCATCGAGCGCGATCACCTTGACGGCGCGCGGCTTCGAGTTCGGGTATTGCACGCGGAAGCTCGCCTCGTGAGCGGTTGTCACCCGGGCCGATTCACTCAGCTGCATGTAGCACCTCCACGAGTCTGATTTGCACAGTTCTTGTTGAAACGTCGCGGCAGCCTGACCATTCCGGACAGGCCGCCGCGCTGACTTCGATCAATCGGCTCAGACGCTGGCCTGAGCGACGCCCGGCTTGGCGATCAGGGCTTCCTTCGCAGCATCCTTGTAGGGCTGGTCGGGCGGCAGGATCACGGCGGCGGAGCGGATCTTCTGGTGTTCGGCGTCACGGCCCGGAGGCAGCACGCCCTTCTCGGCCAGCGCCTTGGCGGCGCGCATCAGGCGATGACGCGCCATGATGATGCCGTTGTCGGTGCCGACGAGGTTTTCCTTGGTGCGGTCGCAGATCGGACCCATCGATTCCTGCAGGGAGGCGTCCTGC
>JAIEQX010000131.1 GCA_019747375.1 Beijerinckiaceae bacterium | reverse complement strand
CAGCTCCGCCCGCAGCCGCGCCATCGGCGCATGACCGCATGCGCGATCTCATAGAAGTGGCCACGCGCGCCGCCAAGGAGGAAGCACAGGCTCTCGATCGCGCCGCAGAATTGCGCGAGACCGCCGGGGCCGCCGAAAGTCTTTCGATGCTGGGTGGGTCGACGCCTGAAATGGCTCCGGCGCCTGCTGTCGCCGCTCCGTCCGACGCGGTGCTGGATCGTCTGCCGCTGGGCGTCATCGTCAGCCGAGGCAATGATCTCCTTTATATCAACCGCACCATGCTCGATCTCACGGGACATGCGGATCGCCAGGAATTCGA
Source organism: Beijerinckiaceae bacterium (assembly GCA_019747375.1). Taxonomy (GTDB): domain Bacteria; phylum Pseudomonadota; class Alphaproteobacteria; order Rhizobiales; family Beijerinckiaceae; genus Terripilifer. The sequence goes on along the minus strand of JAIEQX010000131.1, from coordinate 7,936 downwards.
GGACGTCGGCGGACTTCCGGCGCTCTTCAAGGGGCGCCAGGGCGAGGCCCTCGGCGAAGGCCTCGAGGGAGGCGCGATCCCGGTCGTCGCCCGCAACGGCGACGTCGTCCCGCTCGAAGTCCGCATGCAGACGATGGAATGGGGTGGCGAACTCGCCTCGCTCATGACCTTCCGCCGCGCGCAGGAAAACGAACTCGCCTACCGCATCCGCACGCTCGAGACGGAACTGCGGGCCAGCGAGGCCGGCGCCCGCGAATTGCACGCCATTCTCGACACCGCCACGGACGGCGTCGCGGTTCTGGACGAGCAGGGGCAGATACTCGCCCTGAATCGTGCCGGTGAAGCGCTGTTCGGCTTCGATCAGAACGAGGTTGCGGGTGAAAGCTTCACCATCCTGCTCGCCAAGGAGAGCCAGGAGACCGCTCTGGAATATCTCGCGGGCCTGCGCTCCAGCGGCGTCGCCAGCGTGCTGAATGACGGTCGCGACGTCATGGGCCGCGCGCGACAGGGCGGTTCGATCCCGCTGTTCATGACGCTGGGCCGCGTCGGCGTCGGCGGCAAGCCGAAGTTCTGCGCGGTGCTTCGCGACATGACCCCGTGGAAGAAGGCCGAGCGCGAGCTCAAGGAAGCGCGTCGGGAAGCCGAGCACGCGAGCGCGATGAAGTCTGATTTCCTGGCCAAGATCAGCCATGAAATCCGCACCCCTCTCAATGCGATCCTGGGCTTTGCCGAAGTCATCATGGATGAGCGTTTCGGTCCGGTCGGCAACGAACGATACAAGGATTATCTGAAGGACATTCATGCCTCCGGCTCGCATGTCATGAGCCTCGTCAATGACCTTCTCGACTTGTCGAAGATCGAGGCCGGCAAGCTCGAGCTGAATTTCGGCAGCGTCGACGCCAACCGTGTCGTCAGCGAATGCGTATCGCTGATCCAGCCCCAGGCTGCGCGCGAGCGGGTCATCGTGCGCCTCTCTCTGGCGCCGAGACTGCCAAACATCGTGGCGGACGAGCGGGCTCTGCGCCAGATCGTCCTGAACCTTCTGTCCAATGCGGTGAAGTTCAACGAGCCGGGCGGGCAGGTGATCGTGTCCAGCGCGCTGACCGACGCGGGGCATGCCGTCATTCGCATCCGCGATACCGGCATCGGCATGTCGGAGGCCGATATCGAAACGGCTCTCGAACCGTTCCGTCAGGTCGCAACCTCGCGCAACAATACGCCGGGCACCGGGCTCGGATTGCCATTGACCAAGGCGCTGGTCGAAGCCAACCGCGCCAGTTTCTCGATCAAGAGCAAGAAGGCCGAAGGAACCCTGGTCGAGGTGGCGTTCCCGCCGACGCGCGTGCTGGCCGAATAGTCACTTCACGCGCGACCAGACCACGGTCTTGCAGAAGAGGCCCCCCAGCACGCAGCCCGACGTCGTCAGCACGTCGCCCGCGAGGGTCATCTTGCCCGAATAGGTCTTGCCGTCCTCAGGGTTGAAGGCTTGGCCTTTCCACGCGCCGGGGCCGTCCTGCTTCATGTCGTAGAAGACCCGTCGTCCAATCTCGCCCGCGCGGGTCGTGTCCTTGACCCACGAAATCGTGCCGCACAGGTAGGCGCCGCAGGGCCCGAAGCGCACATGCGCGTCGCCCGTGTCGCGCACCCAGGTTCCCGTCGCTTCCTGGGCCGCCGCGGCCGACGACATGACGCATGCCGCGAGAACCAGAATCTGTTTCACAAAACGCATGACAACTCCGAATGAGCATTGAAAACGTGATCTCAGCGGAGGGCGGGGTGATTTGTCAATCACCGGCAGGGATGCGCGGAATGAGCCAAAGGTCGTTATCTTTGCTGCAGCGCAAAGCGCCCCGCGTCTGCTAGGATTACGCTTCGATCCGAGTTGAAGGAATGCCTTACAAGTCAGGGTCCAAATGACCACGCGCCGCCTGGAATGTCTGTTCAAGCCCAAATCCATCGCCCTGGTCGGCGCCAGCAGCCGCCCCGGCAGTCTTGGACGCGCGGTGCTGGATAATCTGCGCGCCGGCGGATTCCGGGGCGCAATCCATTTGGTCAATCCGCGATACACGACGCTGGATGGGATGCCCTGCGTTGCAAGGGTCAGCGATGTGACGCCCGCGGTGGACCTGATCGCGGTGGCGGCGCCGCGCGACGTCGTGGCGGAAATCGTCGCCGAAGCTGCGCGCCACGGCGTCCGCGCGGCCGTCGTCATCACGGCGGACCCACGCCATGGCGAGGATTCGCTCGCCGACAAGCTCGCCCGCGTCGCCGATGCGACCGGAATCCGCATCGTCGGGCCCAATTGCCTTGGTCTGGTGGCGCCGCGCACGGGCCTCGACGCAAGTTTCGCGGCGCATCGAGCGACGCCCGGAGATCTTGCGGTGATCTCTCAATCGGGCGCCATCGCGGCTGCGCTGCTGGCCTGGGCGCACGAGCGCAGGATCGGCTTCTCGGGACTCGTCTCGGTGGGCGATATGGCGGATGTCGACTTCGCCGATCTTCTCGATTATTTCGCCTTCGATCATCAGACGCGCGCGATCCTGCTCTATGTCGAGTCGATCCGCGATGCGAAGGGATTCATGTCGGCCGCCCGCGCGGCCGCCCGCGTCAAGCCCGTCATCGTCATCAAGTCCGGACGACATCCGCGCGCCGCCAAGGCCGCAGCCACGCATACAGGGGCGCTCGCCGGCGCCGACGCCGTCTATGACGCGGCGTTCCGGCGCGCCGGTCTGCTGCGCGTCGCCGACATTTCCGAACTCTTTGCGGCGGCGGAGACGATCGGCCGGATCAAGCCCTTCACGGGCGACCGTCTCGCCATTCTCACGAATGGCGGCGGCATCGGAGTCGTCGCGGTCGACAACCTTCTCGATCTGGGCGGCAAGCTTGCGGAGGTTTCGCCCGACGTCGTCGCAAGGCTGGACGGGATCCTGCCGCCGACCTGGTCGCGCGCAAACCCCGTCGATATCGTTGGCGATGCGGATGCGGAGCGCTTCCGCGTGACCCTGTCGGCGCTGCTCGACGATCCCGCCAACGACGCCATCGTGGTCATGCATTGCCCCACCGCCTTGTCGAACAGCGAGGCGGCGGCCGAGGCCGTGGCGTCGGTGGTGAACGAGTATCGCCGCAAGTCGATGCAGCCCCAGCCTGTCTTCGCCGTCAGGCTCGGCGCCACTCCGGCTTCGAACGCGATCTTCGAAGCCGCGCGCATTCCAAATTATCGCGGCGGCGCGACGCGCGGTTTCATGCACCTCGTGCGCTGGCGCGAGAACCGCGACGCCCTGATGGCCGTGCCGCCCAGCCTTCCGGATCATTTCGAACCCAACGTCACGGCGGCGCGCCAGATCGTCGCCAAAGCCGTCGCGGGCAATCGCACATGGCTCGGCCCGGTCGAAATCAGCGAGCTTCTCGAAGCCTACGGAATACCCGTGGCGCCTGCGCGTCTGGCCGCGACGCCCGAGGCCGTGGCGGATCCGGCGCGCGAGCTGATCGCAGCATTCGGCGCCTGCGTGATCAAGATCCTGTCGCCTGACATCACGCACAAATCCGATGTCGGGGGCGTCGTCCTGGGGCTTGAGACGCCCGAGGCCGCAGTCGCGGCCGCGCGCGCGATGCTGGCGCGAGTGGCGGCCGCACGACCGGAGGCCCGGCTCGAGGGCGTCACCGTCCATCCGATGATCCGCCGTCCTCATGCGCGCGAACTGATCGCCGGCGTCGCGGAAGACGCGACCTTCGGGCCGGTGATCGTTTTCGGCCGCGGCGGCAAGGCCGTCGAGGTCATCAACGATCGCGCGCTCGCGCTGCCGCCGCTCGATCTGCGCCTGGCGCACGACCTGATCGAGCGCACGCGCGTGGTGCGCATCCTGAGAAAATACCGCGACGAGCCTGAGGCCGACATCGCCGGCGCCGCCCTGTTGCTGGTGAAGCTGTCGCAGCTGTCCGCCGACATTCCCGAAATCCGTGAGCTCGATCTCAATCCGATCCTGTGCGACCACGAGGGCGTCATGGTGATCGACGCGCGGATCGCCATCGCGCCCGCTCCGTCGCCGCATCTGTACGGATCGAACCCGCGCTTCGCGATCGCCCCCTATCCGAAAGGATGGGAGCGTCACCTCGAATTGCGCGACGGCGCGAGGCTGTTCGTGCGCCCCGTGCGGCCCGAGGACGAGGATCTGTATCGCACTTTCTTCGAGTCCGTGCCGGCCGAGGACCTGCGGCTGCGGTTTTTCGCGCCCGTCAAGGAATTCAGCCACACGTTCGTGGCGCGCCTGACCCAGATCGACTACGCGCGCGCCTTTGCGATTTGCGCCATCGAGGAGGAGTCCGGCGTCATGGTCGGCGGCGTGCGTCTGGTGAAGGACGCGGACGAAAGCAGCGGAGAATATGCGATCCTGCTTCGCCGCGACTACAAGGGGCGCGGTCTGGGCTGGAACCTGATGAAGCTGATGATCGAATATGCGGAAGACGAGGGCCTCACGCATGTCGAGGGGCAGGTCATGGCCGAAAACACCAACATGCTCACGATGTGCGAACAACTCGGCTTCAGCGTGACGGACGATCTGGACGAGCCGGGCATCAAGTTCGTGCAGCTCGATTTGCAGAAAATCCCGGACATCGGCAAGAAGCTGCCGCTGTGACGCCGGGCGCCGTGTCGGCGCCTTATCGAGTTGCGGGTTCGGCCGCGGCCTCACGGGTAGAAGCCGCCGGCGCGACATCGAGCCCGTAGACATCGTCGCGGAAGTGCACGGTGCCTTCGTCCGACGCCCAGCCTGTCAGATAGACCCAGATCACCGGCACATGCTTGGTCAGCTTGATGTCGGTGCGCTCCTTCGTTTTCACCTTGGCGCGCATGGTCTTCTCGTCCCAGGCCCCGTCCGGTCCCTTGACGCCTTGCAGGATCCATTCCGCCAGCTCGTAGACGCCCTCGACGCGAACGCAGCCGTGAGAGAGAAAGCGATAGTCCTCCTCGAATTTCCCGCGCGCGGGCGTGTCGTGGAGGTAGACGGCTTCCTTGTTCGGCATGTTGATGCGGATGAAGCCGAGCGAATTGCTCTGTCCCGGATCCTGCCGGAGACGGTATCCCGCGGCCTTTTCGGTCTTCCAGTTGATCGTGCGCGGATCTATTTCATTCCCTCGGCCATCCAGGATGCGGATCTTCGCCTGGGTCAGATAATTCGGGTTTTTCTGCATTTTCGGAATGATTTCATTCCGGATGATGGATGTCGGCAATGTCCAGGTCGGATTGAGATTGACGTCCTGAATGAGCGCGCTGACCTGGGGCGACTGGTGCTTGATGTCCCCGACGATCGCCGCATAACGGCGTACGACCGCGCCCTTCTCCACCGCCTCCACGGACGCAGACGGAATATTGACGATCACATGGCGGTCTTCGAATCCGAACTTCGAATTCTCGATGCGCGCAGCGCTGGCGCTGAGCTGGCGGGCGCGGACATCCGCCGGAACATTGATGGCCGAAAGGGTCGCGCCCGTCACCACGCCGGTCGGCTTCAGGCCGACCCGCAGCTGGAAACTCTTGATCGCCTGAGTGAGATCGTCGTCGACCATGTCGTCGTCTATCTGGCTGCGATCCAGATCGCCTTCCATGGCGAGCCTCTGGCGAAGAGCGAGCACGAGTTCGCCACGCGTGTCCGGATTCACGTCGCCGTTGATCTGGGGCCAGCCGCCGGCTTGCGCGATCGCGGAATATTTTTCCGCCGCGGCTTTCGTGGCGTTGGCGGTGCCGGGCTGAAAGCTCGGCTCCGGATCAAGCGAGACCGCGGCTTCGCGCACCTTCACGGGAGCCTTGGTGGCGGCTTTCCCTTTGGCGGCCTTGGGCTGTTCGAGCGTCACGGTCGGACGCGATTGCGCGTCCGGCGCCGGCGCCGATGCCGCCGGCACGGCGTCGGCCGCCGGTTGCTGGTCAGGGCTTTGCTGCTGGATGGGCTCTGCGGACAAAAGGGAAGGGGCCTCATTACGCTGCTGCGCCAAAGCTGGCGACAGAAGCGACAGGAAGGCGAGCGCACTCAGCGAAGACCGCATCATCGAGGATTGATTCCGTAAGCGAGGGATTGTCCGTCGGCCAGACCTATACGAAAAGGCCGCACTCGCGCGCGGCCTTTCGGATCACTTCTTCTGCGCATCCTTTTGCTGTCGAGCCAGCTCGGCTTCCGTGCCGGTCGACGTGCTCTTGTGCTCGGGCGCTCCGGCATGCGGCTTGGGTTGCGTCATCGACGGCGGATCGCTCGCCGGAAACGAATCTTCGAGAGCCTCGGTCAGATCCTGCTGCTGCTCTGACTTGGCCTTGGCTTTTTCGGTGGTGCTGGACATGGATGAACTCCCGGTTTCGCATCCTTAACGTGCGGCGGGCCATCGCGTTGCAAGCTTTATCGCCAAGGCGACGATGAATTCACGGTGTGACGAGAACTGCCAGGCTCCTGGGGCCATGAGCGCCCAGCAGCAGCGTCTGCTCGATGTCGGCGGAGCGTGAGGGCCCGGTGATGATGTTCACCGTGCGGGGCGGCGGCTCGCCGCCGACGGCTGTCCGCAGCAGCGCCCAGACGGCTTCGAGATCGCCCTGTAGGTCGGCGCGTGAGAGGATCACGATGTGATTGTCCGGAAGATAGTTCAGGGTCGCAGGATTGTCGGGTCCTGACAGCACGACCACCGATCCCGTCTCCGCCACGCCCGCAAACGCATGGCTCACCGCCGTGAGATCGTCGCCCCGCGAGGCGCCGCGCGTCACCGTCAGCCCGGCCTTGCCCCACTCAAGAGCCGCCAGCCGCGCATCCTCGCCGGTGCGGATCGTCAGCGGCAGGCCGGCTTCCGTCAGATATCGCGCGATCTCGGCCGCGACATCGGTGGCGTTCTCCAGAACCAGCACGGTCGCCGAGACGCGCCGGGCTTCCTCCATGAACCTCGCAAGCCGCCCGCCCGCGTCGCCCTGGCCACGCGCCGGGATGACGCCGGTGGGCCTCGTCTCCAATCTGTGCCGGACATTCGCTCGCCGGCTCGCTTCCCGGCCTGTCACGCCGAGCGAGTGGCGGATGTTGGAAAGGATCTCGTCGCGCGCGCTCATCGCCCCGAACCCCTTTTATGGGCGCGCCACGCCGCCTGAAACGTCTGTCCGCTCGGCGCAGGCAGGTCTCGCGTGCGCGTCCACCCGCCCGCGAAGGGAAGCGATCGGAAGCGGCCCGCCGCGCGGCCCAGGCGGCCCATGAGGCGCATGGAGAGCGAGGCGGCAAGCCGATACAGCCTCGGGCGTCTGGCGAAAAAGGCCCAGAGCGCCAGGCCGCCGCGCTGCGTCGCCGGCGCGAGATGGCGCTCGAACTCGCGCTCGCGCCAGTGTCGCATCAATTTCGGCAAGGGAATGCGCACGGGGCAAACGCTTTCGCAACGTCCGCAGAATGTTGAGGCGTTCGGCAGGTTGCCGCCCTTGTCCACGCCGATCAGCGACGGCGTCAGAACCGCGCCCATGGGCCCGGGATACACCCAGCCGTAAGCATGTCCCCCGACCGCGTGGTAGACGGGACAATGATTCATGCACGCCCCGCAGCGGATGCAGGCGAGCATGTCTTCGAAGTCTCCTCCGAGCATGGAGGAACGGCCGTTGTCGAGCAGCACGACATGGTAATGTTCCGGTCCGTCCGGGTCGCCCGGCCGACGCGGGCCGGTCGAGACTGTCGTGTAGACCGACATGTCCTGCCCGGTGGCCGAGCGGGCCAGAACGCGCAGCAGCTGGCTGGCGTCCTCCAGCGTCGGCACGATCTTCTCGATCGAGGCGATCACGATATGCACGCGCGGAAGCGTCTGCGTCAGATCGCCGTTTCCCTCGTTGGTGACGATGATCGATGCGCCGGTTTCCGCGACGAGGAAATTCGCGCCCGTGATCCCGACATCGGCGGCGAGAAATTTTTCACGCAGGATCGTGCGCGCTTCGGTC
>JAIEQX010000234.1 GCA_019747375.1 Beijerinckiaceae bacterium | reverse complement strand
TTGCAATAGGCGCGCACGTTGGCGGTGCCGACCGTGTGCTGCGTGCCGCCCATGCACCACACGAAGGTCGAGGGACGCTGCTTGGCGAAGGTTTCGGCGACCTTCTTGAGCTGTTCGCCCGGAATGCCGCTGACGCGCTCGACTTCCTCAGGCGTCCATTTCGCGACTTCGGCCCTGATCTGGTCCATGCCGTAGACGCGCTGTTCGATGAAGGTCTTGTCTTCCCAGCCGTTCGCGAAAATGTGGTGCAGCATGCCCCAGATCACCGCGATATCGGTGCCCGAGCGGAAGCGCACATATTCGGTGGCGTGCGCGGCCGTGCGGGTGAAGCGCGGATCGAGCACGATCATGTTGGCGCGGTTTGTTTCCTTGCCGGTCAGCACGTGCTGCAGCGAAACGGGATGCGCCTCGGCCGCATTCGAGCCCATGAAGATGATGGTCTTCGAATTGCGGATGTCATTGTAGGAATTCGTCTGGGCGCCGTAACCCCAGGTGTTGGCGACGCCCGCCACCGTGGTCGAGTGACAGATGCGCGCCTGATGGTCGATCGAGTTCGTGCCCCAGAAGGCGCCGAACTTGCGGAACAGATAAGCGCCCTCGTTCGACATTTTCGCCGAGCCGAGAAGATAGACGGAATCGGCGCCGGACTTCTGGCGGATCTCCGTCATCTTGTCGCCGATCTCGTTGATGGCCTGATCCCAGCCGATCCGCGTCCACTCGCCGTTGACGAGCTTCATCGGATATTTCAGGCGCCGGTCGCCATGCACGAGTTCGCGCACCGCCGCGCCCTTGGCGCAATGCGAACCGCGATTGATCGGGCTGTCCCAGGCGGGCTCCTGCCCGACCCAGACGCCATTCTGGACTTCGGCGATCACCGTGCAGCCCACCGAGCAATGGGTGCAGATGTTCTTCTTGATCTCGACCGCGACGCCGGGCTGCATCGGGCCGGCCTTGGCCTTGCGCACGGAGCCCAGCGACAATGTGCCGAGCGCGGCGGCGCCGCCCGCCACAAGGCCCGAACGGCGCAGGAAGCTGCGGCGATCCAGCACGCCCGAGGCAAGGCCTGCGGCGAATCCCTGGAGCCGGGCGCGACCGGACGTGGCGTCTTTTCTCTTGGTCAGCATTTGCGCCGCTCCCTCAGTATCGGTTGACGCGATAGAAGTTCTTGACGTGGTCCGTCTCGCGATAGCGCGCCTTCGTGCGCTCCGCGCCGGTCTCGTTTGCGACGGCCTCGTCGACAATCGGAACGATGGCGGCCGCAGCCGCGACCGCGGCTGTGCCGCCGACGCGGAAAAAGCCGCGACGGTCAAAACCGGCGGTTTTTTCGGGAGCGGACGGACCGCTCGTGGTGTGTTCGGGCAACTTGGTCATCTGGCCGTTCCCTCCGGTCAATTCTTCGGCTTTCGCGCGCCTCAATGGGGCAGCGTGAAAGCTTCGCTTTCGAGTTCCATGAACGTACGGCCAAGCCGGCCGACGGATTTGTAGAATGTGGCGGCCTGGGTTGTTTCCAGGTCGGCGAAAAACCGCGGCGCCCACGGCGCGAGATGGCGCTCGAAGAACCGAGCCTGCGCGGCAAGGTCCGCATCAAAGTCGCCCCGTGCAAAGCCCGCCATGACCTCGCACAGGATGGCGATGTGGTCCTCCGGCTCGCGCATGTGGCCGGCGCGCTCGACGCCCAGCAGCGCAAGATCCTCCCGCACGCGCGCCAGGGGACGCTCGTGCAGAAAGCCCGTCTGATAGTAGGAGCCGTAGGGCAGAAGCTCGCCGCGCCCGACCCCGATGAACAGGTTGAAATATTCACGTCCGACCGTGGTCTCGTCGGCGCGTTCCGCAGCCGTCGCAAGATCGATATGAGCCAGGCCCAGCGCCGAAACGTCGCCCCGCAAGCCCGAGACCTGACGGAGAAGGTCGGCGGTCGGCGCCGCTCCGAGCAGAACCGCTAGCAAGCCGTATTCGGCCCCGCGCAGCAGGTCGATGTCTTCCGCCGTTCCCGGCGCCATCACGTCGTCCCGAACCACCCCGAGCCCCAAATCCATACCCGCCAAGATTGCAACGCCTCAGGTTGAAAGCTCAACCATTTCACCGTGCATGCAATCTCTCATGCTCGCACCTTAGAGATATTATACTTTAGGTTATGTCGAGGGCTGGGCGCCGCCATGCCGGCGACTTTTACGCTGCGATGCAACATGCTCAGGGCTGCGCAGATCTGTCCCGATTACTTCCACGCCCCTTGATTTATCATCGATTAACTCGGGCGCGTCCGCGGCAATGCTTTCGTTGCACTCAGGTTCCAAGCCTTCAGCGGGCTGACCGGCCATCCTATTTTGCGCCGCAACATCGGTGATCACTTTTTCATCTGGTGCCTGTTTTTCCACCGTCGGGTCCTGCGGGGCGTCGCCGAAGACCTGCGACACCAGTTTGGCGATGTCGGTGCCGGCCTGAATCTCGCCCGATCCCGGAACGCCGCCGGGCGTGTTCCAGTCCCACGCATAGTCCAGCGCATCGCCGACATAGTCACGCACGGCGGGGTCGAGAGCCCAGGCGCGCCGCAGCGCGGCATTGCGCAGGCTGTCAGGAACGCCCTTCTGCAGAAAGACCGAAATGTCGGTCGCGTCCGTCAGGTCCTCCAGGCGCGGCAGAAGCGACAGATCGATTTCGGGCTCGAACGCCGGCGTCTCCTCGACGACCGGCCGGGCCTGCTCTTCTCGAGCGACCTGACGTTTGCGTTGCGACCAGCGGGCGAGAAAGTTTTCATCCTGGCTCACGGCTTTCGATCTCCCGAACGAGCCCGGTCGCCGGGACGACCGGCGCGATCGCGCTGACGCTTCAGAAAGACGCGCTCGACGTGAAACGTCTCGATGAAGCTTTCGATCCAGCCGCCGATCTCGGCGGGCATCGCGACCGTGCCGACGATGTCGGCGCCACATTCGAACAAGGCTTCGCCTTCGGTCGGGTCGGCGGTGACGCGAACGAGTTGGGGCATATCTGCGCCCTGCCCGCCCCGGCAGGCGATCCAGAGGCGCGGCTCCTCCGCCGCGAGATTGTCACGATAATTGGCGGTCTCGGACGGATAGAGCTCCAGCACGCCCGGCCCGATATAGAAAAGCGCCGAATCGGCGCCCTGCGACAGCAGCGCGCCCGCGGGCGTCTCGGGCGCCGTCACGAGCGCGGCATGCGGCGCCCAGAGATGGTCGATCCAGGGATTGTCCACCGCGTGGCGGATCAGCACGACGCCGAGTTCGCGCAGGTTCGCCGCTTCCGCCGCGCCGCTCATGCGTCACGCCCTTTCGCCAGAGGCAATCCGGCGACGAGATTCTGGGGCTTCATCCGCCAGATGTTTTCGCCATCCATCGCTCCGATCAGGTAGACGGGCTTGCCGCGCAGATTTTCATCCACCGTCCGGGCGTCCCTGAAATCGAGGCGCATCAGCGTCACGACGCGCTCGGCGATGGAGGGGCCGAGCGCGGCGCCGTTCCACAATGCATTGCCGATCTTCGTGCCCTCGCTGTCCAGACCGACGAACCAGCGCCAGTCCCGATCCTCGATGGTGGCCAGGGGCTCGACGGTCACGTCGACCCCCAGCAGATGTCCGATCCAGAGCTTGATGGCGCTCGCCAGCCCGGCGCGCGCCCGGGCGTTGCCGCCAATGTTCATGATCATCGTGTTGGCGTCGGAGCGCGACCAATATGTCCAGGCGTTTTCGTCGTCCATCACGTCGAGATCGCCGAATTCCGGCACTTCGTCGAGCAGCGCCGCCAGCGGCGTGAGATGGCTTTGGCGCGCGCCCTGCTGCTGAGCCTCGACGACTTCGGCGTCGGCGAGCAGAAGCGAGCCCTCGTGCAGGGTCGCCTTCTGGGGGCGATAGAAGATTTCGGCCGCCCGCAGCACATAAGGGTCTTCGCAGCCGTCGAGCGCGTTGCGGAGCACGAGCTGGCAGAGCTGCGTCAGAAAGATCGGCGGGATGTTTCCGGCGCCCGTCCGGGCAAAGGACAGGTAGGCGGCCTCCAGAGAAGGCGCCGCCAGCAGGCGCTCGCGAAAGGCCAGCATGAAGCCCCAGTTTTCGCGCGCATCCGCATCCTCCAGCATTGCGACTTCCGCAGGCGAGACAAGGCGCAGCGGATCCGCCATCAGGCCTGCATGCAGCGCGCGCTCGGCGTCGCAGGCCTCGTCGGGCGGCAGGAGCTCGGGGCGCGCGAGATAGGCCATCAGCAATTCAGGCGTGACCTCAAGGCCGCCATGGCGTCCGCGGCGTGTGAGGTGATGGCCGGAGGCGACCCAGAATTCTCTCATGTTCGGTCCGTTTTCTTCATCAGTCCGAGGAGATCGATCTCCTCGACGGGTTCGTCATCGTCGACGCTTTCGACGAAATTGAAGGCGCGCGCCGTGGCGTGCAGGCCGTCCTGCCCGCGCTCCGCCGGATCGCGCGCGTGCAACGTGCGGAAGCGCTCTCGGATCTGACCATCTTCGACCTGCCGCTGCACGGCAAGCAGGGTGTTTTCCGGATGATCGCAAAGCGCCGCCGCAAAGGCGATTTCCTCCTCGGCGGCGGCGCGGGCCGACTCAAGGTTGGGCGCGCCGAACTTCTCGACGAGATGCGCGGCCAGCGCCTCAACGGCGGCGGCGCGTTCGGCCGGCGTCACGAAGGAGACGACGCAGAGCGTCGACCAGCCGAAGGTGCCGAGACCGAGAAACCCCGCCCGCAGCGCCGTGCGCTGCTTGGGGCCCAGCGCGCCCAGATCTTCGTCCCAGAATGCGAAGGCGCCGGAAACCGCCCATTCGCCCGGCTCGGCGGCGCGCTCGAACACGAAGGTGTCGGACGGATCGAGCCGGATGGTGCGCGGCAGTTTCATCGCGGTCAGCCGAGCTTCGGGGCGCCGTGGCGCTTGTCGTACCAGTCGGCGCGGCCGAGCCCCTCGACCAGCGGAGTTCGCTCCGGCGGACCGCGATCGAGCGGGGCGTGAACCAGCAGGTCGCCATTGACGTCGAGGCCGCGGCGCTCGCCGGCCTTGCCCTTCGGCAGGCGGGTGAAGAAGTCGTCCGCCACGGCCTTGAAGCCACGCTCCTTCCAGCGGTCGAAGGCGGTCATCAGGTGTCGGGCGAAGCTGCCGATGATCGCCTCGGTGTCGACCATCTCGAAGCCCTCGCCCATCAGCGAGACGCCGTCAGGCGACAGGCCCGTCTCGACATGGACCATGTCGGCCGCGCGCAGCATGATGGAGGCCACGAGCCAGGCCGGGATCTCGTCCTCGCCGCAATCCTGCGGCCAGCCGAGCCGCGCCCCGCCCAGCAGGCCGCCGTCGAACAGAACCGCGTCGGGCCAGCGGAACGAGACTTCACGTTCGGGCGGGCAATGTGCCGATATGGCGTCCGCGATCGCGTTCATGGCGGCGAAATGGGCCCGGCGCGCCGTGGCGAGCTTTTCGTCGGGCTCGAGCACCACGGCGAATTCCACCACATCATAGCGCCGCACCCAGACGAGCGTGCCGGCCCCCTGCTCCTGGGCGATGGCGCAGGCATGGGCGAATGCGTCGCCGCGCTCGCGCAGGGTCACGAGCGTGAAGCCCGGCGGCAGGTCGAGGGGATGTTCGGGCGTTCGGGACATGGGCGATCAATCCGGGCCGGGGCTTGGCTGATCTATATGGGAATGCGGGCGGGGGTGGGAAGAGCGCCGAAGGCTCGAGTTTCGCCTTATGGCGGGGATGGGCCTGCGGAGCCCGTTCGCCCTCCCGGTGTCGAAGCGGGCCCGTGATACCTATCTAGGGCTTGGACGACGGCCGATTGCGGCCTATGGGATGGACGCCTGCGGCTATGACGCCGTACCTGGAGAGATCGATGAGCGCTGCCGCGCCCCGCCTGCTGGTGTGTTCGTGTGAAAAGACCATGCCGCTCGACGAGCAGGCCCTGGCCCGGGGCTGCGGCGGGCGGATCGACCGTGCGGACCAGCTTTGCGGGACGCAGATCGACCTGTTCAAGGCGGCGCTGGCCTCGGGCGAGGCGATCACGGTCGCTTGCACGCAGGAAGCCCCGCTGTTTTCCGAAGTGGCGGAAGATCTCGGAGCCGCGAACGCGCTGACCTTCGTCAACATCCGCGAAACGGGAGGCTGGTCGCGCGACGCCGCGCAGGCCGGTCCGAAGGCGGCGGCGCTGATCGCCGCGGCGCGCGAGGACATGCCGCCCATCTCGCTGGTGACGCTCGAAAGCGCAGGCGTGATCCTCGTCTATGGCCGCGACGAGACCGCCATCGAGGCGGGACAAAGACTCGCCGACAAGCTCGACGTGACCGTCATGCTGTCGCGCCCCGGCGACGTGACGCCGCCGCGCACGCGCAGCTTCCCGGTTCTGAAGGGCCATGTGCGCAATGCGCGGGGACATCTGGGAGCGTTCGAACTGTCGATCGACGAAACCGCCCTGCCGGCGCCCTCGTCGCGCGACCGGCTTGTCTTCGGCGCGTCGCGCAACGGCGCGACCTCGACCTGCGATCTCATTCTCGATCTGACGGGCGGGCAGCCGCTGTTTCCCGCGAGCGACCTGCGGCCGGGCTATCTGCGCGCCGATCCGGGCGACCGGGCCGCGGTCGAAAAAGCAATCGCGGAAGCGGGGCAACTCGTCGGCACGTTCGACAAGCCGCGCTACGTGCAATTCACCGAGAATCTCTGCGCGCATTCGCGGTCGAAAATCACCGGCTGCGTGCGCTGCCTCGACCTCTGCCCCACGGGCGCGATCACGCCCAACGGCGATCATGTGGCGATCGACACGAATGTCTGCGCGGGCTGCGGCGCCTGCGCCTCCGTCTGCCCGACCGGCGCCGCCGCCTATGCGCTGCCGCCCGCCGATGCGCTGATGCGCCGACTGCGCACGATGCTGCGCGCCTATGCGGCCGCGGGCGGAAACAATGCGATCGTCCTGGTTCATGACGGCGAGCATGGCGAGCCGATGATCGACGCGCTGGCGCGTTTCGGCGCCGGACTGCCGGCGAATGTCCTGCCGCTGCGCGTCAATGAAGTCACACAGGTGGGGCCCGAATTCCTCGCCGGCGCATTCGCGTTCGGGGCCGCGGGCCTTGCGCTTCTGACGCGCGACCGGCCGAAGCACGACATTTTGGGACTGAAGGCCGTGGTGGATACGACGAACCGCATCGTCGAGGCGCTGGGCTTCGGGGCCGGTCTGGCGCGCATCGTCGGCACGGACGATCCCGACGATCTGCGCGCGGCTCTGGACGATGCGCCGAGCGGTGTCGCATCGCCCCGCCCCGCGAGCTTCACGCCGCGCGGCGCAAAGCGCGGCGTGCTCGAGACGACGTTTCGTGAGCTGCATCTCGCGGCGCCCACGCCGGTCGACGTGGTGGCGCTGGAGCGCGGCGCGCCGTTCGGCGGCATCGAGGTGGATGTCGCGGGCTGCACGCTCTGCCATGCCTGCGTGACCGCCTGCCCGACCGGCGCGGTGGCGGACAATCCCGAGCGGCCGATGCTGCGCTTCACCGAAAGCCTCTGCGTCCAGTGCGGCCTGTGCGAGGCGACGTGTCCGGAAGACGTCATCACGCTGCAGCCGCGCCTCGACTTTCAGGCATGGAACGCGCCGCAGCGCGTGCTGAAGGAAGAAGAGCCGTTCCACTGCATCGCCTGCGGGACGGCCTTCGGCACCAAGAGCACGATCGACAAGGTGGTGAAGACGCTAGAGCAGAAGCACTGGATGTTTTCGGGCGCGCACGCCAAGCGCATCGACGTGGTGCGCATGTGCGAGAACTGCCGCGTCGAGGCCGTCATGAACGAGAGCTTCGATCCGCATGCGGCGCCGCAGCGCCCGCCGGTGATGAGCACGGAAGATTATTTGCGCGCGCGCGAGGCCGGCAAGGACGACCCTGTCGGGTCTTGATCGCGCGGCGACATTCAGGAGAACGCATTGTCCCTTACCCAAGCCGACATCCTGCATGCGCTGGAACAGGTGAAACTGCCGGCCGGCGGTTCGCTCGCCGCTTCCGGCCGCATGACCGGCATCGTCATCAATGACGGCAAGATCATCTGTTCGATCTCCATCGAGGCGGCGGAAGCCGGAGCCATGGAGCCCGTGCGCGCCGCGGCCGAGGCCGCCATCCGGGCGTTGCCGGGCGTGAAACAGGCGCTTGTCGGCCTGACAGCCGAGAAGGCGCCGATGCGCGGCGCCCCGGCCGCCGCGCCGACAGGCGCCGGGCCGCAGGCGCGCGCCACCAGCAAGGCCGCATCCCTGCCGGGCGTGAAACACGTCATTGCGGTGGCGT
>JAIEQX010000296.1 GCA_019747375.1 Beijerinckiaceae bacterium | reverse complement strand
GATAGTGAATTGCCGCGGCCAGCACCTCGCCGCGCAGCAGGCGGCGCACGCCCGCCGCGCTTCCCTCCGGCAGGGAAGCGAGGCCGGAGCCCGATTCCCGCATCGTCCATTCGAGCAGATTGTCCTGGCTGCCGCCTACGATCGGAGGCGGATTTGACGCCTGCATGCCGACCGGGACCGCCAGGCTCGACATGACCCAGCGATCCAGCTCATGCCGGGGAAACAGCCATTTCCCGGTGACCTTGCTGCACGGGATCGCCCCCTCGGACACCAGTTCATAGAGCTTGCGCTCCTTGAGCCGCAGGTAATCCGCAGCCTCGGCGGTCGTGAGAAGCTCCATCGTGCATACTCCTGCGCCAGATAGCGCTTATTCCTTGATTTGACTTTCATGGAGGATACGCGGGAAATCGCAGTTCCGGGAGGACTAAAATGCTGGAAAGCGCCAGCGCGTTTCACCTCATTCTGTCGGGCGACCCGACGCTGTTCGCGATCGTGCGGCTGTCGCTCGCGGTCAGCCTATCGGCTGTCCTGTTGGCGGCGCTGGTCGGCCTGCCGCTTGGCGGCTTGCTGGCGCTCACGCGTTTTCCCGGGCGCGACGCCGTCGTGGTGCTGATCAACGCCTTCATGGGCCTGCCGCCCGTGGTCGTCGGCCTCACGGTTTTCCTGCTTCTGTCCCGCTCCGGCCCGCTCGGGTCGTTCGGCCTGCTCTTCACCCCCACCGCCATGGTGATCGCCCAGGCCGTGCTGATCACCCCCATCATCGCGGCCTTGACCCGCCAGACGGTCGAGGATCTCTGGAGCGAGTATCGCGACGAAATGAACGCCATGGGAGTCGGGCCCGCGCAGCGCCTCGCCACGCTGCTCTATGACGCGCGCTTCAGTCTCGTCACCGCCATGCTGGCGGGCTTCGGCCGCGCCGCCGCCGAAGTCGGCGCGGTCATGATCGTGGGCGGCAATATCGAGGGCTTCACCCGCACCATGACGACAGCCATCGCGCTTGAAACCTCGAAGGGCGACCTGCCGCTCGCCATGGGGCTTGGCGCGATCCTGCTGACGCTGATCCTTCTGATCAACAGCGCGGCCTGGGGCGTCCGCGCCATCGGCGAACGGCAGGCCGGCTGATGCGCGGCCCCGTCAGCGAACTGCCCCTCGTCTTCGAGGCCGTCTGTTACGCGGTCGGCGGAACGCAGATCCTGCGGAGCCTCGACCTCACCATCGCGCCCGGCGCCCCGAGCGCGATCATCGGGCCCAACGGCTCTGGCAAGACGACGCTGCTGCGCATGGCCATGGGACTTCTTGCGCCGACCTCCGGCCGCGTCACCTGGGGCGGTCAGACCGATCCGGCGCCGCGCCGTCGCGCCATATTGTTCCAGCGTCCCGTCATGCTGCGCCGGACGGCCGCGGGAAATATAGCCTATGCGCTGCGCCAGGCGGGGTGCCCCTCCGCCCGTGTCGCAGGCCGCGTCGAGGAGCTTCTGGCCCAGGCGGGGCTGTCTGGGCTCGCCTCGCGTCCGGCGCGACGCTTGTCGGGCGGCGAGCAGCAACGGCTCGCATTGGCGCGCGCATTGGCGCGAGATCCGGAATTGCTGCTGCTCGACGAACCGACCGCAAATCTCGATCCGGCGGCGACGCGCGCCGTCGAGGACATCGTGCGGATCGCCGCGCAATCCGGCGTCAAGATCCTCATGGCTTCGCATGATCTGGGTCAGGTGCGACGCCTTGCCGGGGATGTGCGCTTCATGTCCGCCGGCGCGATGCACGAGAGCGCGCCCGCCGCCGAATTCTTTCAGTCAGCCAAAAGCCCCGAGGCGCAGGCGTTTCTACGCGGCGACATCGTCACCTGAATTTGAACAACGGAGACCGCCTATGTTGAAACGCCTCTCGCTTGCCCTCGCGCTCGGCCTCGCGCTGAGCGCGGGTGCGTCCGCGCAGGACAGGTCTATCGTGGTCGCCTCGACGACCTCGACGCAGGATTCCGGCCTGTTCAACCATCTCCTGCCGCTGTTCAAGGCGAAATCCGGCATTGACGTGAAGGTCATCGCGCAGGGCACCGGCCAGGCGCTCGATACCGGCCGGCGCGGCGACGCCGACGTGGTCTTCGTCCACGCGCAGCCGCAGGAAGAGAAATTCGTCGCCGATGGCTTCGGGGTGAAGCGATTCGGGGTCATGTACAATGATTTCGTCCTGATCGGACCGGCCGCCGACCCCGCGGGCGTGCGCGGCCAGAAGGACATCGTGGCCGCCCTCGTCGCCATCCAGCAGAAGGCCGCCCCCTTCGTATCGCGCGGCGACAAGTCCGGCACGCATTCCGCCGAACTCGCCCTCTGGAAGACCGCCGGCGTCGATATCGCCGCCAGCAAGGGGACATGGTATCGCGAGATCGGCCAGGGCATGGGCGCCGCGCTGAACACCGCAAAGGCCATGGGCGCCTATGTGCTGGCCGATCGCGGCACCTGGATTTCGTTCAAGAACAAGGACGGGCTCGTCGTCGCCGTCGAGGGCGACAGGAAATTGTTCAACCAGTACGGCGTCATTCTGGTGAGCCCGCAAAAGCATCCCTCGGTGAAGAAGGATCTCGGCCAGGCCTTCGTCGACTATCTGGTCTCGGCCGAAGGACAGGCGGCGATCGCCGCCTACAAGATCGAGGGCCAGCAATTGTTCTTCCCCAATGCTGATCCCGGACAGCGCTCCTGATCGGGCTTCGAGGTTGCAATGGCGGCGATGGCCTGTACACCATCGCCGCCATGTCCGATCCGTCGCATGACCCGCCAGCCGCTGCACTGCCCTCGGGCGGGGGGCAAACGCGCCCCGCAACGCTGACGCCGCTCGATGTTGCGCGCGAGCGCCTGCTCGCCGGTCTGGCTCCGGCGCCGGAACAGGATGCGCCGCTCGAGACGGCGCTCGGCTGCGTTGCGGCCTTCCATCCGCCGCTGCCGGCGGCGCTTCCCAAATCGGCTGTGGCGACGCGCGACGGCTGGGCCTTCCGGGCCGCCGATCTCGCGGGCGCCTCCGCCTATGCGCCCGTGCTCGTCGATTCCGGACCCGTCTGGGTCGAGCCGGGCCAAAAGCTTCCCGAAGGCGCCGATTGCGTCATCGATCCCGCCGGCGTCGAAGCGGCCGGGCCGCTCGTGCAAGTTCTCATCGAGGCTTTTCCGGGTGAGAACATTCGCCGCGCCGGCGAGGATCTTTCCGCCGATTGGCCGAGCGGGCTCGACGGGCGGGTCATCACGGCTTTCGACGTCATGGCCGCGCGCGTCAGTGGCCTCACGGGTCTGCGGATCCGTCAGCCGCGGGTCACGATCCTCGATGCGCCGGCGCGAGACGGCGCGCAGACGACGTCGCGCCTGATCGCCTCGCTCGCACAAGCAATGGGCGCAGCCGTGGACACACGCACCGCCGCCGGCCGTGATCGCGCCGCCGTTCGGGAGGCGCTCGAACGCGGGAACGCCGAGCTCGTTCTGCTCATTGGCGGAACAGGCTGCGGCCGGGAGGACGAAAGCATTGCCGCTCTGGCGCAATGCGACAATGGACTGATTCACGGACTGGCGCTGCAGCCGGGCCGCACAAGCGCGGTCGCCAGGATCGACGGCTGCCCGGTCATCGCATTGCCGGGCAGCCCCGATCAGGCGCTCGCCGTCTGGTGGGCCTTGTGCGAACCGGTGCTGGCCCGCCTGGGCGGGCGACGCGCGCAAGCGCCGTGCAGCCTGCCGCTGCGACACAAGATCTCTTCCGCCATAGGCCTCGCCGAGATCGTCCTCCTGCTGCACGATGGAGAGACCTTCACCCCCGTCGCGACCGGCGACCTGCCGTTGCACAAGCTGCTGGCGGCGACGCATTTCTTCATCATCGGCGCCGACAGCGAAGGTCATGCGCCCGGCGAGATCGTGCGCGCGCAAGCCATTCAGACGAGTCTCCCGACATGACAGACAAGCCGCCCGCCGCGCGTCTTGCGGCGCAATCCGCCAGCGCCGCTCAGGAACAGTTTCTCACCATTCTGTCGCGCGAAGACGCCATGGCCCGCTTCGACGCGGCGCTCTTTCCGCGCGACGTCCCGCACGAACTGCGCCCTCTCGCAGCCGCGCAGGGCCTTGCGCTCGCCCGCGACATCGTGGCGCCGATCGACGTGCCGCCATTCGACCGCGCCAATGTCGACGGTTTCGCCTTGCGGGCGCGCGACGTCGCCGACGCAAGCGATTCGGCTCCGCTGGTTCTCGTGTTGAACGGCGAGACGATCGCTTGCGGCGACGAGCCGCGGATTCTCGTCGAACGCGGAACCGCGACGCCGATTGCGACGGGTGGTCCCGTGCCGCGCGGCGCAGACGCCGTGGTGATGATCGAACACACGCAACCCGCGAGCCCCGACACGATCAATCTGCGACGTGCGGCCTCTCCCGGGCAGTTCATTTCTTACGCGGGCTCCGACATCGCGCGGGGCGAAGTTCTGTTGCGCGCCGGCACGCTCATAGGGTCGCGCGAGATCGGCATGCTGGCGGCCTGCGGCATCGCCGAGGCGCCGGTGTCGCGCAGGCCGCGCGTCGCCATTCTGTCGACCGGCGATGAACTCGTTCAGCCCGGCGCCCGTCTTGCGCCCGCACAGATCTACGACACCAACGGAGCCATTGTGGCTGCGGCAGTGGCGGAAAACGGCGGCGAACCTGTGTTTCGCGGCGCCTTGCCGGACGACGAAGCGGTGCTCGAGGCGGCAATGCGCGAGGCGCTCGAGACATGCGACATGCTCATCCTGTCGGGCGGGACGTCGAAAGGCGCGGGCGACGTGTCGCATCGCATCGTCGCTCGGCTCGGCAAGCCCGGCATCATCGCGCATGGCGTGGCGCTGAAGCCCGGCAAGCCCCTGTGCCTTGCAGTCTGCGACGGCAAGCCCGTGGTCATCCTGCCGGGCTTTCCGACCTCGGCCATGTTCACCTTCCACGACATGATCGTGCCGACGCTGCGGCGGATGGCCGGCCTGCCGCCGCGCGCCGATGCAAAGGTCGTGGCGCGCCTTCCGGTGCGCGTACCCTCCGAACTCGGCCGCACTGAATTCGTCATGGTGGCCCTGGTCGAAGGCGAGAACGGTTTGCTCGCCTATCCGACAGGAAAAGGCTCGGGAGCCATCACATCCTTCGCACAGGCGGACGGTTTTCTTCGGATCGACGCCCTTGCCGATCACGCCCCGGCGGGAGCCGCATTGGACGTCACGCTGTTCACGCCGCATGTGCGCGTGCCCGATCTCACGATCATCGGCAGTCATTGCACAGGTCTGGATCTCGTCACCGGGCCGCTGGCGCGTGCGGGTCTGAACGTGCGCAGCATCGCGGTCGGCAGCCTCGGCGGTCTGGCGGCGGCCAAGCGCGGCGAGTGCGATCTCGCGCCCATCCATCTGCTGGATGAGGCCTCGGGCGTCTACAATGCGCCCTATCTCTCGGACGGTCTCGACCTGGTCGAAGGCTGGCGGCGCATGCAGGGAATCGTGCACCGCGTCGGCGATCAACGCTTTGCGGGGCTTGACGCGAAAGGCGCCGTCGCCGCCGCTCTTCGCGACGAGGCCTGCCTGATGGTCAATCGCAACCAGGGCGCGGGCACGCGCATTCTGATCGACAGGCTGCTTGCCGGCGCGCGTCCGGATGGCTACTGGAACCAGCCAAAATCCCATAGTGCCGTAGCGGCGGCCGTGGCGCAGAACCGCGCCGACTGGGGCATGACCATCGCGCCCGTCGCCGAAGCCTACGGCCTCGCCTTCCTGCCGTTGACGGAGGAGCATTACGATCTGGTCGCGCCGGCTGCACGCCGGAACAGGCCTGCCGTGCAAGCCTTTCTGCGCTCACTTGCTTCCCCGGAGAGTCGCGCCGCGCTCCTGGCGGCAGGTTTTCGGCCCGTCTAGGAGGCTTGTGCGTCAAGCGACGCCAAACGCTCCGCCTCGTCCAGATCTTCAGGACGGTTGGCGTTGAAGAAAGGATCGAGCGGGATGGTCGGCCACTCGACCGTCGCCAGCCGGTAACGCGCGGTCCATCGGTCGATCTTGCGACAATCCTCGACCACCAGCGCGTGTCGCAACTCCGCCCGCAGCGCGACTTTCCAGAGCCCGATCACCGGGTGCGTCTGGTCGCCGGATTTCGCGACCGCCAGATCGGCTCCCTCGCGAAGGCGTGCGTCCTGAAATCGCGCCACGAGATCGCGCGGGAGAAACGGGCAGTCGGCTGCTGCGCTGACCACGAAGGCGATGTCGGGTCGGCGCTCCGCCGCCCAGTCGAGCGCCGCCAGAACGCCGGCCAGCGGCCCGGCGAAGCCCTCGACGCTGTCGGGCACGACCGGCAGGCCAAAGGCCGAGAAACGCGCCGCCTCGCCATTCGCGTTGAGAATGAGCCCGTCGCATTGCGGCCCGACGCGCTCGATCACGCGCGCCAGAATGGTGCGCCCGCCAATCATCCGCATCGGCTTGTCGCCGCCGCCCATGCGGCGCGAAAGTCCGCCAGCCAGCACCACGCCAAGCGTCGCCTCACGCGTCATCCTCGGCTCCCTTGCGTCGCGCCTTCATGGATTCTTCCGGAACGAAGCTGAGATCCTGATCGAACACGATGCGCTCCTGGCCGGCCAGCGCGACGAACCGCTTGCCCTTGGCTCGGCCCACAAGCGTCAGCCCCACCTGCCTCGCCAGTTCGACCCCCCAGGCGGTGAAGCCCGAGCGCGAGACGAGGATCGGAATGCCCATCCGCACCGTCTTGATCACCATTTCGGAGGTCAGGCGGCCCGTGGTGTAGAAAATCTTGTCCGCTGGATCGACGCCGTGGCGGTACATCCAGCCGGCTATCTTGTCGACGGCGTTGTGGCGTCCGACATCTTCCATGTAGCAGATCGGCTCGCCTTCGCGACACAACACGCAGCCATGAATGGCGCCGGCCGTCAGATAGAGCGACGGCGTCGTGTTGATCGCATGTGTCATCTGGTAGAGCCACGACGTGCGAAGTTCCGCCTGTGGCAGAACGACGGTGTCGACCGCCTCCATCAGGTCGCCGAACGCCGTTCCCTGCGCGCATCCGGACGTCAGTGTCTTCTTCCTCAATTTCTGCTCGAAATTGGTGCCGCGCTCGGTACGCACCACGACCACTTCGAGATCCTCGTCATATTCGACTTCGGTGACGACATCGTCGGGCTTCAGCATGTTCTGGTTGAGCAGATAACCAAGCGCCAGATATTCCGGGTAATCGTTGATCGTCATCATGGTGACGATCTCCTGCGCGTTGAGATAGAGCGTCAACGCGCGTTCCACCGGCACGCGCAGCTCCACGGGCGCACCGGTCTGGTCGACGCCCGTCACGCTTTCCGTGAGACGCGGATCGTCTGGCGAGGGGAAGAGGGGCTGCACGGGCGCGCGTGTCATGACGTCACTCGATGACGATGCGGGGCGCGGCGCGGGCCGAGGTCCCTTGCGACAGGGCGGCCCAGACCGTCGAGGCGATTCCCTTGTAGATCTGCGCATGCGGGCTGTCGGGATCGCTCGCCACGATGGGGCGACCCTCGTCGGACGTCTCGCGGATCTTCATGTCGAGCGGCACTTCGCCAAGGAACGGCACGCTAT
Organism: Beijerinckiaceae bacterium; assembly: GCA_019747375.1. GTDB lineage: Bacteria > Pseudomonadota > Alphaproteobacteria > Rhizobiales > Beijerinckiaceae > Terripilifer. The sequence continues at coordinate 665 of JAIEQX010000296.1, read as the reverse complement.
ATGTCGCCGCTTCCGAGCGCGCCCCGCCATGGCCGAAAATCGGGGAGATATGGCCGCAGTTCGGGCAGCAGAAGCTCGACATGTTCTCGATGATGCCGAGGATCGGCACGTCGACCTTCTGGAACATCGAGATGCCGCGCCGCGCATCGATCAGCGCCAGGTCCTGCGGCGTCGACACGATGACGGCGCCGGCCAGCGGCGTCTGCTGCGCCATGGTGAGCTGCGCGTCGCCCGTGCCGGGCGGCATGTCGACCACCAGCACGTCGAGATCGCCCCACGCCACTTCGCGCAGCATCTGGGTGATGGCGGAGATCACCATGGGGCCGCGCCAGATCATCGCGGTCTCTTCCTCCACCAGGAACCCGATCGACATGACCTTGACGCCATAGCGCTCCATGGGCTCAAGCATGCGCGGGCCGAGAAGCTTCGGCTTGCCGCGCAGACCGAACAGGCGCGGCTGGGAAGGTCCGTAGATGTCGGCGTCGAGCATGCCGACGGAAAGTCCGAGCGCCGCAAGGCCCAGCGCGAGATTGCAGGAGGTGGTGGACTTGCCGACGCCGCCCTTGCCGGACGCCACCGCAATGACGTGTTTCACGCCCGGCAGGGATGCGGCCTTGCTGGTGGCGCGCGCCTGCGGCCCGGCGCCCGTCGGCGCGGCGGCCGGG
>JAIEQX010000282.1 GCA_019747375.1 Beijerinckiaceae bacterium | reverse complement strand
CCCACGCTGGCGTCGCAGCGCCACGAGCCAATCGTGCTTGTTCTGTTTGTAAATCGAGTAGGCGACAAGGCCCACAACGTCCGTATCGCCTTTTACAAGATTCTCGAAAACGGAATTCCGCTCGCTTTCTTCTGTCGTCCCCAGCGCGGCAGCCGTCTCGGTCTTGTCCGCGTCCTCGATGGCCGTCGAACGCGCGGCGGATTTTGTATCTTTTTTCGAGGTAATGGGATCGGTCGACGCTATCGTCACTCCGCTGGTCTCGATCGCCGTCATGGGTGTCGCTCCTCTTGCTGCGGCCGCGTCGCGCGTCCCCGTTCAGGAATAAGCGCTGCGGCCATGATTTCCACCGGCGCAAGAGCCGCTTATTGCGCAAATTCGCGGTCGTCCACAGGCTGTTTTGACTTGAAATCGGGGCGCGGGCACAAAAGGCCCCTGTGAGGCCAAGCATGAACAAGCCGCATTTTCGCATTGAGCGCCGCCATATCAAGGATGGTCGATGGCCCGTCGCGGGCATCGACGAAGCTGGCCGGGGGCCGCTGGCCGGCCCTGTGGCGGTGGCCGCGGTGATCCTGGATCCTGAAAATCTCCCGCGCGGACTGAATGATTCCAAGGTGCTGGACGCGCAAGAGCGTGAGCGGCTCTACGAAATCATTCTTTCCAAAGCGATCTGCGTGAGCGTCGCCCTTGCTTCGGCGCGCGAGATCGACCGGATCAACATACGGCAGGCGACCCTTGCGGGGATGCGCCGCGCCGCCGCCGGCCTCAGCATCCGACCGGTTCATGCGCTGGTGGACGGCTCCGATCTGCCTGCGGGGCTGTGCTGTGGCGCAGAAACAATCATCAAGGGCGACGGGACGTCCATGTCGATTGCAGCCGCCTCGATCGTCGCCAAGGTCACGCGCGATCGACTGATGCGGCGACTGGGCGACAGACACCCCGCATATGGTTTTGGCCAACATGCGGGTTACGCCACGCGCGCGCATCTGGCGGCCATCGCCGAGCATGGCCCGAGCCCGTTCCACCGGTTCAGTTTCTCGCCTTTGAAACCCGTTCAGGCGGGGTCAAACGAGTCCGAAAACGAGCGTCGGCTCATCGCCGCGTCGCTAACCCTATCTTAAACCATTTTGTTGCAGACGCCGAAAAGTCATTACAAATCAGTATATTGATTTTAACCAAAACGTTCGAAAGAGGGACACTGATCGTTCAGCAGGGTAAACTCGGTCTTTACCGGCCATACGCATATTCACGGTCGTGTGTTGCGTAACCCGGTAGATGTTCATGAGTATCGCACGTGCCGGGGTGGCCCGCTCGAAGTCCCAGATTCAGGTCTCGCGTACTGGGACTTCAGCGGCACGGCCCCTGGCCGTGTCGAACCGCCCGAACAAAGCTCTGCCCGATCATACGCTTCCGCGCGACCAGATCCTGCTGGGCGATTGCGTTGCAGAGATCAACCGGCTGCCAGAGGGGTCGATCGACCTCGTCTTCGCCGATCCTCCCTATAATCTTCAACTTGAGAACGCTTTATCCCGGCCGGATCAAAGCGTTGTCGACGCTGTGGATGATGATTGGGACAAGTTCGCGAGTTTCGCCGAATATGACCGCTTCACGCGCGAATGGCTGACGGCCGTCCGCCGGGTGATGAAGCCCGATGCTACGATCTTCGTAATCGGCTCATATCACAACATTTTCCGTGTCGGCACGATCCTGCAGGACCTCGGGTTCTGGATCCTCAACGACATCGTCTGGCGCAAGAACAACCCGATGCCCAACTTCCGGGGCCGGCGGTTCACAAACGCCCATGAAACAATGATTTGGGCGTCGCGTAGCGCGGCTGCCAAGAATTACACGTTCAATTACGAGGCGCTGAAGGCCGGCAACGAGGATTGCCAGGTACGCTCCGACTGGCTCCTGCCTATCTGCACAGGGGGCGAGCGCCTGAAGGACGAAAACGGCCGGAAAACCCATCCAACTCAAAAGCCTGAGTCTCTGCTGACGAGGGTGCTCCTGTCGGCCTCGAATGTCGGCGACGTCGTTTTGGATCCGTTTTTCGGCTCCGGCACGACGGGCGCGGTGGCGCGGCGGCTCGGGCGCTCGTTCATCGGAACCGAGCGCGACCCGATCTACGCCAAGGCGGCGCGCGCCCGCATTGATGCGGTAACGCCCTTGCCCGACAACGCTCTTGCGATTGCGCCGACCAAGCGCAGCGAGCCGCGCGTCGCATTTGCGAGCGTCGTAGAGGCCGGACTCATCGCTCCGGGCGCAATCCTGAGCGATGAAAAGTGCAGGTACAAAGCTGTCGTTCGCGCCGACGGCGCCATCAGCCTCGGACAGATCGTCGGATCGATCCACAAGATGGGCGCGCTGGCGCAGGGATTGCCCGCCTGCAACGGCTGGACGTTCTGGCACATCGAGCGCGACGGGAAACTGGAGCCCATCGATGCGTTGCGCAGCATCATGCGCGCCAGCATGAAGGATGCCGCCGAATAGGCCAGCCTATTCGAAATCGATCGAGAGACCCTGCTCGTCGGCTTCTTCCTCGATGGCTTCGAGGATGGCGTGCAGGTCCTCGATCGACAGCTCATCCGATTCTTGAGGTTCGGGGTTTCCTTCGCTGCTCCAATGGGTCAGGCTGTCGAGCTCAACCAATAGTTGAGCCTCGCCCTCCTGCTTTTCAGCTTTAACAAGAAGTCTCCGGTCGCCCTTGGCGACCTCGAACGCCGCGCCATTCCAGGCCGCGACGGGCTTGCCGCGACGACGCGCGGCTGAGGGCGTCTTCATCGCAAAAATTCCGTTCTGAACACATGCAACTCCGCGGTGGTTCGTGCATTTGGGTTTCGGGAGCCGTTGGGGTCGGCTGCCTTGGGAGGAGTTCCAATGCTGGCCTGTGTAGCGGCTTCGGCATTCATCTGCGTCATCTGCGCAGCGCTGGGCTTCGGGCCCTTCCTGTCACTTTCGGTCCAGAGCCAGGGGATCATCCTGCTGGTCCTCGCTGTCGCCGGCACGTTCCTGCTGGGCGCCTTCGAGGCCTATGACGGCCAGTCGGCCAAGCAGGACCGCGTCGAAGACGCCTGATCGATCCCATCATTCCACCGCCGCCGGCCTGTCGCCCCGCATGCCTTCGCGCGCATGGGCCACGACCTTGCGCATGACCGTCGGCAGGGCCTCGGCGTCGAGCCCGGCAGCGGCGACGAAGCGATAGCCGTCGGGCGCCTCGGAGCCGTCGAATTCGGCCGCATAGACCGTCAGCATCAGGGCGAAATGGGTGAAGACATGCTCCACCACTCCCGGAAGCCGGCGCCAGGGCGCGGGCGCAGGCGCGTGGTCGAGCGCGGCGGCAAGGTCGAAATCCGCGCTCCAGACGCTGCCGGGAATTTCCGTCATGCCGCCCAGCAGGCCGCGCGGCGGGCGGGTGCGCACCAGAACGGCGCCGTCGCGGCGACGCAGATAGAAGGCGGCGCCGGCGCGCGCCGGACGGTCGGCCTTCGGGGCCTTGACGGGAAACATGTCCGGATTTCCGGCGCGGCGGGCGCCGCAGCCTTCGTTCAGGGGACAGAGCGCGCAGGCCGGGCGCCGGGGCGTGCAGATGGTCGCGCCGAGATCCATCATGGCCTGGGCGAAGTCCCCGGCGCGGGCGTCGGGGGTCAGGCCATCCATCGCGGCCCTGACCAGCGGCTTGGCCCTGGGCATCGGCTCGGCGATGGAAAACAGCCGGGTGACGACGCGCTCGACATTGCCGTCGACCACCACGGCCCGGCGGCCGAAGGCGATGGCCGCAATGGCGGCCGCCGTATAAGGGCCGACGCCCGGCAGCCGGAGCAAACCGTCCTCGGTGTCCGGGAAAGCACCGCCGTGATCGCTCGCCACCTTGATGGCGCAGGCATGCAGGTTGCGCGCGCGGGAATAATAGCCGAGCCCCGCCCAGGCCCGCATGACGTCGTCGGACGACGCGGCCGCCAGATCCTCGACGCGCGGCCAGCGGGCCAGAAAGCCTTCGAAATAGGGTTTGACGGCCTGAACGGTCGTCTGCTGGAGCATGATCTCCGACAGCCACACCGCGTAAGGGTCGGCCTGCACGCCGGGATCTGACCGCCAGGGCAGTCGGCGGCGGTGGCGGTCGTACCAGGCGAGGAGATCGGCGGCTTCGGTCATGCGGCTTTCGGGGCGCGCGACAAAAACGGCCGCGCGCCGCCTATCTGGACCTTCGCGCCCTCCCGCTCAAGGGGCGATGCTGCTATGAGTCGGGCATGGCCCCTCCCCGCAAACCGCGTCCGCATACGTTCGCCCTCGCCGACCTCGTCGGCAAGGCGATCGACCCGGTGCTGGCCAAGCAGGGTTTTGGCGCGTCCGACATCGTGCTGCATTGGGAAGAAATCGTGGGCGAGCGGCTGGCGCGCGTCTGCGAGCCGATGAAGCTGCAATGGCCGTCGCGCGGAACGAAAGGCTCGCCGGATCGCCCGGTCGAGCCCGCGTCCCTGCAGGTGCGGGTCGAGGGCGGGTTCGCGATCGAGTTGCAGCATCTCGCGCCGCTCGTGGTCGAGCGGATCAATGCGCATCTGGGCTGGCGCTGCGTCGGGCGCCTGCTGCTGCGGCAGGGACCCATCGGGCTCAACAAGGTGGAGCGGCGCAAGCGCCCGGTCGACGACCCCGTCGCCAGGGCCGAGGCCGAGCGCGAGAGCGCCGCCATCACGGAAGAACCGCTGCGGGCCGCCCTGGTGCGGCTGGGGTCCCGCGTCATCGGCGAGAAGCGGTCGCGGGCGGGAAGCTGATCCCGCACAAAGTGTTGATTCAGGATCGAAGCCAAGGTTCTGGCGGCTTGCGTCCGGTCCTTCCTGTTGCCACATTCGTGTCCGCCTCTGGACTTGCATGTTCGCCGCTTTGCATGCACGCCTCCGGGCGACCGATTTCGAGATTCGAGCCGGGCTCCCCGGCGCCTTCGTCAAGCCAGGAACGATCCCATGCCGATTGAAAGCACGAAAACCCGCCGCCAGATGCTCGAGCTCCTGGCCGTTGCAGGATTCGTCGCGGCCGGCGGCTCCAGCCTCGGGCTGCTGACGCCCTCGCCCGCGTCGGCGCAGGGCTCACCCACGGTGCCGATGGACCAGTTGCTGGTGGAAGGCGCGCTGCCGGACGTCTGGCTGGGCGTGAAGGAAGCGCCCGTGACGATCATCGAATATGCCTCGATGACCTGTTCGCATTGCGCGGCTTTCCACAACGACACGTTCCCGGCCTTCAAGAAGAAATATATCGACACCGGCAAGGTCCGGTTCGCGCTGCGCGAATTCCCGTTCGACCCGCTCGCCACGGCGGGCTTCATGCTGGCGCGCTGCGCCGGGACGGACAAGCGCGAGGCCATGATCGACCTGCTGTTCACCCAGCAGAAGAACTGGGCCTTCACGGACAAGCCTCTGGAGGGCCTGTCCAATCTGGTCAAGCAGACCGGCATGTCGCAGCAGTCCTTCGAGGCCTGCCTGAAGGACAAGGCGCTCTATGACAGCGTCAACCAGACCCGCGATCGCGCCGCCGAGAAGTTCCAGGTGGATTCCACCCCGACGTTCTTCATCAATGGCCGCAAGCAATCCGGCGCGATGACGATGTCGCAGCTCGAGAAGGCCATCGATCCGCTTCTGAAGAGCTGACCGGGACGTTCGCCCGGTCGTTGCGCACAGGAAATCGGGCTTTCGGGCTTTGAATTTCGGCGCAGCCGCTTGCACGCGGCCCGCCATTGTGACGCCTTAGGGCGTCCCGGAGAGGCCTGCGGCGGAGGACGGGCGGGGTGACCACCGACACGTGGTCCTGCCCAGCCTCACACCCGCACTTCCGGAAGATGCTCTGCCGCCCTGTCGCGTTCCGCGCGTCGGCGGCATTGCGGTGCGGAGCGTTGTGTCGATGAAGTTCAACAAGCTGCGGATCGTCGGATTCAAGAGTTTCTGTGAATCCACGGAGTTCCAGATCGAGCCCGGCCTGACCGGCGTGGTCGGGCCGAACGGCTGCGGCAAATCCAATCTCGTCGAGGCCATGCGCTGGGTCATGGGCGAGAATTCCTACAAGAACATGCGCGCGTCCGGCATGGACGACGTGATCTTCTCGGGCTCCGGCAACCGCGCCTCGCGCAATACCGCGGAAGTCGGCCTCTATCTCGACAACAGCGAACGCACCGCCCCGGCGGCTTTCAACGATTCCGAGACGATCGAGGTGACGCGCCGGATCGAGCGCGAATCGGGCTCGACCTATCGGGTCAACGGGCGCGAGGTGCGCGCCCGCGACGTGCAGCTGTTGTTCGCCGACGCCTCGACGGGCGCGCGCTCGCCCGCCATGGTGGGACAGGGGCGCATCGGCGAGATCATTTCGGCCAAGCCGCAGCAGCGGCGGCGCATTCTGGAAGAAGCCGCCGGCATCGCGGGCCTGCATTCGCGCCGGCATGAAGCCGAGCTGCGGCTGAAGGGCGCCGAGGACAATCTGGGCCGCCTCGAAGACGTGCTGAAGCAGATCGAGGCCCAGATCGACAGCCTGAAACGGCAGGCCCGGCAGGCCGGACGCTACAAGAACCTTGCGGCCGACATTCGCCGCAACGAAGCCCTGCTCTACCACATCGCCTGGCGCGACATCACCACCCAGCTGTTCGAGGCCGAGCGCAAGCTCGAGGCCGACGTGCGCGAAGTGGCGGAACGCACCCGCCTGCAGGCCGAGGCCGCCCGGCTGCAGGCCATTGCGGCGCATGGCCTGCCGGCGCTTCGCGACGAGGAGGCCAAGGCCGGCGCGGGCCTGCAGCGCCTGATTCTCGCGCGCGACCAGCTGGAAGTGGAGGAAAAGCGCGCGAGGGAGCGGACCGCCGAGCTGGAACGCCGGCTCGCCCAGCTGACGCGCGACCTGTCGCGCGAGACCGCGCTGATCGAGGATGCGGCGGGCGTGCTGGCCAAGCTCGACGGCGAAGCCGCCGAACTCGAGGACCAGAACGAAAACGCCGCCGACGACGAGTTCGCCTCGAAGGAACGGCTGGCCGACGCCGAGGGCAATCTGGCCGACAGCGAAAAGGCGCTGGCGGAAGCGCAGGCCGCCCTGTCCGACCTGAACGCGCGGCGCATGACGCTCGACGCCGCCTTCCGGGAGGAGAGCCAGCGCTTCGCGCGGTTCGAAGCCGAATGGATGAAGGTCGCCCAGGAGCTGGCGCAGCTGAAACAGGGCGCCGGAAGCGACGAAGAGCTGGAATCGCTGGCGGGCGCGCTCGAAGAGGCGATCGAGCAGGCCGCGGCTTTCGAAGAGACCATGATGGCTGCGGAGCAGCGGCACGCCGAGGCGCGCGAGGCCGACACGCGCTTGCGCGGACCGCTGGCCGACGCCGAGCGCAAGGCGCAGCGGCTCGAGACCGAAGCGCGCACGCTCTCCAACCTGCTGAACACGGCGGCGGGCGACCTCTGGCCGCCGGTCGTCGACGACATCAGCGTCGACAAGGGCTATGAGGCGGCGCTCGGCGCGGCGCTCGGCGACGATCTCGACGCCTCCACCAATACGTCGGCCCCCGCCCATTGGGCGGCGATCGGCGAAGGCTTCGGCGACCCGATGCTGCCGCCCGGAGTGGAGCCGCTCGGCAAGCTCGTGCGGGCGCCGGCCGCGCTGGCGCGCCGCCTGTCGCAAATCGGCGTGGTGCTGCGGGGCGAAGGCGCCCAGCTGCAGAAATTGCTCAAGCCCGGCCAGCGGCTCGTCTCCAAGGAAGGCGATTTCTGGCGCTGGGACGGATTTACGGCTGCGGCCGAGGCCCCTACCCCGGCGGCGCGGCGGCTCGTCGAAAAGAACCGGCTGGGCGACCTGAAGATCGAGGCCGAAGCGGCCCGACTTGAAGCCGACGCCGCCAAGGCCGCCTCCGAACGCGCGCAGGCCGAGCTGCGCGAAGCCTCCGTGGCCGAGATGAACGCCCGGCAGGCGGCCCGCGCCGCCGCGCGCCAGGTCGAGGACGCGCGCGAGAAGGTCGGGACGGCGGAGAGGCGCCGGGCGCAGGTCGCCACCCGGATTTCGGCGCTCGAGGAATCGGTGACGCGTTTCGCCGAGAACCGCGACGAGGCGCTGATCAAGAAGAGCGACGCCGAGACCGCGCTGAAAAGCCTGGCGGCGAC
>JAIEQX010000008.1 GCA_019747375.1 Beijerinckiaceae bacterium | reverse complement strand
GACCTCAAGTCCCTCGGCTCTGAAATAGCCCTTCTTGTCAGCGATCAAAACGCCGATGTCGCTGCCGGTGTTGATCAGGCCGACGCGGATCTTTTCCGCCGCCGCCGGCTGGCTCAAGCCCGCGAACAGGAGCGCAGCGACTGCGGCGCGCGGTAAAAATCTGGACATCGACATTTCGTTTCCTTCCCACCTTGCCGGGCTTTGCGCCGGTCTCAGGATTGTCTTGTTCGTATATCGAGCGGGCCGGCGTGTGGGAAGGCGCCCCACACGCGCTGCTCGGTTTCAGGGGTAGCCCGGGAATGTGCCGAACGAACCAAAGCCCCATTGGCTGCGCCAGGTGTCCTTCGGCCAGACTTTCGGCCGCTGCGGGCGGTCCTGATGCCACGGCCTCGGCTCGAAATAGCCCAAAGCCTCGTCCTTCATCTGGTCGAGTTCGGCGTAAAGTTCAACGCGATGGTCTTCCGGATTGCGATGGTAGGCGGCGACATTGTGCCCGACGATGTGGCGGATCGGGCCCCACACGAGCTGAATCTCGTTGTCGGCCAGAAAATCGCAGGCGCGGTGAATGTCCGGCGTGTCCTTCAACTCGAAGGCGAAGTGATGCAGTCGCTCCTCATCGAAACGCGCAAAATTCATCGTGTGATGATCGACGCCGCAGCGAAGGAACGAGAAATGATCTCCAATCCAGTCCGACACACGGAAGCCGAGCATCTCGCAGTAAAATTTCGTCAGCTTCTGCGGATCATGCACGCGCCACGCGATGTGGCCAAGTTTCAGCGGCATGATGCCCTGCTTGACGCCATCGTCCGGCGCGAAATCATATTCGGCATAGACCTCCATGAGCGTTCCCTTGGGGTCCCGGAACGCGATCGCGTCCTTGACGCCCGGCGTGATGCCGGAGCGGCGCTCGTTGGCGACGCCTTCCTTCGTCAGTTGCGCCGAGAGCTCGCCCAGGTCCGTGCCGGGCGCGACCTGAAGAGCAATGCCTGTCATCCAAGGCTTATCGCCGGATTCGAGCACAACTGCCTCGTGGCCGAGCTTGGTGGCGAGCACGCAGCGCGAAGACGAGCGCTCGACGATGGAGAGGCCTAGCACGCCGGTGTAATAGGCGATCTGCTGTTCGATGTCCGGCGTCGAAAAGGTGGCGTGACCCAGTCGTCTCGTTTCGATCATCTGAAACCCTCTTGTTGTTTTTCGGCTCAGTTGAGCAGCTTGCGCAGGCGGTCGATGGCATCCTGCGGCACGGCGTCGATTTCCGCCATCACCTTTTCAATGTCCGCCCCGCCGAGCGGCGTGACCTCGATGCCGATCTTTTCGGCGTCGGCGATGAAAGCCGGATCCTTCATGGTCTTGTCGAAAGCGGCGCGCAATGTGGCGATTCGGGCGGGTGGAACGTCGGGTGGCAGAAGCAGCGGATAGGTGACCTTGAACTTGGTCGCGTAGACCCTGAACATCAGCCGAGCCGCATCATCCTTGGCCAATTCGATGGCGGTTGGCACGTCCTTGAGGGCCGGCAGCCGCTCCGTACCGAACTGCATGAGGATGCGGGCCTTGTTGTCGCGCATCCAGTCAGGCTTGCCGAGAAGGCTGGAGAGATTGGCGGTGTTGCCGTGGACTTCGCCCTGCTCCACCGCGAGAAAGATGTCGTTGACGCCCTTGTAACCGGTGACGACCTTCATCTGCGTGCCGAGCAGCTGGTTCGACAGGTTCGGCAAGATGTAATTGTCTCCGCCGGGCGCCGTCGCGCCGAAATTGCTGGGCTTCGAAACGAGGTCCTGCACATTCGCATATGGCGTCCTGTGCCACACCCAGAGCACCTGCGGCTGTTGCGCCGGGGTGCCGATGAAGCTCATTTTCGACAGATCGAACTGCACTGCCGCGCCGTCGCGCGACAGGCTCTTGAGGCGCGGCTCGAGCACGATGCCGTTGAGGGGCATGCCGATGGCCGTGCCGTCGCGAGGCGCGCGATTGTAGAGATAATTTGTCATCACGATGCTGGCGGCGCCTGGCATGTTCTCGACCACGACATTGGGCTCGCCCGGAATGTGCCGGCCCAAATGGGTCGCGATAGCCCGACCGACGAAATCATAGGCAGCTCCGGCCGCGCCGCCAACAAGGATGCGCACCGTCTTGCCCTTGTAGAACATGTCCTCACCCTGCGCGCTGGCAGGCGCGGACGCAGCAATGCACGCGCCCAGGATGGCGAGCGCGGCGGATGCGCGACGGAAGCCGGATTCTGTCATCTTTCCTCCCTTATGTCCTCGCGGCTCATGGAACGGCCGCGATGTCTGACGTCATGTCGGCGGCGGGATCAGCCTTCCTGGACGGGCGTGGCGGCGGCGCCTGCCCCGCGCCCACGGTTGCGCATCCAGTCGAGCCCGATCAGGCCCACCGCCACGGCAATCGCCACGACATTCATGGTGAAAGCGCCCGCGAAGGCGTCGGCCGGGATCAACAGCGCGAGTCCCACGAGCATGTAGACGAAGCGCATCGGCGTCGCCACCGGCGAGAACAGGAAGCCCACGACCGCCACCGACCCCATGGTGACGCCGAGAATCGCCGTTACGGCCGACAAAATGATGATGTGGACCGGCCCCTGCATGAGCAGCGATGGCGACAGCGCGAAAAGGAACGGGATGATATAGGCGCTCCAGCCGACGCGCATTGCCGTCCAGCCCGTCTTCCACGGGTCCGTCTGGGCAATGTTGGCGGCCGCGAACGCCGCAAGGGCCACGGGCGGCGTCACCATCGACATCATGCCGAAGTACATGAGGAACAGATGCGCCTGCATGGGCTCGAGGCCGAACTTGATCAGCGCAGGCGCGGCCAGCGTCGCCATGATGACGTAGACGCCGACCGTCGGCATGCCCATGCCCAGGATGATCGCCACGAAGGCGCTGATGAGCAGAAGCAGGAAGACATTGTTGCCGCTCAGCGCCAGCAGCTGGTCGGTGAGGCCGAAGGCCAGGCCCGTCATGTTGAGGACGCCGATGACAAGCCCGGCCGCCGCCGTGATGATGATGAGGTCAAGGATTGTCGCGCCCGTCGCCACGATGGCGCTCAGCGCATCCGCAATGGTGAGCCTCTTGCCGCGATAGCCTACCGTGAGGGCAAAGACGAGGAGCACGACGGTGGCGAGCAGCGCGGCATATTCGGCCGCCATGTTGAGCCACAGCAGCCCGCCGATCAGCAGCATGAACGGCAGCGGAAATTGCCAGCCCTCGCGCAGGACGAGCCAGGCCTTGGGCAGATCCTCCCGGCGCGTTCCCGAAATTCCGCGCTTGGCAGCCTCGAGATCTACCTGAACGAACAAGGCCGCATAATAGAGAACGGCCGGAAGCAAGGCGGCCCAGACGACGCTGGCGTATGAGACCTGCAGATATTCTGCGATCAGGAAGGCGGCCGCGCCCATGACCGGGGGCATGAGCTGGCCGCCGGTAGAGCCCACCGCCTCGATGGAGGCGGCGACCTGCGGGGGAAATCCGGCGCGCTTCATCAGCGGGATGGTGATCATGCCGACGCCCGCCACATTGGCGACTGCGCTGCCGGAAATCATGCCGAACAGCGCCGATCCGAAGACCGCGATCTTGGCGGAGCCGCCACGGAAGCGCCCCATCAGCGCGGTCGAAATATCGGTGAAGAAATCGCCGCCTCCGGCGCGCGTGAGAATCTGGCCCATCAGCACGAAGGGCGCGACCGTGATGAGAGCGACCTGCAGCGACGTGCCGAAGACGGCGTTCGTGTCGATGCCGAGATAGACCGCGAGGCGGCTGAGCTGCACGGGGCGCGTGCCGAACACGCCGGGGAGAAGATTGCCGAAATAGGCGTAGAGGCAGAGAACGCCGATGACGATGACCAGAGCAAGGCCGGCTGTGCGGCGCGTGGCTTCCAGGATCAGCAGCACGATGGTCGCGCCGACGAGCACACCATCCCAGGGCCGATAGACGAGCTCGTTGACGAGCACCGGATAGCGCAGCGCGATGTAGAAACACGCCGCGAAGCCCGCAAGCCCGGCTGCGATGTCAACCAGCGGAATTTCGCCTTCTCGCCGCTTCCAGCCAGGAAAATGCAGGAAGGTCAGCAGGAGCGCGAGCCCCAGCGAGGCGGCGAGAAACTGCTCGGTGTAGAGCGAAATCGACAACCGCGTCGGCAGGTTTGCGACCCACCCGATGATGATGCCGATGAGGAGCGCCTGCGCGAGGAGCATCACGGGGCTGAGGCGGCGAGCGAGCATGAAAAGACCTTAAGGCGCCGCCGTCGAATCTGACCGGGCCGCGGATAACACTGGATAGTGAAAAGCCGGAGGTGCGGGACGCGCACTCCGGCCCGGAACTTACTTCGTCAGTTCGACGCCCTTGTCCTTGTAGAAAGCGATGGCGCCAGGATGATACGGCACGGTGCTTTCACGATAGAGGCGCTTCACATCGGTCTGCCGGAAGAGCGGCATGCCCTCGATCAGCTCCTTCTGCTTTTCATAGAGAACCTGCGTGAGCTTGTAGACGACATCCTTCGAGACTTTCTCGTTCACGAACATGACGTAGTCATAGAAGAGCAGCTTCGTGGGTTCGGCGATGCCGGCGCGGTTGGGAGCCGGATCGAGCGTCGCGATGTATGACGTCGGCAGCACCTTGCGCATCCGCTCGACAGCCTCCGGCGCATCGGACAGCGGGATGTAGCGGAGTCCGCCCACGGCGGCGTCCGCCTCCGCAACCTTGGCCTGTCCGGCCGCGAAATAGCCGATGTCGGTATTGCCTGCGATGAATTCGTCCGTGCCGCGGATGAGGTTGGGCACGAGCACGAGCTTCATGTCGTCGGCGGTCAGGCCGGCGTTGGCCAGCACGCCGTCCGTGACGGTGCGGATGACCTGCTGGCTTGTGTAGCCGTAGGGCAGCCGCTTGCCCTTGATGTCGGCCATCGTCTTGATGGGCGAATCCTTGCGGACGAAGAAGCCGCTCTGGATCGGGAACAGCACCGCGACTGCGCGCAGATTCTTCTGGGCCTTGTTGATGAAATCGCCGGTCCCAGAATAGCTGGCGCTGAGTTCGAGCGTATTGACGAAGCCGACGTCGAGCTCGCCGCTATCGACGAGCGGCACCATCACGCCGGTGCCGCTGCTCGGCTGCACGCGCACCTGCAGGCCGAGCGATTGCTGGGCCACCTTGGCGTAGGTCGCGGCCAGCGTGTAGGTGAGGGTGCCCTGCGGGGACGTGCCGATTCCGATCGGTTGCGCCGACGCCGCGGACGTCAGGACGGCGAGACCCGCCGCCATGGCCAGTGCCTTGAACATGTTTCACTCCCGGTCAGGCTGTTGTCGGCCCGGTTGCTCCGGTCCGCGCGCCCCGCTGTTCGCCGCGCCTGATGTCAGTCCGCAGCCTTGACGCGATTGAGGCAGATCGTCCGCATACTGTCAATTGAGCGATTGGGACGTATGCACGTCAGGTCCCCCAGCCGCAGACGCGTCGCAGGATCTCGGCTGCTCCGCGATCACCCTGCCCGCGCCAGGCGACGATCTGGTCGGGCCGGATCAGCGCGAGATCGGCACCATAGAGTGTGCGCGCCTCGGCGTGATCGAGGCGCACAATCCGCAAGTCGATGTTCATGTCCGCTGCGGCCTCCTCGAAGGCTCCGGTCGGCGCGTCCGGGCCGGTCTGCAGCAGCGTCCATTCGAAGCCGAAAAGATCGTAGAGGGAGCATCCGTCTGCGAGCCAGAAATGCGGCGCGCGACCGCCCGGACAGGCGCTCGGCACGTAGACGTTGGCGGAATCGGGCGGCGGCTTCACACCGTCCGACACAATGATCGGCGAACCATCGTAGCGTCCGCCGAAAGTCACGCCCGGAATGTTGAATTCTCGACGCGCGTGCGCATCGAAATAGACGCCGGCCTCGCGGCGCTGCGCCTCGCCCGCCGGCGTGGCGCTTTCGATTTCGTCTGGCGCCGAGCGGTTGCCGAGCGAATCCGCGAATTGTCGCGCATAGGATGTATTGCGCCGGGCGAGCGGCTGCCGCTCCCGCGCATAGCTGGCCAGCAGTTCGGGGCCGCCCGCGCCCTGCAGAACCGCCGCGAGCTTCCAGCCGAGATTGACGGCGTCTTCGATCGCGGTGTTGTAGCCGAGGCCGCCGGCGGGCGTGAACAAATGCGCTGCGTCGCCGCCGAGGAACACGCGACCCTGCTGGAAACCGCTCGACACCAGCGCATGGCCCGCAGTCCAGGTTCCGCGCGCCAGAATCTCGATATCCATCTCGGCGCCGGCCGCGCGATAGAACATTTCCCGCGCCATGTCGTCCGTGATGGCGCTTTCATCCTCGCCGGGGCGCAATTGCGTATGGAAGGCGAATTCGCCCTTGCCGTCGACCGCCGCCATGAAGGTGCGCCGATCCTTGTTGAAGGTGACGTACATCCACGCCGGCGGATTGGGCACCACGTCATAGAAGGTCGGCGCGCGAAGATAGACGGCGCACATGCGCCCGCCCATGAAGTCGCGCGCAACGCCGGTCTCGCCTTCATAGGCGAAGCCGAGCCGATCGCGCACCATCGAGCGCGGTCCGTCCGCCCCCACCAGATAGGCGCCGGTGACGACGCGACGCTCGCCATTCGCCACGCATTCGAGCGTGGCGTGTACACCGGTGCGCTCCTGCGTGAAGTCGGCCAGCCGCCAGCCATAGTTCACATGCACGCCAGGCAGGGCCTCGGCATGACGGCGCAGCACCGTCTCAACATATTTCTGGCTGACGCGGTGAGGCAGTTCCGCGGCGCTCCAGGAACCCGACAACGTCTTGACGACGTCGGTCGCCTCGCGCGCGGACGGCAATCGGAAACGGGCCAATTCGTAGGTTGCGTAACGGGTAAAATAGGCGATGTCGGTCGGGTATTCGGGCGGCAGGCCCTGCTGGCGGATTTCCTCGGCGAAGCCGCGCCGGCGATAATGCTCCATCGTGCGGGCCTGGGTGGCGTTGGCCTGGGGATTGAACGCTGTCGTGGGTTTTTCGTCCGCCAGCACGACGCTGACCCCCCGGCGCCCGAGTTCATTGGCCAGCATCAACCCACACGGGCCGCCGCCCGCGACGACGACCTCGGCATGCTCTGGAAACATCATTACGTCTTTCGTCTGCGCTGTTGATCAGAACGGCTTGACCGTCCCCTGGATGGTGGTGCGCAGCATCAACCGGCGCTGGTTGGCGGGGAAATCCGTGCGCGCATGCGAGGAGCAACGGTTGTCCCAAAGCAGTAGGTCGCCGACGCGCCAGACGTGCTCATAGACGAACTCGGGTTTTTCGGCATGGTCGAACACCGCTTCGAGCAGCGGCTCAGCCTCCTCCTGCGCCATGCCCTCCACGCCGACCGTCATCAGGCGGTTGACGTAAATTGCCTTGCGCTTCGTCTCCTCATGCGTCCGGAAGGCCGGATGGGACGCCTCCGCGAAGGCGTCGACATGCGCCTTGTCGCCCTTCTGCACCGAACCGAAATCGTAATGGTGGAGCGCCCGACGGCCCTCAAGCCTGTCGCGGATCGCCGGGTCCAGCGTGTCATAGGCCGCATAACCGCTGGCGAAAAGCGTGTTGCCGCCATGGTCGGGGATCTCGACCGAATAAAGGAACGTGCCATTGTGCGGCACTTCAGCGTGGATCATGTCGTGGTGGAACATCATCTCGCCATCCGGCAGCGCGCCGATCGCCTCGCCGTTCTCGCGGATGTTCGAAATCAGCATGATGTTGGGAAGGATCTTTGAAAAGCCCGCAGGAAAGAATTTTGGCGGGCGACGCATCGCGCCGATCTCGCCGAAATAGCTCGTGACCTTGAGCAGATCTTCCTGCTCGAGCTTCTGATCTGGGAAGACGATGACGAGATGATCGAGCCAGGCCTGGTAGATCGCCGCCTTGGTGTCGGCGTCCAGGGGCTCGCGCAGGTCGACGCCGCGCAATTCGGCGCCAACGTGCTTCGTCAGTGGCACGATTTCGAGCTTGGACTTGGTGTCGGTCGCCATGATCTTCCTCCCTGCGGGGGCTTTTCGCCCCTCGTGGC
>JAIEQX010000132.1 GCA_019747375.1 Beijerinckiaceae bacterium | reverse complement strand
ATAATCGTAATATGCTAGGCAACGGTTCATCCCGGAAGTCGTTGAGGGTGGCCGCAATTTTGCTTTGACACTCCGGCGCGGGACCGGGACCGTTCGCGACCCAGGCGCCTGCAAGTTTTCGCGTCCAGCCGACGCGTTCAAGTGGTACTCCTTTCCCAAGACCCGGGGCGGGGAGCGAAAATTGGAAAACCGAATGAGTGGCGGCGCATCGGACGAGCAAATATCGGGAAAGTGGAGTTTCTGGATCGACCGCGGGGGCACGTTTACGGATGTGATCGCGCGCCGTCCCGACGGCTCGCTGCTCGCCCGCAAGCTTCTGTCGGAGAACCCGCAGGCCTATGCGGACGCCGCCGTTCAGGGCATACGCGATCACCTAAGCCTCTCGGGCGACGAGAAGATTCCTTCGGGCCGCATCGCCGCCGTGAAGATGGGCACGACCGTCGCCACCAATGCGCTGCTCGAGCGCAAGGGCGAGCGGACCGCGCTCGTCACCACCCGGGGCTTTCGCGACGCGCTGCGCATCGGCTACCAGACGCGGGCCGACATCTTTGCGCTGGACATCAAGAAACCCGAACAGCTTTACGAGACCGTGGTTGAGGTTGACGAACGCGTGCGCGCCGATGGCGTGGTCGAGCGCGCGCCCGACCTGGGCGCCGTGAGGGCCGATCTCGAAGCCGTGCGGGCGCAGGGCGTCACCTGCTGCGCCATCGCGTTCATGCACGCCTATCGCTTCCACGAACACGAGAAGGCCGTCGCAGAGCTGGCGCATGAGCTTGGCTTCACTCAGGTTTCCGTGTCGCACGACGTCAGCCCGCTGATGAAGCTGGTGGGACGCGGCGACACCACGGTGGTGGACGCTTATCTGTCGCCGGTCCTGCGGCGCTACGTGAACCGCGTCGCGGGCGAGTTCGACGGTGAAAGTACGCGTCCGATGCTGTCGTTCATGATGTCGTCGGGCGGGCTCACGGACGCCAGCCTGTTTCAGGGCCGCGACGCGATCCTGTCCGGGCCTGCGGGCGGGGTCGTGGGCTGCGTCGAGACCGCGCGGATCGCGGGCTTCGACCGCGTCATCGGCTTCGACATGGGCGGCACGTCGACGGACGTGTCGCATTTCGAGAGCGAGTACGAACGCACGTTCGAGACCGAGGTGGCGGGCGTGCGCATCCGCGCCCCGATGATGCTGATCCACACGGTGGCGGCGGGCGGCGGCTCGATCCTGCACGCCGATTCCGGACGCTTCGTGGTGGGCCCCGATTCCGCCGGCGCCGATCCGGGGCCGCGCAGCTATCGGCGCGGCGGCCCGCTGACGGTGACGGACGCCAATGTGATGGCGGGGAAACTCGACGCCGCCTTCTTTCCGAAAATCTTCGGCCCCGGCCGCGACCAGCCGCTCGACGCGGAGGCCGTGCGGCAGGCCTTCGCGGATCTGGCGGGGGAGCTGGGCGACGGACGCGCGCCGGAATCGCTCGCCGACGGATTCATCCGCATCGCGGTCGAGAACATGGCCAACGCCATCAAGAAAATCTCGGTGCAGCGCGGCTATGACGTGACGCATTACGCGCTGCAATGTTTCGGCGGCGCCGGCGGGCAGCATGCGTGCCTGGTGGCGGATGCGCTGGGCATGCGCACGATCCTGATCCACCCGCTTTCGGGCCTGCTCTCGGCCTATGGCATGGGACTGGCCGACACGCGGGCGGTGCGTCAGCGCACCGTCGAGGCGCGGCTCGACTCCCAGGGGGCGGCGCAGGCCGCCGGCATGGTCGAGGAATTATCGCGCGACGCGCTGGCCGAACTGACCCGGCAGGAGATCGAGGGCGAGGTCTCGCTGCACCGGCGCGCGCATGTGCGCTTCGCCGGAACGGATTCGGCGCTGATCGTCGATTTCGGCGCCGCCGAGGACATGCGCGCCGCCTTCGAGGCCGCGCATCGCAAGCGCTTCGGCTTCGCCGACGAGGACCGCGCGCTGGTGATCGAATCCGTGTCGGTGGAGGCGGTGGCGCGGGGCCACAGCGTCGCCGAGCCCGATCTTCCGGCGACCGCGCACAGGCCCGAACCGTCGCGCCGCACGCGCTTCTTCTCGCAGGGCGCATGGCGCGACGCGGGCGTGTTCCTGCGCGGCGATCTTGCGCCCGGCGCCGCGATGGCGGGTCCGGCCGTGCTGATCGAGCCGCACCAGACGATCGTGATCGAGGACGGCTGGACCGCCGAGATCACCGCCAAGAACCATGTCGTGCTGGCGCGCGAAGGCGAGGCGCAGGCGCTGAGCGTCGGCGCCCAGGTCGATCCGGTGATGCTGGAGATCTTCAACAACCTGTTCATGTCGATCGCCGAACAGATGGGCCTCGTGCTGCAGAACACCGCAAGTTCGGTGAACATCAAGGAGCGGCTCGATTTCTCCTGCGCGATCTTCGACCGCAACGCGAGCCTGGTGGCCAATGCGCCGCATATTCCGGTGCATCTGGGCTCGATGGACAAATCGGTCGAAAGCGTGATCCGGGCGCATGGCGGACGCATGAAGCCCGGCGACGTCTTCGCCATCAACGCGCCCTACAACGGCGGCACGCATCTGCCCGACATCACCGTGGTGACGCCGGTGTTCGACCAGCAGGGGCGCGACATCCTGTTCTTCGTGGCGTCGCGCGGACACCATGCCGATATCGGGGGCATTGCGCCGGGCTCGATGTCGCCGCGCGCCACGCATATCGACGAGGAGGGCGTCTATATCGACGGCTTCAAGCTCGTCGACGAAGGGCGTTTCCGCGAGAAGGAGACGCATGCGCTGCTGACGGGCGCGCGCTATCCGGTGCGCAACGTCGCGCAGAATCTCGGCGACCTGCGCGCCCAGGTGGCCGCCAACACGCGCGGCGCCACCGAGCTGATGCGCATGGTGGGAAGCTACGGGCTCGACGTGGTGCAGGCCTATATGGGCCATGTGCAGGACAATGCCGCGGACGCGGTCGCCAAGGTGATCGGCGACCTGTCGGATTGCGCGTTCGAATATGAGATGGACCAGGGCTGCGTGATCCGGGTGGCGATCCGGGTCGACCGCGCCAACAGGCGCGCGACCGTGGACTTCACCGGCACGTCGCCGCAGCGCGCCGACAATTTCAACGCGCCCGAACCTGTCACCCAGGCCGCCGTGCTCTATGTGTTCAGGACGCTGGTGCGCGAGCGCATACCGCTCAACGCCGGCTGCCTGCGCCACATCGACATCGTGGTGCCGGAAAACTCCATGCTGTCGCCGCGCTATCCGGCCGCCGTGGTGGCCGGAAACGTCGAGGTGAGCCAGGCGGTGACGGATTGCCTCTATGGCGCGCTCGGCGTCCTGGCGGCCGCGCAGGGCACGATGAACAATCTCACCTTCGGGGACGGGACCTATCAATATTACGAGACGATCTGTTCGGGCGCGCCGGCGGGACGCGGCTTTCACGGCGCGGACGCCGTGCACACGCACATGACCAATTCGCGCCTGACCGACCCCGAGGTGCTCGAATTCCGCTATCCGGTGGTGCTCGAGGATTTCCACATACGCCCGCATTCCGGCGGCAAGGGCCGCTGGCATGGCGGCGACGGCGTCTCGCGCACCATCCGCTTTCTGGAGCCGATGGATTGCGCGATCCTGTCGGGCCATCGCCGCATCCACCCGTTCGGACTCGAGGGCGGCGGCCAGGGCGAACTCGGCGAGAATTCGGTTCGCCGCAACGACGGGCGGATCGAGATTCTGGGCGGCAGCGACCAGACGACCATCGCGGCCGGCGAGGCGATCACCATCAGGACACCCACAGGTGGCGGCTTCGGCGCGCCAGGAGATGACGATGCATCTTGAAACCGACGTTCTCGTCATCGGCGCCGGCGGCGCCGGAATGTACGCCGCCATCGAGGCCTCGCGCGCAGGCGCTTCGGTGATTCTCGCCGACCGCAGCCTGATCGGGCGCGGCGGCGCGACCGTGATGGCCCAGATGACGGTGGCGGCCGCGCTCGGCGACCGCGAGCCCGATTCGTGGGAATATCACCTGTCCGACACGCTGGCGGCGGGGCGCGGCCTCTGCGACGAGACGCTCGCCGCCATGGTGTGCGAGGAAGGCCCGGGGCGCATCCGCGAAATGGACGCGTGGAAAGTCGGCTGGGCGCGCGACGGCGAGCATATCGCGCAGGTGCATGCGCCCGGACACGACCGCGCGCGCTGCGTCTACGTGGAAGTGCTGTCGACCGGCCCGGCCGTGTCGAAGACGCTGCGCACGCAGCTCAATCTCGTCAGCGGCGTGCGCCGCATCGGCGATCTCGCCATCGTGGACATCGTGGTGGAGGACGGGCGCGCCTGCGGGGCCGTGGCGATCCACATTCCGACGAGCGAGATCGTCACCATCGCGGCGACATCCGTCATCATCGCGACCGGCGGGCTGACGCGCCTCTACCGGCGCAACAGCGCCTCGTCCAACATGGGCGGCGACGGCTATGCGCTGGCGCTGCGCGCCGGCGCGCCGCTGATCGACATGGAATTCGTGCAGTTCTTCCCGATCGGCCATCTGGCGCCGCGCCTCGTCGGCATGGACCCGATCATGTGGGACCCGTTCCGCTACAAGCTCGGCGGCAAATTGCTGAACAGCGAGATGCACGAGTTCGAAACCGACTATGCGCGGAGCGACCAGCGCAGCGACGGCAATTACGTGCTGACGCGCGACCTCGCCACCTATGCGATTTCGAAAGAGGTGGAGGCGGGACGCGGCAGCCCGGCGGGCGGCGCCTATCTGTCGTTCCAGCACGTGCCGGAAGACGTCATCCGCAAATCCTTCGGCCCCGTGGTCGACAGGCTCGCGGCCAATGGCATCGACCTCGCCACGCAGCTCGTGGAGGTGGCGCCCATCGCGCATTACCACATGGGCGGCGTGCAGGTGAATGCGCAACTGGAGACCAATATCGAGGGCCTGTACGCCTGCGGCGAGGCCATCGGGGGGGCGAACGGGGCGAACCGGCTCTCGGGCAACGCCATTACGGAAGCCTTCGTGTTCGGGGCGCGCGCGGGCGTCAATGCGGCGGAGCGCGCGAAACGCGCCAGGACGCGCTGGTCGGATGCTGCGGCCAAGCCCGCCGTGGCGCTGCTGCGCAGCGCGGAAAAGCGCGACACGCCGAATCCCGCCCATCTCGTCGCCGACCTGCAGGCGCTGATGGCCGACAAGGTCGGGCCGTTCCGCACGCAACAGAAACTCGGCGAGGCCATTGCGGCGCTGGACGACATGACGAAGGCCATCGGCGACCAGCCATGGTCGTCGGCGGAACCGTTCGACACCGTGCTGCTCGACTGGCTCGACCTGCGCAACATGCTCCTGGTGGCGAAATCGGTCGCCGTGCCGGCGCTGGCGCGCACGGAAAGCCGCGGCGCGCACCAGCGCGACGATTTTCCGGGCCTCGACGACAGCTGGACGCTCAACCAGACCATCGCGCTTGCGGGCGACAGGCTCGACCTTGCGAAGCGCGTTCCCTCTTCCAGGAAAGTACCGGTATGAAAGCCGTTCTCGACATCCGGCGCGGCGCGCCCGGCGAAACGCCGCACAACCAGACCTTCGACGTTCCGTTCGAACCCGGCCAGTCGATCCTCGACGGATTGCGGGCGCTGCGGCGCGACGTCGATCCGTCGCTCGCGTTCCGGTTCGCGTGCATCAACGCCAACGCCTGCAAGGAATGCATGATGCTGATCGACGGCAAGGTCGACTACGCCTGCACGGTGCGGCTGAAGGAAGGCGTGACCACGCTGGCGCCGCTGCCCAAGAAGGCTCTGGTGCGCGATCTCGTGACCGAGATCGCCCCGCCGGACGAACGACTGCACCTGAAATCATGAGCGCGCAGGAAGCCGACCAGGCGGTTGCGGAACCGGGCGTCTGGGGACGCCGTCTGCGCAGCCTCGCCGAAAAGACGCTCGCGATCGTGGCGGTGCTGGGCGTGTGGGAAATCCTGTCGCGCACGGTGATCGATCCGTTCTGGATGTCGCGGCCGAGCCTGGTGGGGGCGCGGCTGTGGCAGCTCGCGGTTTCGGGCGATCTGCTGTGGCACACGCAGACGACCGTCTGGCAGGCGCTTCTGGGCCTCGTGATGGGACTGGTCGCGGGCGTGGCGGGCGGCGTGCTGCTGACGCGCTATCCCCGCATGGCCTCCGCGCTCAACCCGATCGTGATGGGCCTCTACAGCCTGCCGCGCATCGCGCTCGCGCCCCTGTTCATCATCTGGTTCGGCATCGGGCTCTTGTCGAAGGTCATGATGGTGTTCTCCTTCGTGGTGTTCATCTTCCTGCTCAACACCGCGCAGGGATTGCGGGCCGTCGATCCCGACCTCGTCGACCTGATGCGCTCGATGCGCGCCAAACCGTCGTTCATCGCGCGGCGCGTGCAGTTTCCCTCGATCGTGCCGTGGCTGATCAATGGCGCGCGCATCAGCATCGGGCTGGCGCTGATCGGCTCGGTGCTGGGCGAACTGCTGGGCTCCAACCGGGGGCTCGGCTGGTATGTCGAACATTCGGGCGGACGGCTCGACACGACGGGCGTCTTCGCCGGGCTGGTGGCCCTGATGGCGGTGGCGATCGCGCTCAATTCGATCATCGATCTGGTGGAGCGATGGCTCGTTCCCAAGAATGGCTGAGACCACGCGTACGGCTGAAAAATTTTCCGATCACCTGAAAGGACCACGCCCATGTTGAAACAGACCATGCTGCTGCACGCGGCGGCGCTCGCCGCCACCCTGACGGTCACGGCCCTGCCGGCGCAGGCGCAGACGAAGGTGACGGCCGGCGTCGCGGCCTTCAACGAAGCCCTGCTGCCGGTCTTCACGGCGCGCGAGAAGGGCTATTTCAAGGCCGAGGGCCTCGATGTCGAAATGGTCGACTTCAAGGGCGGCGCCCCGGCCGTTCAGGCGCTCGCGGGCGGCAGCATCGACGTGTGCTTCTGCGCCGCCGATCATGTCATCCGCCTGCGCGCGCGCCGCCAGCCGGCGCTGGTGCTGGTCGGGCTCGACGCGTTCCATTCCTATGCGCTGATCGCCAAGCAGGACGCGCCCTACACGAATCTCGCGAGCCTGAAGGGCAAGCGCGTCGGCATCACGTCGCCGGGCAGCTTCACCGACAATACGATCCGCTATTCGATGAAGGCGCTGGGACTCAATCCGGAACGCGATTTCGAGATCACGGGCGCGGGCGGCGGCGCCACCATGCAGGCCGCGCTCGACACCGACCGCATCGCGGCCGGCATGTTCATCCTGACCGACATCGCCAACATCATGCAGAAGGCCGGCGCCTACAAGGTGGTGGAGGATTACCGCGCCCTGCCCTATCCGTCCTTCGCGGCCATCGCGCTCGAAAGCTATGTGAAGAACAGCCCCAAGGCCGCCAAGGGTTTTGCGCGCGCCGTCGCCAAGGCGATGGCCGAACTCGAGAAGGACCCGGCGCTCGGCCGCGCCGTGCTGGCGAAAATGTTCCCGACCTTCTCGCCGCAGCTCGTCGCCGAAGTGGCCAAGAGCGCGATCGAGCGCGCGCCCAAGGGCGGGATCGTGTCGGCCGAGTCGATCGAGAACCTGAACAAGATCGTGCTGGCGACCGACGATACGCTGAAGGCCGTGACGCTGCAGGAAGCGTTCGACGCGTCGGTGCTGAAGGACTGAGAATGACACAGGCACAAGCCGAAACGACGACGCGCCCGCGCGTCGTCGTCGAACGCGCCGGCAAGGATTTCATCGGCAAGACCGGCAAGCCGCTGGTCGTGCTCGACGACATCGACCTGACGCTCGGCGACGGCGAGTTTCTCGCCATCGTGGGGCCGAGCGGCTGCGGGAAATCGACGCTGCTGCGGCTGATCTCCGGGCTCATGCCGGCGACGCGCGGACGCGTGTTCGTGGACGGGACGCTCGTCACCGAGCCGCCGCCGGACGTGGGGTTCATGTTCCAGCGCGACACGCTGCTGCCGTGGGCGAGCGTGCGCCAGAACATCAATGTCGGGCTGGAGCTGAAT
>JAIEQX010000373.1 GCA_019747375.1 Beijerinckiaceae bacterium | reverse complement strand
CCGGCGCCATCACCGCGCCCTCCACATAGGCGGCGCCGGTGGGCGTCACCATGCCGGCCGCCTCGGTCTTGGTGCCGGGCGAGGCGGAATTGATGTCGAAGAAGAACTGGCCTTCCTTCAGATAGCCGGAGGCCTCCTTGGCGACGTCTTTCACGGAAGCGGCCGTCACGGCCGAGATCACGACGTCTGCGCCGTCGGCGGCTTCCGCCGCACTGCCGGCGAGCTTCACGCCGTCGCGTTCGGCTGCGGCGCGATGCGCGGCGGATCTCTCCGGCTGGGCCAGGAGAATGTCATAGGCGCGCACCTCGTCCGCGCCGCCCGCCAGCAGCTCGCGCGCAAAAATCTGGCCGACTTCGCCGTAACCCACCAATGCAATCTTCATGGCGACACGCATCCTCCCATACTTTCCCGCGACCATGCGCTGGCCTCTTCATCGAAGCAAATGACTGGTTTTCTGTCACTTATGAGACTGGTTCACGCCGACTTCAGCCGCGGCGCGACGGGCTTGGCCCGCGCCAGTCCGTCGGCCTTGACGAGCCGCTCGACCGTCTTGCGCAGCGCCTCGGCGGCCGGGCTGAGCGGCCGGTCGCGCGCGCTGAGCAGCCCCACAGTGCGCGAAATGCCCGGATTGTGCAGCGGCAGCGCGACCAGTTCGCGCATATCGACGCCGTCGATCGCGAGGCGCGGAATCACCGTCATGCCGACGCCCGCCGCCACCATGCTGACCGCCGTGGCGATGTGCAGAACCTCCCAGCGCCAGTCGAGCTGATCGCGCCGGGGCCCGAGCGCATCGTCGATCAGCAGCCTGTTGCCGGCCTGCCGGCTCGTGCGCACCAGCGGAATGCCCACCAGGTCGCTCCAGTCGACCTGCCCGTCGCGTGCGATCGGATGCGCCTTCGGGCACAGCAGCACGAACGGCTCCTTCATCAGCGGCTTCACCTCGAGTTCCGGAGTGGTGTCGGAGGCGAGCGTCAGGCCGAACTCCGCCGTCCCGGTCCGCACCAGGTCGCAGATCTCGGTGGCGGAATTGTCGTAGATGCGCACCGAGACGCCGGGGTGGCTGGCGTAGAAGTCGCGCAGCAATTGCGGCAGATAATGCACCGCCAGCGTCGGCAGGCAGCAGACCGCGACCCGCTCCTGCCGCTCCCGCCCCTTCTGGCGCAGCTCCTCGAACGACTGCGCCAGCTCGCCGATCATTCTTTGGGCGTTGGGCAGCAGCTGCGCCCCCGCCTCGGTCAGCGTGACCTGCCGGGTCGTGCGCACGAACAGCTTGAGCCCCAGATCCTGCTCGAGCTTCTTCATCCGGTGGCTGAGCGCCGTCTGCGACAGGTTGAGCTGCGCGGCCGCGCGCTGAAAGCTGCCGCGTTCGGCAATCGACAGAAAGGCCTGCAACCCCAGAAAGTCGATCCGCGCGTTCATCGTCCCCATCCCCGATCGAAGTCGGCGACATGCAACCATTTCATGAATGAGCTTGCAAGAGCAGTCTCATGCATCTCCCGGCGCCATTGCCGCCCCGGATCGAGCTTCCTATGCTGCGCGCCGCAAGCCAAAGGAGCCCCCGCATGCGGATCGCCATTCTCGATGACTACCAGCGCCTGTCCCTCGAACTGGCCGACTGGTCGCGCGTCCGGAAGCAGTGCGACGTCACGGTCTTCGACAGGAACATCGGCAGCGAGGACGAGGCGGCGCGCCTCCTGGCCCCCTTCGAGATCCTGTTCGTCATGCGCGAACGCATGCCGGTCCCCCGCTCCCTCATCGAGCGCCTGCCGAACCTCAAGATGATCGTCTCGACCGGCACGCGGAATCGCGGGCTCGATTCAAGGGCCGCGACCGAGCGCGGGATCGTCGTCACCCACACGACCGGCCTGCACGCCACCGCCACCACGCTGGAGCTCACCTGGGCGCTGATCCTCGCGGCCGCCCGCAACATTCCCTATGAAGACCGCATGATGCGCGAAGGCCGCTGGCAGGAGACGCTCGGCATGCGTCTCGTCGACCGGACGCTCGGCCTCTGCGGCTTCGGCAAGCTCGGCCAGGCGGTCGCCAGGATCGGCCAGGCCTTCGGCATGAAGACCATCGCGTGGAGCCAGAATCTCGATCAGGCTCGCGCCAGCGCCGGCGGCGCCGAACTCGTCGGCAAGCAGGAGCTTTTCGCCCGCTCCGATATCGTGTCGGTGCATCTCGTGCTGAGCGACCGCACGCGCGGCCTCGTGGGCGCGCCGGAATTCGCCGCCATGCGCCCCGACGCCATCTTCGTCAACACGTCGCGCGGCCCCATCGTGGACGAAGCCGCCATGATCGATGCGCTGCAGAGGAAGGCCATCCGGCGCGCGGCGCTGGACGTTTATGACATCGAGCCCCTGCCCGTCGACCATCCGCTGCGCAGCCTCGACAGTGTCGTGCTGAGCCCGCATCTGGGATACGCCTCGGAAGACAACATCCGGCAATATTACGTCGACGGCGTCGAGAACATCGAGGCGTTTCTGGCCGGAAAGCCGATCCGGATCGTGCGGGACTGATCCGGACCGGCCTGTCTCAACCGTGCTCTTTCTCACCTGTCTCCAGCGCGGAAAGAATGCGCGCCACGAGAGCGCGCGCCGATTCCGCGCTGAGTTCGACCGCCACGCGCTGGTTCGTATCCGGCGAGAGGAAGTCGATGCTCAGCGCGTGGTCGAGCGCCGCATGATACGGGTGATCGAAATAGACGTTGGCGCTCGTCACGTTGACCCAGCCTTCGGGCCCCTTGGCGCTGCCGACGATCGACGCCGTCTCGGTGATGTAGGAACACATGGCGCCGCTCCTCAGCCGAGGTTCTTGTGGAAGAAGTTGATGACCTTCTGCCACCCGTCCTTGGCCTGTTCGGGACGATAGCCCGGACGGTCGGCTGCGAAGAACCCATGTCCGGCGCCGTCGTAGCGGTGGAATTCATAGGACTTGCCGAGGCTCTTCAGCTTGGCTTCCAGCGTGTTCACATGTTCGGGCGACGGATTCTTGTCGTCATTGCCGAACAATCCGAGCAGCGGCGCGGTCAGCCTTTCGGTCATGTCGATCGGCGCGACCGGACGCTGCGGCGTCAGCTGCGAGGGATCGTCGACCACGACATTCCCGCCCCAGCAATCCACCGCCGCATCGACGCCGTCGAGCTGGCAGGCCGCCAGGAACGTGTGGCGCCCGCCCGAGCAGAATCCGATCACCCCGATCTTGCCGTTGGATTCAGGCTGGGCGCGCAGGAATTCCATGCAGCCCTTCACATCCCCGACCACCTGATCGTCATAAACGCCGCCGGCCGACCGCGCCTTGGCGGCCAGATCGTCGGGCGTGCCGGGGCCGTGGCGGAAGTAGAGATGCGGCGCGATGGTGGCGAAGCCGAAATGCGCCAGCTTGCGCGTCGCTTCCATGCACCAATCGTCCCAGCCGGGCATGTGATGGATCAGGACGACGCCCGGAAAAGGCCCTTGGCCTGACGGACGCGCATAATAGGCTTCGCCTGTGTCGCCCTTGTGTGCCTTGAACGACACCATGTCGGCGATCATCCCGCGGTAGGACATGCTTTCTCCCCATGCAATTGAACCGCGCGATGCTAAGCGGCGGCGAGGGAATGTCCAGCCGCCCGGGCGCTTTTCTCAGCCATGCACGAGCCGCCGCGCCTTCATGAGGTCGGACACGAAGGCGTCATACTCGCGCCGACGCTCGTCCTCGCCCTGCAGGCGCAGCAGATAGGATGGATGCACGGTGACGAAGACGTCGCCGAGGAAATCCGACGTCAGCACCTGGCCTCGCGTCTTCAGCACCGAATGGCTCTCGCCCGTCAGGCTGCGCACCGCGCTGGCGCCCAGCGCGACCGTCAGTTTCGGCTGCAGCAATTCGGCCTCGCGCTCGATCCACCAGCGGCAGGCGTTGATCTCGGAAATGTTCGGCGACTTGTGAATGCGCCGCTTGCCGCGCGGTTCGTTCTTGAAATGCTTCACCGCATTGGTGACATAGGCGGCGGAACGATCGATCCCCGCGTCCGCCAGCGCGCGATTGAACAATTGCCCCGCCGGACCCACGAAGGGTCGACCGGCCAGATCCTCCATGTCGCCCGGCTGCTCGCCGACGAACAGAAATTCCGAATCCGGCTCGCCTTCGCCAAAGACCGTCTGGGTTGCGTTGGACCAGAGCGGGCAACGCCTGCAGCCTTCGGCCTCGCGGCGCAGGCCCTCGAGCCCGTCGGCATGCGGCGCGACGGGCCGCGCCGCTTCGACCTGCTTGAGAATTTTCGACGTCCGCTTCGGCGCGACGAGAGCGGGCGCGGCGATCATCTCCTCGGAGGCGCTTGTCGCCTGCCGGATCAGGCCCAGAATGGCGCTGCTTTCAGGCAGGTTCTTCCAATATCTCATCGGCATCTCCCGCTTCATCGCGGCGATCTTCAGCCGCGCCGGATTGAAGATATGGGCGTAATAAGTGAGCCAATAGTCCTCCAGCCGGTCGCTGTCGGGCGCAAGGTCGCGCGTCGCGCCCGGCGTGAAGCTCAACGCTTCAAGATCCCAGTGAACGCAGAGTTCCGGCGTCAGGATCGACCAGCGCATCGAGGCGAAACGGTCGACGAAAAAAGGCGCCGTCAGCCGCACGACGTGATGCTCGGGCTCGAACCAGGCCACGAAGGCCGCGCCATCCGGCGTCGCAACTTCGCGAAACCGCACGAAGGCCGTCATCTTGTGCCGCTCACGCCGCACCGCCTTGACCATGGCGTCGGCGCGAAACACATCGTCGTCGGTGACGAACTCGAGCAGCTTCGGCTGCTGCTGGAGGCGCAACAACAATCGATACAGGAGCGAGAAGCGCTCTTCGTCCCGGTGGCAGACGACGCGCTGCGCGAGGTCGATGAAACTGCGCGACACGCGCAGCGCGGGCGCATCCGCGCGGGGCTCGGGCATGGGCGCATCTGCGCCGAACAGGTCCCGCTCGCCGCCGGGCGTGCGCCAGATGACATCGGCCGGATCGACCCCCGCCTCCGCCAGCCGCCGCGCCGCGGCGCGCCAGCCGTCGAAATCGGCGGCATGCTCCAGCTCGACCGCGATCATCCAAACAGGCTCAACTGCTGCGGCGCGACGATACGTGGCGTCACGCGCGCCACGAGCCCGGCGGAATCCGTCGACGCGCCGGGATGCCAGTCGAGCGTGGCGATGAAGGGCCGCATGTTCTTCAATGATTTCGTCAGCCGCGCCACATCCGCCAGGCGCAGGGCCGCCAGACGGCGCATGCGGATCATCTTCTCGACGCTCTTCACGCCAAGTCCCGGAATGCGCAGCAGGGTCTCGCGCGGCGCGCGATTGACGTCGACCGGGAAGCGGTCGCGGTTCGCCACCGCCCAGGCCATTTTCGGATCGAGCGACAGGTCGAGCATGCCGTCCGTGGTGGACGCCACGATCTCGTCGACCGAAAATCCGTAGAAGCGGTAGAGCCAGTCGGCTTGGTACAGTCGATGCTCGCGCATCAGCGGCGGCGTCATCGACGGCAGCGCCGTCGGGCTGCCGGGGATCGGGCTGAAGGCCGAATAATAAACGCGCTTCAGGTGATAGCCGCTGTAGAGCGTGGCGCTGGTGCGGATGATTTCGGAATCCGGCGCAGCATCCGCCCCGACAATCATCTGCGTGCTCTGGCCCGCCGGCGCGAAACGCGGCGCGCGCCTCGACTTCTTGCGTTCCTCCTGCGATTCCTCGAGCCGCATCCGAAGCCCGCCCATCGCCTTGCGGATCGACCGCGCGTCCTTCTGGGGCGCGAGCTCCGTCAGGCTCGCCTCGCGCGGCAGCTCGACGTTGATCGACAGGCGGTCGGCGTAAAGCCCCGCCTCCTCGATAAGGCGCGGATCAGCGTCCGGGATCGTCTTCAGATGAATGTAGCCCTTGAAGCCATGCTCTTCGCGCAGAAGTTTCGCCACGCGCACCAGTTGCTCCATCGTGTAATCGGGCGTGCGGATGATGCCCGAGGACAGGAACAGACCCTCGATGTAATTGCGCTTGTAGAAACCGATGGTCAGATCCACGACCTCTTCGGGCGTGAAGCGGGCGCGCTGCACATTGCTGCTGACCCGGTTCACGCAATAGAGGCAGTCGTAGATGCAATGATTGGTCAGCAGCAGTTTGAGCAGGGAAATGCACCGCCCGTCCGGCGCGTAGGAATGGCAGATTCCCATGCCTTCGGTGGAGCCGAGACCGCCCTGCCTGGAATTGCGTTTGCTGGTGCCGCTCGACGCGCAGGAAGCGTCATATTTCGCCGCATCCGCCAGGACCGCGAGTTTGGACATATGGTCGAGCTGGGCCATGCGCGCTCCGAGATTGTTCTTCCTTAGTTCTAGGGCGAGGCCCGGATCCGGTCAACCGGCGCCGGCTTCTTCCTGGTCCACGATATCGTGAGCCGCGCGTTCCTTCGCCGGGCCTTCGCTCCGGTGCAGGTTCAGCGCGCTGTTGATCAGCCCGACATGGCTGAACGCCTGTGGAAAATTGCCCAGCATCTCGCCCGTGCGGGGATCATGCTCCTCGGCCAGAAGCCCGACGTCGTTGGTGAGGCCGACGAGCCGCTCGAACAATGCGCGCGCTTCCTCGCGCCGGCCGATCAGCACCAGGCTGTCGACGAGCCAGAAGCTGCACGCCAGAAACACGCCCTCGCCCGGCGGCAGGCCGTCCTCCACCACGCCGCTGTCATAGCGAAGCAGCAGCCCGTTCCACATCAGCCTTTTCTGCACGGCCTCGATCGTGCCGAGCACGCGGGGATCGTCGGCCGGCAGAAAGCCGACGAGCGCGATCTGCAAGAGGCTCGCATCCACCTGTTTCGAACCGTAGGACTGAACGAAGCTTCCGAGCCCCGGATCGAAGCCCTTGGCGCAGACATCGGCATGGATCTCGTCCGCCACCGCCCGCCAGCGCCGCACGGAGGCCGCCTGCGCCTCGTCATGCGGCGCAATCGAGGCCGCGCGATCGAACGCCACCCAGGCCATGACTTTCGAATGCGTGAAATGACGCGACTCGCCGCGCACTTCCCAGATGCCTTCATCGGGCTCGCGCCAAATGCCGCTCAGATATTCAAGCCCGACATCGCGCAGCGCCGCCGTGCGCGGATGCGGAGGCAGTCCGCCCTTCGCGGCCTGCATCATCGCGTCCGACACTTCGCCATAGACGTCGAGCTGCAATTGCGTGGCCGCCGCATTGCCGATGCGCACCGGCCTGGAGCCGCGGAACCCGTCGAGCCAGGTCGCTTCCCATTCCGGCAGCTGCCGTTCGCCGCCGACGCCATACATGATCTGCAATTGCGCCGGATCGCCCGCCACCGCGCGCAACAGCCAGTCGCGCCAGGCCTTCGCCTCTTCGTAATAGCCAAGCTGCATGAAGGCCTGCAGCGTGAACGTCGCGTCGCGCAGCCAGCAATAGCGATAATCCCAGTTGCGCGGTCCGCCGATCCATTCGGGAAGAGACGTCGTGGCCGCCGCCACGATGCCGCCCGTCGGCTCGTAGGTCAGGGCCTTCAGGGTGATCAGCGAGCGCTTCACCGCGTCGCCATAGGCCCCGACGTCCGGGCAGCGATCCGAGAAGGCGCGCCAGAAATCTTCGGTGCGCTTGAGCGACTTGAAGGCGTCGCCATGCGCCACCTGCGTGGCCATGGAGCTGTGATGCGTCAGGATGAACGGCACCTCGTCGCCCGCGCTGACGCGGAAGCGCCCGACCGTGTGATGGTCCGCGCCTTCCAGTCGGACCGGCGTGCGCAGCACGAGCTGGTCGGGCCCCGCCACCAGCGACAGCGCGTCATCCGGCAGGCGCGTCACCCAGGGCGTCGTCCGTCCATAGTCGAAACGCACGATCAACTGCGTCTGGAAATCGACCTCGCCCCACTCGCCCACCACGATGCGGACCAGATCCGCGAGCGGCTCGCGCGGCGCCATGAAATCGATGAGCGTTGCGGCTCCGGTCG
>JAIEQX010000293.1 GCA_019747375.1 Beijerinckiaceae bacterium | reverse complement strand
AGCACCCGGGAGACGACGACGAGATCCTGCGCCTGGAAATTCTCCCTCAGCCGCACGCGGCGCCCGAGACGATAGGTCATGCGGTCGCCCGTGTAGAAGGTTCCGCTTCCCTGCCGGATCTGCACGAGGCCCATCGTCTCGAGATGCTTGTAGGCCTGCCGCACGGTGTGGCGATGGACTCCGAAGCGGCGCGCGAGATCCTGCGCCGCCGGCAGACTCTCGCCGCTTGCAAAACGCCCCTGCGAAAAATCATCCGTCAATCGATCGACGATGCGCCGCCACGCCGTGGCGCCGCCGCGCGGTTGCTGCGGCTCGAGTTCAAAAGCTTCGTCCATGTCATGGCTCCGTCACCAAGAATGTCTAGACCACCTGCAAGACAGTTCGATGGCGCTGCGCCGCAGGAGTTTGAACGTGGAACAAGACGACAAGCAAAGCGGCGGTGGCGAGCGCGCCGCGTGGATGTCCGTCCTGGCGCGCGCGAGTTATGACGATCTGCTGGCAGTCGCCGCCGCCATCGATTTGCCGGACGCCGAAATCGTCAAGCCGGCGGAATCCGGCACGCTCATGATCGAAGCGCGCGCCGGCGGGTCGGGACGTCGTTTCAACGCCGGCGAAGCGACCGTCACCCGCTGCATCGTGCGGACGGGCGACAGGCTCGGCTATTCCTACGCGCTCGGCCGCGACAAGAAGAAGGCCGTTCTGGCGGCGAGGCTGGATCTCGCCTTGCAGGACGACGCACGCCGCAAGGAGATCCTCGCCGCAGTGGTGGAGCCCCTCTGCGCCGCCCAGACCGAACGGCGTCAGCACGCCAGCCGCAGCGCCGCGGCCACGAAGGTCGAATTTTTCACTCTCGTGCGAGGGGATGGCTGATGAACGCGCCGTTTCAACCTGGTCGCGGATTTCGGGACCCCGTGCTGGGGCCGCAGGTCGTTTTCCGCGCTGTGCTGCAGGCGATGTCGCGGCCCGGACGCCCGACGACACTTCAGCCGCAAGGCGTCTCCGGACCGTCCGTCGCGCCCGCAACGGCGCTCGCGATCCTGCTGGCGCTCTGCGATTACGAGACGCCGGTGTGGCTCGACGAAGAATGGCGCGGCTCGGCGCTGCGGCCATGGCTCGCGTTTCACTGCGGCGCGCCCATGGCGCGCGAACCCAACGAGGCGGCGTTCGGCATTCTGCGAGCGGCATCCGGCCCTGCGGGACTGGCGCGTTTCGCACAGTGCGACGCGCGCTACCCGGACAGGTCGACGACGCTTCTGGCGCTGTGCGACGACTTCGAGTCGGGCCCGCGGCTCAGCGTCGAGGGACCTGGCGTGCAATCTCGCGAGATGATCGCGCCAGCCGGATTGCCGGAGGAATTCCTGCGCGATGCGACGGACAACGCCGCTTTGTTTCCGCGCGGCGTCGATGTCCTTCTCGTCGCGCATGATCGGATCATCGGATTGCCGCGGACGTCGCGCCTGACGCTTGCCGGGGAGAACGCCTGATGTATGTAGCGGTCAAGGGCGGCGAGGCCGCCATCCGGGCGACGCATGATCTCGTGGCGCAGATGCGTCGCGGAGACCCGTGCGTGCCCGAGCTGGATACGCGCCAGATTCGCGAACAGATGAAGCTCGCGGTCGCGCGGGTCATGAATGAAGGTTCGCTCTACGACGAGGACCTGGCGGCCCTGGCGCTGAAACAGTCGCAGGGCGACGCCGTGGAAGCGGCCTTTCTGATGCGGGCCTATCGCACCACCTTGCCGCGCTTCGGATCCAGCGCGCCGCTCGACACGGCCAGGATGGCGATCCGCCGGCGCATCTCCGCCGCGTTCAAGGATCTGCCGGGCGGACAGGTGCTGGGACCAACCTACGATTATACGCACCGCCTGTTCGACTTCGCGCTCGAAGCCGCGGGCTTGACGGCGGCGCCTGCAGTCACGCCGGGCGGCGCGCCGCTGGACGAGAGCATGCCGCGCGTGCCCGACATTCTTGGGTCGGAAGGACTTATGGAGCCGGAGCGCGCGCTCCCGGACGACCCCGCGCCCTGCGACGTCACGCGGGAGCCTGCAGAATTCCCCATCGATCGCGACGGACGCCTGCAGATGCTGGCGCGCGGAGACGAGGGCTTTCTGCTCGGCCTCGCCTATTCGGTGCAGCGCGGCTTCGGCGCGAATCATCCGTTCGCGGGCGAGATCCGCATGGGCGAGACGAGCGTGCGCTATCGGCCGGAGGACCTGGGCTTCGAGATCGACCTCGGCGAGATCACCGTGACCGAATGCCAGATGATCAATCAGTTCTCGGGTTCGAAGGATGCGCCGCCCCAGTTCACGCGCGGCTACGGATTCGCCTTCGGGCACAGCGAGCGCAAGGCGATGTCGATGGCCATCGTGGACCGTTCGCTGAAATGCCGCGACCTCGGGGAGGCCGCCGACTATCCGGCCCAGAAGGAAGAATTCGTGCTCTACCATTGTGACACGATCGAAGCCTCGGGCTTCGTCGAGCACCTCAAGCTGCCCCACTACGTCGACTTTCAGGGCGAGCTGGAGCTGATCCGGAAAATCCGGCGCGAACATGACGAACGCGCCGCCGAGCCCGCCCTCTTCACACCGAGCGAGGCCGCCGAATGAGCGCCGACACGGCGCTGTGCGCCGACCCCAACTACAACTTCGCCTATATCGACGAGCAGACCAAGCGCATGATCCGTCGCGCCTTGCTCAAGGCCGTGTCGATTCCGGGATATCAGGTTCCGTTCGGAAGCCGCGAGATGCCTCTGGCGCGCGGCTGGGGCACGGGCGGCATCCAGGTGACGGCGGCGCTCATCGGGCCGCTCGACCGGCTCAAGGTCATCGATCAGGGCGCCGACGACACGACGAACGCCGTTGCGATCCGGAGCTTTTTCTCCCGCGTCACCGGCGTGGAGACGACGCAGAAAGTCGCCGAAGCGACCATCATCCAGACCCGTCACCGCATTCCCGAGCGGCCACTGACCGAAGACCAGATCCTGGTCTACCAGGTTCCGCAGCCCGAGCCCCTGCGCAAGCTGGAGCCGAGCGAGGTCGAGACGCGCAACATGCACGCATGGGAAGAATATGGCCTGATGCAGGTGCGCCTGTATGAAGACATCGCGCGCTTCGGACATGTCGCCACCACCTATTCCTATCCAGTGATGGTCAACGACCGATATGTCGCCTCGCCGACTCCGATCCCCAAATTCGACAATCCCAAAATGAACATGATGCCGGCGCTGCAATTGTTCGGCGCGGGGCGTGAAAAGCGCATCTACGCGATACCGCCCTACACCAAGGTGCGCAGCCTGGACTTCGACGATCACCCGTTCACGGTGCAAAGCTGGACGCAGCCCTGCACGCTCTGCGGCGCCCGCGACAGCTATCTCGACGAAGTCATCGTCGACGACAGCGGCGGACGGATCTTCGTCTGCTCCGACACGGATCATTGCGAAGGTCGCAGGGAGCTCGGCCATGTCGGCCCGGCGGAGGATTCGGAGAGATCGACATGAGCGCGACGATCGACGACATGCGGGCCCGCGCCGCCGCCCCGCCCGCACCCATCCTCCAGGTCGAAAACGTCGCGCGCTATTACGGCGAGCGCGTCGGCTGCCGGGACGTGGCATTCGATCTCTGGCCGGGCGAAGTTCTGGGCGTCGTCGGGGAATCCGGGTCTGGCAAATCGACATTGCTGCGCTGCCTGGCGGGACTCGACACGCCGAGCGCCGGGCATATCCGCTTCGACGACGATGGCGTCTTGCTCGACATCCACGCCTTGCCGGAGCCGGCGCGGCGGGCCCTGATGCGCAGGGCGTGGGGCATCGTGCACCAGAACCCGCGCGACGGACTGCGCATGGATGTCTCCGCGGGCGGCAATGTCGGTGAACGGCTGATGGATCGCGGCGCGCGCCACTACGGCCAGATCCGCGCCCGCGCGGCCGACTGGCTCGGGCGCGTCGAAATCGACCCCGCGCGCATCGACGATCCGCCACGGCGTTTTTCAGGCGGCATGCAGCAGCGCCTGCAGATCGCCCGCGTTCTCGTGTCAGAGCCGCGCCTGGTCTTCATGGATGAGCCGACCGGCGGGCTGGACGTCTCGGTGCAGGCGAAGCTGCTCGATCTGCTGCGCGTTCTCGTGCGCGATCTCGGCATCGCGGCCGTCATCGTCACACATGACCTCGCGGTTGCGCGGCTGCTGACCGACCGCCTGATGGTGATGAAGGACGGGCGGGTGATCGAGCAGGGCCTGACCGATCAAGTGCTCGACGATCCGCAGCAGGCCTATACCCAGCTTCTCACCTCGGCGGTCCTCGTCTGAGGCCGGCGCAGAAGGATTGCATGCGATGACCCTGATGGTTCGCGTCACCAATGTCTCCAAAACCTTCGTGCTGCACAATCAGGACGGCGTTCGCCTGCCGATCCTGTCGGCGATCGGCTTCAGCGTGGAAGCCGGCGAGTGCGTGGTCCTGCATGGACCGTCGGGAGCGGGAAAATCGACCCTGCTGCGGCTGCTCTACGGCAATTACAAATGCACGGACGGGCGCATCCAGATCCGCCACGAAGGCGAGATGGTCGATATCGCGCAGGCGGACGCCCGCCGGATCCTCGACATACGCCGGCGCACCCTCTCCTATGTCAGCCAGTTCCTGCGCGTCATACCGCGCGTCCCCACGCTCGATATCGTCAAGGAGCCGCTCGTCACGCGCGGCGTTCCCGTCGCCGCCGCGGAGGCGCGCGCCGGCGCCATGCTGGCGCGGCTCAACATTCCCGAGCGGCTGTGGCGCCTGCCGCCGGCGACATTTTCGGGCGGAGAGCAACAGCGCGTGAACATCGCCCGCAGCTTCATCGCCATCACGCCGGTCATGCTGCTCGACGAGCCGACGGCGTCGCTCGACGCGCGCAACCGCGACATCGTCATCGAACTGATCGAGGAAGCGCGCATGGCCGGCTCGGCCCTGATCGGCATTTTCCATGACGAAGCCGTGCGCGAGCGCGCGGCCTCGCGCCGGTTCGACATTCATTCCACCAATGCCGCGGAGGCAGCGTGACAGAGACAATCCTGACCAATGCAAGGCTGGTCCTCGAAAACGAGCTCGTCCTCGGCACCCTCGTGTTCGAGGGCGAACGGATCGTCTCCGTGGACACGGGGCGATCCTCGCTGCCGGCGGCGCATGATCTCGACGGCGACTTTCTGGCGGCCGGCCTGATCGAAATGCACACCGACAATATGGAAAAGCATTTCGTGCCGAGGCCCGGCGTCTTCTGGCCGAATGCGCTGGCGGCCGCGCTGGCGCATGACGCGCAAATGGCCGCCGCCGGGGTGACGACCGTCTATGATTCGATTTCCTGCGGCTCGATCTACGGTCACAAGGACTATCGCCGCGCGATCTTCCCGATGATGATCGGCGCCATCCAGGACGGGACCGCCTCCGGGTCGTTTCGCGTCGACCATCGCATTCATCTGCGCTGCGAGGTGCCGGCGGAGGATATCGTGGCCGATCTCGAGCCGCATCTCGCCAGCCCGCTCGTGCATCTGGCGTCGCTGATGGACCATACGCCCGGGCAGCGGCAATGGCGCAACATCGAGCATCTCAAGACCTATAATCTCGGCTCGGGCGAAAAGACGCTCGAGGAATTCGAGAGCGATGTCGCCGTGAGGATGGAAAGCGGCCCGGCCCTGTTCGCCCGAAACTGGCCGCTCGTCGTGGACATGCTGAGGGAGCGCAATATTCCGCTCGCCTCGCATGACGACACCACGCTCGCCGACGTCGACCTGGCGGTGGACGCGGGCGCCCGCATCTCAGAATTCCCGACGACGCCCGAGGCGGCGCGTTACGCCCGCGCGTGTGGATTGCGGACAGTGGCCGGGGCGCCGAACGTCGTGCGCGGAGGCTCGCATTCGGGCGGCGTGTCGGCGACCGAACTCACCCTCGGGGGTCTGCTCGACGGCCTGTCGTCCGACTATGTGCCGAGCAGCCTGCTGCAGGCCGTGATGCTTCTGCACAACCAGCATGGCGTCGCCCTGCCGGTCGCCATGGCGATGGTCAACCGCAACATGGCGGACATGCTGGGGCTCGTGGACCGCGGCCGCATCCGCGCCGGCCTGCGCGCCGATCTGCTGCGCTTCCGGATGGTGGACGGCACGCCCGTCACCCGCACCCTGTGGTGCGCCGGCGAGAGGGCGTGGTGATGGACGGCGGCGCGCGCTACGCGATCTATTTCGCGCCCGTGGACAAGGATCCGCTTTGGCGCTTCGGCTGCGAGACGCTCGGATATGACGCGGCTGCCGGCGTCCCTTGCCGGCTGAAGCCGCCCGACGGATTCAGCGAAGACGAATGGCGGGCCTCCACGCAGGCGCCGCGCCTCTATGGCTTTCATGCGACCCTCAAGGCGCCCTTCCATCTCGCGCAGGGCTGCGACGAGGCGGCGCTGCTGGAGGCCTTCCGGCGCTTCGGAGAGCGACAGGCAAGCGTCGATCTGGCAGGCCTGGAGGCGTCGGCGCTCGGCCGCTTCGTCGCGCTCGTCCCACGCGGCCGCGCGGATGGCCTGCAGGAGCTCGCTGAAGCCGCCGTGCGGTCCTTCGAGCCGTTCCGGGCTCCGCTCAGCGCCGACGACCTGGCGCGGCGGCTCGAAGCGCCGCTGAGCCCCGCGCAAGACAGACTTCTGCGGCTGTGGGGCTATCCCTACGTCCTGGATGAGTTCCGCTTCCACATGACGCTGACGGGCGCA
This sequence comes from Beijerinckiaceae bacterium, assembly GCA_019747375.1. Taxonomy (GTDB): domain Bacteria; phylum Pseudomonadota; class Alphaproteobacteria; order Rhizobiales; family Beijerinckiaceae; genus Terripilifer. The sequence continues at coordinate 1,201 of JAIEQX010000293.1, read as the reverse complement.
TTGCAGGCGCGCGATCTTGACCGCGCGCGCGACGCCCTGGCGCAGGGCTACCGGACCGCGACGGGCGATGGCGGCCTCGCCATCGAGCAGGTCGCGTTGTTCAGGCAGCCGTCGCGCGCCGAACCCTTCAGGCTTGTCGCACGGACGCTTTTGGCCGGGACACGCAGTCCTTGAGGGCGTCGATGAACAGCGCCGCGCCATGATCGAGCGGCCCGTCATTGCGGATCTCGACGATTCTGGCGCGCTGCGTGCGCAGGTCCGCCTCGCGGGCGAGCCGCCTCTCGATATCGGATGTCGTTTCGCGCCCCCGCGCCGCGATGCGCGCCGCCAAGATCGCCCAGGACGCAGAGACATGCAGAACCCTCACGCAGACGCCAAGGCCTTCGGCGGCCGGGACGGCGGCGCGCGAGACATTCGCCACCACGACGCGACCGCGCGCGAGATCGTCCCGCACGGAGGCGGGAATTCCGTAAGCGAGGCCATGCGCCCGCCAGGACAGGAGAAACCCGCCGGTTTCCTCGGCACGCCGAAAGTTCAGATCGTCGAGCGTGTCGTGATCCTCGTCGGATGCGGGCCGCGTGACGACACGACGGGCGAAGACGAAGCGGCGATCCTGCCCGAGCGCCGCGCGCGCACGGCCGATGAGAGAATCCTTGCCGGCCCCCGAGGGGCCGACGACGAGCGCGAGCATTCCATCCGACACGCGAAGATCATGATCTGGAGAAAACGACATGGCGGCACAATCACTGGGTTTGACGCCCGTCATCGACCCCACGGCGCTGGTGCGCGATAGCGTCCTGGGAGCCTATACGGAGGTCGGGGCGCGGACCAAGGTGGTCGAGACCACGATCGGCGATTACTCGTACATCGTGAACGACGGAGATGTCATTTACACGACAATCGGCAAGTTCTGCTCCATCGCCGCGCAGGTGCGCATCAATCCGGGAAATCATCCGATGTGGCGCGCGTCGCAATCTCATTTCACCTATCGGGCCAGCGCCTATTTCGATGACGCGCAGGACGAGGCGTCGTTCTTCGACTGGCGCCGGCAACATCACGTCTCCATCGGGAACGATGTCTGGATCGGACACGGCGTCGTGATTCTCGCGGGGCGGAAAATCGGCGACGGAGCCGTGGTGGCGGCCGGCGCCGTCGTTTCCAAGGATGTCGCGCCCTACACGATCGCAGGCGGCGTTCCCGC
>JAIEQX010000165.1 GCA_019747375.1 Beijerinckiaceae bacterium | reverse complement strand
ATGCCCGTCAAATAGACCTAAGACGTCGATTTTCGATTTTATAATTTCAACAGAATGCGGCTCGAAGCGTTTTAGTCTTTCCATTCTGAAAGGTCTCGCTTCGGTCATCGCAAGCTCAATTGCGGAGCAGGACGATGTTTCTCATCACGCGCGAGTGCAAAAGGCATCGGGGCTTTACAGGCGATAGCGGTGGTTCAGCCGCGGTGATCTTCGCTCTGGCGATCCTGCCCGTGACCATCGTCCTTACAGGCGCGCTCGACTATGTGCGGATCATCGACTTCAAACGTAAGCTCGAAGCCACCGCCGATCAGGTCGCGACATCAACGGTCGGCGGCGAGCGGCTGGATGAGAGTCAGCGCCGCGAAAAGGGCAGAAGCCTGCTGATCAAGGCGCTGGCGCAACGCGGCATCGACGTGAGCACGAGCTCCGGCAAGGTCGACGTGAAGCAGACAGGCGACGATGCTGAAGCCATCGTCACCATCGAGGCTCCCTACAAATTAATGTTTGGCGGTCTCATCGGCCTGCCGAGCGTGAAGGTTCGCACGTCGCGCAGCGCCTCGAACCACGCGTCGGATCAGGAGAAGCGTCTCTTCGCCTGCCTGAGCGCGGAAAGCGATGAGGACTATGAAAAGCTGGCCTGCGACGGGGTGTAAGCGGCAAGGCGGATCGCCGTCAGGACGAATTCAAGCTTTTTGAATTGAGAGATTTTGATCATGAATGTTTCAAACCGGATGAGCGTCGCCGCTCTTGGCCTGGCCGTGGTCGTCGTCGCGTGCGGGCCTGCGGTCGCCGTGAACCAGCCAAGGGTTGAGCTGCAATATGCGTCGAGGACGAACGGGCAATGTCTCACCGTCGTCGATGTCGCCGATGCAGCGCCAACGGTTGCGCTTCGGCCCTGCGACGGTATGAGCAAGGCGCAGAAATGGGAGCGCCACGCGGCTGGCGTCACAGGTCGCGTCAAGTTGTACAATCCGTCAAAGGATGCATGTCTTGGCTTGCTCGACAAACCTCGGCTCATCGAGTGCTCGCTGCCGGGTGCGGCGCTGGCTTTGTACGACTTCGGTTGGCACAGCCAGATCGTTTTCTATCAGGACCAATCGCCGGCGGGCTGCCTCAAGGCCGATCTGAGCAACGCGAGTTGCGCGTCTGGAAGCGCCGTACCTGACGCACAATTGTGGACCCGGCAATCGTTCGGACAGAAGACGCCGAGCGGGAGTTCCCCGGAGGACACAAAAGCGGCTTTTGCGGGTCCGCAGCAAATGGGCTTTGTTCCTGTTTCGGCAGGGCATACCCCCTCCGGCAACGTTTTCATGTGGGGCGGGAAGAATTCGACGTCGCCAGTTTTTGTGGCGCCGGTCGGTGAAAGAAACACGCACACCGCAATCTATGATCCAAAGCTCGGTGTCGAATTCGCGAAAATCCAGGGCGCGGCGCAATTCATTCTGAGCGGTCACGCCATGTCGCGGACTGGATCGCTCATCATCGCGGGCGGCTATCCGGCCACGAAGGAAGCCGTCGCGCTCCGCGCGAAGGGCAAGCTCGAGACGATCGGGAAGCTCAAGAATCCTGTCACTGCAAACACGCTCGTGACCCTTGCGAATGGCGATATTCTGTCGCTTGGCGGTTCGAGCGGTGCGCGTCCCTTCATCGCCGCCGAAATCCGCCGCAACGATGTCTGGCAGAGTCTCTCGGGCATCACGCCGAAATCGGCGATGACGCTCCTCTCGGGCGATCCCGTCACGCGACGCGGCTTCAACAACCTCTGGGTGTTTGCCTCCGGCAACGGGGACTATGCTTTCCACGCCGGTCCCGGCAAGGACATGCACTGGATCCATACCGCAGGATCCGGGAACATTTCGAAAGTTGCGACGCGCGCCGCAAGCGTCCAGGCCGGCGCGGCGGTCATGTATGAGCCGGGCAAGATTCTCGTCACAGGCGGCGCGAACTTACCGCGTGACGCGGCCAAGAAGTCGGTTGAACTGATCGACCTCAAATCAGCCAGCGCCACAGGTGGCGCACCTGCCGTCACGACGATGCAAATGGTCCATGCGCGCGCCCATCATAACGCCGTGGTGCTCGCAAATGGCGAAGTCCTGATCATCGGCGGATCGACCTTCAACGACGTGCACAACGATCGTCACGCGGTCACCCAGCCGGAGATCTGGAACCCGGCCACGAAGGAGTTTCGTGAGCTCGCCGTTTCCGCCGGTTCGTCCATAGTTCCCCGCGTGCTGAACTCCTGGGCCATGCTGTTGCCCGACGCGACGGTCCTGGTGGGCGGCGGCGGAAATTGCGGTACGCAATGCGCCAGATTCGGCGGCTCAAATCATACGAACGTTCAGGTTTTCAAGCCGCCTTATCTGCTTGAGGCGAACGGTAGCGACGTTCGATCCCGCCCGGTCATCGAAAGTGTCGGAAGGTCCTTCCTCAATGACGGCGAGCAGATCGTTATAACCATGCGGGACGTGGCGCCCGTGAGCTTCGCAATCGTGCGCATGTCATCCACGCGCCAGGGCGTCAACAGCGACCAGCGCTGGATTTCGCTGACGTCTGAAGTCTTTCGAAGCAAGCAGCATCTCGTCACATTCCCAACCACGTCCGCCGGCGCGATTCCCGGCAGATACATGCTGTTTGCCCTCGACGCCAAGGGTGTGCCCAGCATCGCGAAGATCGTCGAGTTGAAGTGAGTCTGCTGTCTTAATCCCAATAAATTCTGCTTTCAATTGTTGGAGTTATGCAATGAGTAGCCTGATTACCCCCCGCCTGGCCGGCCTCGCGCTGGCTCTGATGTCATCATCGGCCGCAACGAGCGCCTATGCTAACGATTATCCGCCGAGGCAGCTGGTCTCGAAGACGTCGCCCAATTCCTGCCTGAGCGTCGATAGCTCCTCCATCGTTTTTGCGCCATGCACAGACGTTCCTGGCACGAAGAGAGACGAGCAACTGTGGGTCCATACGGTCAACAGCCTGCCTGACGGAAAGAAGATCGCGACCTTGCGCAACAAGGTCTCGAATTTGTGTCTCGCGAACGTGCTTGGTCTCGGCCTGAAAAACTGCGCCGACGCGCCGGTCGTTCTGGCCCGTCGTGGCGCCGACGTGCAGATATTTCTGGGGTCCGTGGGCGCCGGTTCATGCGTTCGATCTTCTTTTTCGAGCAAGGTCACGGTCAAAGAGGACTGCACCGGAGCAGGCCGGACGCCGCCGGCCGATGAACTCTGGACCTTCGGTGCGCCGGATCCCGCCAAGCGGCACGTCAGCTGGTCGTCGCTGGATTTCGGTTTCGTAGGCGTCTCCGCTGCGCATATGACCGACGGCAACATTTTCCTGTGGTCAGGCGCCAATCCCGCCAGCCCCGGCGGTTATGACCCTGCCAGCCAGAAGACCCGGACCATCGTCTTTGACACTGGAACGAAATCGACGCGCGCGGCATCCGTGCTCGCCGGTCAGCTCTATTACGACGCCGGCCAGGCCCTCGACAAAAACGGTCATCTCGTGATCGCCGGCGGCCTGACTTTCATAAAGAACACCTCGCATCTCGTGAACGGCCAACTCGAAACGTCCATCCCCATGGTCGAAGGCGTGCGCAGCAACACGCTCGTGACGCTGGCCAACGGCAAGATCCTGACGGTCGGCGGGGCGTATGATCGTTCTTTGACCCCCAAGCAGACGGCCGAAATCTTCGACGGCACGACCTGGAAGCGCCTCGATGGCATTCGTCCGGTCGTCACCCATTCGATGCAGAACAATTATCCGGTGGCCTTGCGCCGGATGAACGACATGTGGGTCTTTGCGTCGAGCGATGAAAACTACGCCTTCCAGGCCGGCCCGTCCAAGGCCATGCACTGGCTGAACACGTCCGGGAACGGCAGTCTGCAGAAGGTTGCGACACGCAGCGAGGATGCGATCGGCGGCAGCGCGGTCATGTATGCTCCGGGCAAGATTCTGGTGACCGGCGGCTCGACGAATGGCGTGTGGAACGCTCCGGCTTTCAAGCACACCTACACGGTCGAAATCGACGGCGGGCAGGGCAGAAAGGCCACGCCAACCGTCACGAAAGCGCCGAGCTCCGGCGAAATGAAGCACGCGCGCAACTATCATAATTCCGTGGTGCTTCCGAACGGCGAGGTGCTGATCGTCGGCGGCGCTTCGACGGCCGGCATCTTTTCGGATCGCAGCGCCGTGAAGACAGCCGAGATCTGGAACCCTGTGGACGGAAAGTTCCGCGATCTGACCCAGCCCCTGCCGCGGGCGCGCACACAGGGCTCGACGGCTCTGTTGCTGCCTGACGCCACCGTCCTGGTTGCGGGCGGCGCCTATTGTCCCAAGGCCAACTGTCTCGAAAAAGTTGTCACGCGGACGGGCACGGGCGCCGAAATCCTGAAGCCGCCTTATTTGTTCAATGCTGACACGACTCCCGCCAAGCAGCCGGAGATCATGACAAAGCTCAAGACCTTCGTGGCCGGGGGCACCGTCGGGATCGTGACGGATGTTCCCGTCTCGAGGTTCAGTCTGGTGCGTATGTCCGCCACTAGCGGCGGCGTCAACTCCGATCAGCGGTTCATTGAGGTTCCTTCGAGTCTAGCGGTCGGGAAAACGTCAGATTATGTCCTCGCCGTTCCGACCCAGGCGAAGGGCGTCATTCCGGGCAAATACATGCTGTTCGCCATCGATGGGAATGGAGTGCCGAGCAAGGCGAAGATCATTCAGATCGACTGAGCCACATCGCACCGAACCGGCGACTGGAAGCGGAAGGAGCAAGACACATCGCGCCGGTGGGAGATGCTTTTCTCCAACCGGCGGGATCCCTTGTCTTCACGGCAAGTGTGAAGCGTGGGCGAGGCTTGGCTGAAGGTGTTGAGCAGGCTCGCCTGCAACTGAGCGACGCAAATATCCGCGCCGGTTTCACAATTGAAAGCGTCATTGCGTTAGATGGATTTTCAAATGTCATTGTTACGAAACCCGATTATGCTGGGCCTCGCTGTCTTCCTGATGGCCAGCGCGGCGCTCGCTCAGACCCGAACTCCGGTCCAATCGAAATGGGACAAGGTCAATCTCGGCCTTGTCGGCGTGTCGGCTGCGCATACGCCCGATGGCAATGTCGTCTTTTGGTCGGGCGACGAAACTAAAAAGCCCTATGCGGGAACGGGCACGCGGAATACCCTCTTCACAATCTTCAACGGCACAGCGGCGAGCGGCGTCTCCAGGCAGGAGGTCGGCACCCAGTTCTACGGGCAGGGTCAGGCGCTCGATGCAGATGGAAAATTGTCCGTCGTGGGCGGACACCCACGATCGAATATGTTCGGCTATTTCGATGGCGACACCTTCGTCTTGGCGCCGTCCAACGAGCGCCTGAATCGCGGCCGCTTTCTCAGCTCCCTCGTCACGCTTTCCACCGGCGACCTGTTCGTCCTCGGCGGCAATCGTGGATATGACCCGATTGAGAAAAAGGGAGCCACGCAGTCGTTCGGCGAAATTCATTCTCCCGGACAGGCGTGGTCCGAGCGTGTGCGGCTGACATGGTTCATCAAAGATGCGCCGTTGGCTACGGCGGAGATGACGAAGGACCGGACAAACAATCCGTGGCTTTTCGCCATGGCCGGCCCGGAACATGTTTTCTACGCCGGGCCGTCCAAGGACATGAAGCGCCTGTTTCTCAATAACAACGGCAGGATCTACTCGACCGTGGCGCGCGGAACGAGCGATGCGGCGCATGGCAGCGCGGTGATGTACAGGCCCGGAGAGATCCTCGTTACCGGGGGCGTGCCAAAGTACAGCGACGGGAATCAGAATGCTTCGGCGGCTGCCTACACGATCAAGTTCGACATCGGCGTCCATTCCACGAGGAACAGGGACGTCACCGTGACGAAGCTTGACGCAGGAAAGTCGCCCACGGCCCGAGCGTTTCACAATTCCGTCGTTCTGCCTGATGGCAACGTCCTGATCGTCGGCGGCAGTTCGAAGGGCAAGCTTTATGATGACAGAAACGCCGTGCATAAGACGGAAATATGGAATCCGGCGGATGGTTCGATCAAGACGCTCCGTGACCTCCCGACGAAGCGGACCTACGAGTCCACGGCGCTGTTGCTTCCCGACGCGCGCGTCATCGTGGCCGGCGGGGGCTATTGCGGAACCTGCGAAGGCTACACGGCGACGCCGCACACGGATGCGGACATACTGACGCCGCCTTATCTGCTGACGTCGACGGGCGCTGTTGCGGCGCGTCCTGAGTTCTCGATGGCGCCGACGGAGGCAAGAGCAGGCTCGCACATCACAGTTCGAATGGGGACAAATCAGGATAGCGCCCCGGTCGCGGCTAAGTTCAGCCTCGTGCGCATGTCGTCGACGAGCCATGGCGTCAACACAGATCAGCGGTGGCTGGAGATCAAGGAGTTTGGACGCCTAAATCCTCGGTCGATGGCCAGGGATTTTGACTTGACCCTGCCAACCAGGGCGGAAGGCCTGATCCCCGGCAATCACATGCTCTTCGCGCTCGACGACAAAGGTGTGCCCAGCGTCGCTAGGATCATCAACATCAAGTAGGCCGCGACCGCAAAGGCGGTCTCGGCCGATCCCGACATCGACACCGCGGCGCAGGCCGCGGCGTCACGCCTCGGTTCATCCCGGCGAAGGGGCCACGCCCTAATCCGTCCGCCCGCCACTTCATGAGTCCCCGCCGAAGCGACACGCCCAAGGGGCGCGCCCGGGCTTGGCGCGGGCCCCCGCGGCCCTGCGCCCCTTTGCGTGGCGTCACAGCCGTGATATTGGCCGCTGCCAACCTCAGTCGGCGCCGCGATTCCTCGGGATCGCCGTTTCCGCGCACCCGGTTTTCAGGAGTTGGCCATGATCCCCACCGCAAAAATGTCGTTTACCGAGGGCCTGACCTTCGACGACGTTCTGCTCCGTCCCGGCCATTCCATCGTGATGCCGAGCGGCGTCGACCTGTCGAGCCGCTTCACCAACACAATCACCCTCAACCTGCCGATCGTTTCCTCGGCCATGGACACGGTCACCGAGGCGCGACTCGCCATAGCGATGGCTCAGGCCGGCGGCATAGGGGTCATCCACCGCAATCTCGAGCCCGACGAGCAGGCCGAGGAAGTCCGCAAGGTGAAGCGTTTCGAGAGCGGGATGGTGGTCAATCCCATCACGGTCTTCCCGGACGAGACGCTCGGCGACGCGCTGGCGCTGATGCGCCACCACGGCATTTCCGGCATTCCGGTGGTCGAGAGGGCGGGGGACTCCAAGCCAGGCAAGCTGGTCGGCATCCTCACCAACCGCGACGTGCGCTTCGCCGACAATCCATTCCAGCCTGTCTCCGAGCTGATGACCAAGACGGTCATCACGGTGCGCGAAGGCGTTGGCCAGGACGAGGCCAAGCGCCTCCTGCATCACAACCGCATCGAGAAGCTGGTCGTGGTCGACGACGATTATCGCTGCGTCGGCCTGATTACCGTGAAGGATATGGAAAAGGCCACCCAGCATCCCAACGCCTGCAAGGATTCGGAAGGCCGCCTGCGCGTCGCCGCCGCCTCCACGGTGGGCGACAAGGGCTTTGACCGCGCGCTCATGCTCATAGATGCGGGCGTCGACTGCATCGTGGTGGACACCGCCCACGGCCATTCCCAGCATGTGCTCGACCAGGTGGCCCGCATCAAGCGCGCCAATAACAAGGTATCGCTGATCGCCGGCAATATCGCGACTGGCGACGGCGCGCGCGCGCTGATCGACGCCGGCGCCGACGGCATCAAGGTCGGCATCGGTCCGGGCTCCATCTGCACCACACGCATCGTGGCGGGCGTCGGC
>JAIEQX010000235.1 GCA_019747375.1 Beijerinckiaceae bacterium | reverse complement strand
ACTATCGCCGCATTGCCGAGCGCCGCGTGCGCCTCGGTCTGGTTCTGGCCGAAGTCGGCCAGGAAGCCAACGTCCAGGTCACCGACGACGAAGTGACGCAGGCGCTGCTCGAGCGCGCCCGCCAGTTCCCCGGCCAGGAAAAGGCCGTCTGGGATTATTACCGCAACAATCCCGAGGCTCTGGCGCAGCTCCGCGCGCCCGTCTTCGAGGAGAAGGTGGTCGACCACATCGTCGCCAAGGCCAATGTGACCGAGCGCGTCGTCTCCAAGGACGACCTGTTCAAGATCGAAGCCGACGACGAAAAGTCGGCGGCCTGATCGAGTAAATTAACCTGCACGGCCAAGTTTGGCCCAGGTCCGGACGAAAGCCTGCCTGCAGCCTTTGCGAAAGGCTGCAGGCATCATTATCTTAGGGCGATGGAAACGCCGGACCGGTTTGTCCGCCGTTCAAGGATGACACGGATGCGCGACCCGATCGAAACGTATGCTAACTATCTGATTCCTCAAGTCATTGAGAATACCAGCCGCGGCGAACGCGGGTTCGACATCTATTCCCGGCTGTTGCGCGAACGAATCATCTTCCTCACCGGCCCGGTCGAGGATCACATGGCGTCCGTCATCATCGCCCAGCTTCTCTTCCTCGAGGCCGAAAACCCGAAGAAGGAAATCGCCATGTACATCAACTCTCCGGGAGGAGTGGTGACGTCCGGGCTGGCGATCTACGACACGATGCAGTTCATCAAGCCGAAGATCTCGACGCTGTGCATCGGCCAGGCGGCCTCCATGGGCTCGCTGCTGCTCTGCGCCGGCGAGACCGGCATGCGCTTCTGCCTGCCCAACGCCCGCGTCATGGTGCATCAACCCTCCGGCGGCTTCCAGGGCCAGGCGTCCGACATCCTTCGCCACGCGGAGGACATCATGAAGATCAAGCGCCGTCTCAACGAGATCTACGTGCGCCACACCGGTCGCGACTATGACACGATCGAGCGCACGCTCGACCGCGATCACTTCATGTCCGCCGCCGAGGCGCGCGATTTCGGCCTGGTCGACCAGGTGCTCGAGAAGCGTCCCGAGGAAGCCGAAGTCAAGTAAGGCGGGCCGGGCGCGCGCCGTCCTTCCGGCCTTCGGGCCGGCTGAAAGCGCGCCCGGAACGGGCCGGCCAAACCCGTAGATCCGGCCTCCAAGGTCAAGCCTGCGCGGATTTTCGACAAGTCTGCGCTTGATCCCGATCCGAGGCCGTGTTTGCATCGCCCATTGCAGCCGGTTGGCGCGCACCCCAGATGGGGGCGCGGGATCGACTTGGCGGCGGAATCAATTCGGCCGACTGTCCGGCCAAAAGACGGGCAAGCGCCTGACGCGGTGGGCGGCCCGGTCAAAATGGCACTCGATGCCGGGCGGACGATCACCCTTTGTTAGGTCGTCGCTCTTAACCTGTACAATGACGAGACGTCTGATTCCGGGATTGTCTCGTCCGCACGGAGAATACCATGAGCAAGGTCGGCGGTAGCGACTCGAAGAACACGCTCTACTGCTCTTTCTGCGGCAAGAGCCAACACGAGGTTCGCAAGCTCATCGCGGGACCGACGGTTTTCATCTGCGATGAATGCGTCGAACTGTGCATGGACATCATCCGCGAGGAGAACAAATCGTCGCTCGTCAAGAGCCGCGACGGCATTCCGACGCCGCGCGAGATCTGCAAGGTCCTGGACGACTACGTCATCGGCCAGCCGCAGGCCAAGCGCGTGCTCTCGGTCGCGGTCCACAATCATTACAAGCGCCTCAACCACGCGACGAAGCACAATGACGTCGAGCTGGCGAAGTCCAACATCCTGCTGATCGGCCCGACCGGGTCCGGCAAGACGCTGCTCGCCCAGACGCTCGCGCGCATCCTCGACGTGCCGTTCACCATGGCGGACGCCACCACCCTGACGGAGGCCGGCTACGTCGGCGAGGATGTCGAGAACATCATCCTGAAGCTGCTGCAGGCGTCCGACTATAATGTCGAGCGCGCCCAGCGCGGCATCGTCTACATCGACGAAATCGACAAGATCTCCCGCAAGTCGGACAATCCCTCGATCACCCGCGACGTGTCGGGCGAGGGCGTCCAGCAGGCGCTGCTCAAGATCATGGAAGGCACGGTCGCGTCCGTCCCGCCGCAGGGCGGCCGCAAGCATCCGCAGCAGGAATTCCTGCAGGTCGACACCACCAACATCCTGTTCATCTGCGGCGGCGCCTTCGCGGGCCTCGAGAAGATCATCTCGCAGCGCGGCAAGGGCACGTCGATCGGCTTCGGCGCCACGGTGCAGAATCCGGACGACCGCCGCACCGGCGAAATCTTCCGCAAGGTGGAGCCCGAGGATCTGCTGAAATTCGGCCTCATCCCCGAATTCGTCGGCCGTCTCCCGGTCATCGCCACGCTGGAGGATCTCGACGAACAGGCTCTGAAGACCATCCTGACGGAGCCCAAGAACGCGCTGGTCAAGCAGTACCAGCGCCTGTTCGAGATGGAGAACACCGAGCTGACCTTCCAGGACGAGGCGCTGAGCGTCGTCGCCAAGAAGGCCATCGAGCGCCGCACCGGCGCGCGCGGCCTGCGCTCCATCATGGAGGGCATCCTGCTCGACACCATGTTCGATCTTCCGGGCCTGGAAGGCGTCGAACAGGTCGTCATCGGCCCCGAGGTCGTCGAGGGCAAGGCGCGCCCGCTCTACATCTATGCGGAGCGCACGGAAAAGAGCGGCGCCAGCGCCTGACGCCGGCCGCTCACCCGTCGCTTCAAGCATGTCGATCAGGGCCGCCTCCGGGCGGCCCTTTTCATGTCGGGCCGGCGGCGCGGGGGCGGGTTGCGGCGGCGCTCGCGCGTTTCGGGAACGGACGATTTGTTGGCCGTGCAGTCTTGCCGCAGGTGTTGAAAATCGGCTCGATCCTAACCATTTCCAGTGACGAAGAGATGGGAGGCGCCTTTGAGGCCTCACCATAGGGACGTAGGATCGGCAATGGCGCGAATCGTGCTTTCTGCTGATTGGACGTCTCGCCCGGCGGCCAGCCTCCAAGGTGGTCTTCGGGCAGATCCCGAATAGGAAAAGCGAATGACAACTCAGAAGCGTGTGCTTGCATCGCCCGGCACCATCGAGAGCTACCCGGTTCTGCCGCTGCGTGACATTGTCGTTTTCCCGCACATGATCGTTCCCCTTTTCGTCGGCCGCGAAAAATCCATTCGCGCGCTCGAAGAGGTGATGAAGGCCGACCGTCACATCCTGCTCGCCACGCAGATGAACGCGGCCGACGACGATCCGGCGACGGATGCGATTTTCACCACGGGGACGCTCGCCTCCGTGCTTCAGCTCCTCAAGCTTCCCGACGGCACCGTGAAGGTGCTGGTCGAGGGCGCGGCGCGTGCGCAGGTGCGCAAATACACCCGCACCGACGATTATTACGAGGCTGACGCCGAGGTCATCGCGGAAGAAATGCCCGACAAGGTCGAGGTCGAGGCGCTGTCGCGCTCGGTCGTGGCCGAGTTCGAGGGCTATGTGAAGCTCAACAAGAAGGTCTCGCCCGAAGTCGTCACCGCGGTCACGCAGATCGACGATTTCGCCAAGCTCGCCGATACGGTCGCGTCGCATCTGTCGATCAAGATCGCCGACAAGCAGGCGATCCTCGAAACCGCGTCCGTCGCCAAGCGACTGGAGAAGTGCCTGTCCCTGATGGAGAGCGAGATCTCCGTCCTGCAGGTCGAGAAGCGTATCCGCACGCGGGTCAAGCGCCAGATGGAGAAGACCCAGCGCGAGTATTATCTCAACGAGCAGATGAAGGCGATCCAGAAGGAACTCGGCGACGAGGACGGCAAGGACGATCTCGCCGAAATCGAGGAGCGCATCAAGAACACCAAACTGTCGAAGGAAGCGCGCGACAAGGCGAATGCGGAGCTGAAGAAGCTGCGTCAGATGTCGCCCATGTCGGCCGAAGCGACGGTGGTGCGCAACTATCTCGACTGGCTCCTGTCCATACCGTGGGGCAAGCGCTCCAAGGTCAAGAAGGACCTGGGCCTGGCCGAGGACGTGTTGAACCTGGATCACTACGGGCTCGACAAGGTCAAGGAGCGCATCCTCGAATATCTCGCCGTGCAGCAGCGCGCCAACAAGCTGACGGGTCCGATCCTGTGTCTCGTCGGCCCTCCGGGCGTCGGCAAGACATCGCTCGGCAAGTCCATCGCGAAGGCGACGGGACGCGAGTTCGTGCGCATGTCGCTTGGCGGCGTGCGTGACGAGGCCGAGATCCGTGGTCACCGCCGGACCTACATCGGTTCGATGCCCGGCAAGATCATCCAGTCGATGCGCAAGGCCAAGACCGCCAATCCGCTCTTCCTGCTCGACGAGATCGACAAGATGGGCATGGATTTCCGTGGCGATCCGTCGTCCGCATTGCTGGAGGTTCTCGACCCCGAGCAGAACGGCTCGTTCAGCGACCATTACCTCGAGGTCGACTACGACCTGTCGAACGTGATGTTCGTCACGACGGCGAATACGTTGAACATCCCTGCGCCCCTCATGGACCGCATGGAGATCATCCGCATCGCCGGCTACACCGAGGACGAGAAGGCCGAGATCGCGCGCAAGCACCTGATCCCGGTCGCCATCCAGAAGCACGGCCTCGCCCCCAAGGAATGGGCGATCGAGGACGACGCCCTGATGCTGCTCATCCGCCGCTACACCCGCGAGGCGGGCGTGCGTAATCTCGAGCGCGAGATTTCCAACCTGGCCCGCAAGGCCGTGAAGGAAATCCTCACGTCCAAGAAGAAGAAAGTGGTCGTGACGACCGAAAACCTGTCCGATTATCTGGGCGTGCCGAAGTTCCGCTTCGGCGAGGCCGAGACCGAGGATCAGGTGGGCGCCGTCACGGGTCTCGCATGGACCGAGGTCGGCGGCGAATTGCTGACGATCGAAGGCGTCATGATGCCCGGCAAGGGCAAGATGACCGTCACCGGCAACCTGCGTGACGTGATGAAGGAATCGATCTCGGCGGCGGCCTCCTATGTCCGCTCGCGCTGCGTCGATTTCGGCATCGAGCCGCCGCTCTTCGACCGTCGGGACATCCACGTCCACGTTCCGGAAGGCGCGACGCCCAAGGACGGTCCGTCCGCCGGCATCGCCATGGCCACCACGATCGTGTCGGTCATGACGGGCATTCCGGTCCGCCGCGACATCGCCATGACGGGCGAGGTCACGCTGCGCGGCAGGGTGCTGCCGATCGGCGGATTGAAGGAAAAGCTGCTCGCGGCCCTGCGCGGCGGCCTGAAGAAAGTGCTGATCCCGGCTGAAAACGCCAAGGATCTGGCCGATCTTCCGGCGTCCGTGAAGAACGCCCTCGAGATCGTGCCGGTCTCGCGCATGGACGAAGTTCTCGCCCACGCGCTGGTTCGCCCGCCGGTTGCGATCACCTGGGAAGAGGAGCGTCCCGCCAAGTCCGCGCCGGCCGTCGTCGCCGACGAATCAGGCGTCGTCGCGCACTAAGGCTGGTTGACTAAGGATTGAGGCCGCGGTCCCCCGGACCGCGGCCTTTTTCGTCACGCGCACTCCAGACACGAAATGGGACATTGGGTTGGTGAACAAGGTTGAATTGGTTGAGCATGTGGCCGCGCAGGCGGGATTGTCCAAGGCCGATGCGGCGGCCGCCGTCGACGCTGTGACGGACGCGATCGCCCGGGGATTGAAGCGCGGCGAAGAAATACGCCTGGTGCATTTCGGCATTTTCTCGGTGCGCAAGCGGGGCGAGGGCGTCGGCCGACATCCCGTCACCGGCGAGCGACTGTCGATCCCGCCCGCCAAGAACGCGCATTTCAAGCCGGCGGCGGCGCTGAAAAACCTGATCAACACAGCCGGCGACTAACCGCCGGGATTGCGCGGCGGCGCTTTGCTTTTGCCAAGAAGCAAGCGTATTTTCCCGAAACTTTATGAACTTAGCCGTCCGCAAGCTCGCGGTTGGCGGGACCGGAGTTTCGAATGGCGCAGATGGCGGAACAGCGGAAACTCGAAGGCTTCCCGGATGAGGACGCCTTCCTGCGCGAGCTCGACAGCTTTCTGCACCAGTTCACCATGCAGCGGCAGGTAAGCGGCGATGTGCATCGCCTGAAGATTCCGGGCCATGAATCGATCGCCTTCTGGCCGCCCAAGAAGCGCAAGATGCTGTCGCGCGTGGCGCCGTCGTCGGATCTCTACGAGGCTGTCACCACCGCGCTGATGAGCTTCATCCTGCATCGGTTCGACATTCACAACGTCTATGACATCGGCTCCTACAGCGGCTATTTCGCCATGGTGGCGGCCTCCAAGGCCGGCAGCTCATCGACTGTCCACGCCTTCGAGATGGACCCGCGCCGCAGCGCCGCGATCACCCGCACGCTCGAGGGCGAACCCTATGCGCAGGGCAGGGTGCACAACCATCTCGCCGGCCTCTCCGACCACGAGGAGGGCGAGCGCACCGTCTGGCACACGCGCAATGATTTCTACGAGACAAAGCCGACCGAGCAGGAATACCAGGAATCGATGTGGCGGCGTCTGAAATTCAGGATGCGCGGCATGCATGACCGCAATCAGCTGCACGAAGCCCGCGTGCTCGTGACGTCCATCGACGCCTTCGCCGAGAAGCACGGCGCGCCCGATCTCATCAAGCTCGATGTCGATGGATACGAGGCCAAGGTGATCCCCGGCGCGATGAAGACATTTCGCGAGAAACGCCCGTTTTTACTGTTCGAATTGCACAAGTCGGAACGTCTGGCGCGGCTCGGCGCGACCCGTCAGGGTCTGATGCAGATGCTGTTCGACTGCGGTTATCGCGCCGCCACCTTCTCGGATCATCACGATTGCTCGAAGGCCAGGGTCGAGCGCGTCACGCCGGATTCGCCCGCCGTCCATCGTGAAAAGACGGATCTTTTTCTGCTCTATTGAGCCCAAGAAAAAGGGAGCCTTGCGGCTCCCTGAATCTTCAAGCATCCGATGAAAATCAGAGCTTGCGGTTGACGGCGTCCGCCACGGTGTTGGTGGCGTCCTTGATGCCTTCCTTGGCCTTGCCGACAGCCTGCTGGGCTTCGCCCTTGGCTTCCTGCGCGGCGCCTTCGGCCTGGAGCTTGTCATTGCCGGTCACTTTGCCGAGACCCTGCTTGATGTTGCCCATGGCTTCGTTGCCGAGACCCGCGGCCTTGTCGCTGGTGCTACCCATGATCAGTTCTCCTTCGCATTGAACACGAAGACACAACCTCTCCGGCGCCGCTTGGTTCCTGCCCTCACGCTGGCGTGAGGCGATAAGCGCCGAGGCGCAAAAGCGGGGGTCATCCGGCCGGCGCCCGAATCCGTTGACGCTCAGATGGCTTTGTGCGATTCGAAGGCCGTCGGGCGGTTAGCTCAGTTGGTAGAGCATCTCGTTTACACCGAGAGGGTCGGCGGTTCGAGCCCGTCACCGCCCACCATGCCTGAAACCGGCCAGCGATCGCGCGGCCTGTCCCTCGCAACCAGGACGAACCGCTCCACCGCGCCTCTCGCGCCGCCACATGGCGGCGGCGTCGTTTGAGGACGCTGTCCGATCTTGGCTGGCGGGGACGCGGCGTCGCCTCGCCCTCTCTCGATTTTCCCTGCGCGACATCAATGCCTGTCGACGAACACCGGCTCCGGGCGCGCGAAGAAGCTCAGCGCGGCTGAATAGAACCGGAGATAATTTT
>JAIEQX010000260.1 GCA_019747375.1 Beijerinckiaceae bacterium | reverse complement strand
GCTTCATCCGCCAGATGAAGCCTGAGTTCGGGCGCATGCGGAACAGCGCGCAGCCGCGTATTGGCGCGGATGAAAGCCTTGGGATCTTCGATCATTCAGTCCTGCTTCGCGACGCCGCGTCAGCTCTGTTTAATGCGGCCGGCATCAGGACGCCACGCCCGTCATGGCGAGCGGAGCGAAGCCATCCGGCGGCGCCGGCCGATGGCGCGGCGCGCGGCGATCGAGCGGAAAACCTATTCGGGCCGCTCGGAATGACCGAGATCGGCGAGCCGCGCGACCAGTTCCGACACGCGGCGGCGCAGAATCGCGTTTTCCTTTTTCAGGGCGGCGATCTGTTCTTCGGGCGCGAGGCTGCTCTTGCCCATTTCGTCGCCGACGAAATCGACGCCCGCCGCATCCTCGTGACGCCAGCGCAATTCGGCATGATAGGATTTGCCGCGGCTCGGAATGTCCAGAATGAAGGATTCGGGCAGGCCGACGGCCGCGCTCAGGGTGATCTTGGCGCCGGTCGCGGACAGATTGCGGATCTGGCAGTCGACGCTGTTGCCGCCATTGTTGAAGATCGCGCGCGCGCCGATCAGCGTCCGGACGCGCTCGTTGCGCCGATCCTCCGCCGGCTGATCCTCCGCTCCTGCAATGACGTCCTGGGACATGCTGGCCTGCCGTCGCTTTCAGGGCCGCTACGGCCCACATAACGGCGAGATAGTGCTCAGCTAAACATCAACAAAGTCTGATTCTTCAGAAAGAAACTCCGCCTTCTCACAGCTTCGTCAACGTCCCGGAAAGGTCGTCTGGACGGCCAGGCCCGCGGCCGCGACCGCCACGGCCGTCAGGGCGAAGACCCCCGAAACGCCGGTGGCGGCCGCCAGCAGGCTGGCGGTGAAGGGCAGCGCCACCTGCCCGATGCGGTTTCCGGTCAGCCGCAGCGACATGGCGGTGCCGCGCGCCGCCACCGGGGCGATCTCGACAATGCCCGAGAGCGTCAGCGTCGACGCGATGCCGAGCCCGTAGCCCACCGCCACGACCGCCGCATACATCCACGGGAGCGAAACCGGCGCCGCGAGCAGGAACAGGCCCACGGTCGAGATCGACATCATCGTGACGGTCAGGGGCACGCGGCCCATCAGGTTGAACAGCTGGACATAGGCGAGCCGCGACGCCATCGAGGCCAGGGCCCGCGTGGTCAGCAGCCAGCCGATATGGCTCGCCTCGATATGCCGCTCGGTTCCCAGCAGCGGCAGGTAGACGACCAGCAGGTCGAGCGTCGTCACCGTCATGACGCTGGCGAAGATCACCGAGGTCAGTCCCTGCAGGCGCAGGATCTCCATCACCCCGAGCGCGCGATCGGTGGCGCTGCGCGGCGGCTTCGGGGGCGCGGCGCGCAGCAGGAAGCCCGACAGGCCCGACAGTCCCACGACGATCATCGCCATGAAGAAGACCTTGTCGGTGGGGGCCACGCGCGCATTGCCGGCCGCCAGTCCGATCAGGAACGGCCCGACCGCCTGCCCGAGCGCCAGCGCCACCATGTAATAGCCGAAGATCGACTCCCGGCTGCGCGGACCCGCGCACCGCACCGTGATCATCTGGTGACCCGCCATGCACAGGATATGGCCGATGCCCAGCACCACATTGGCGGCCAGCAGATGCCATTGCGTGTCGGCCCCGCGCCAGAGGATGAAACATCCGGCGATCATCAAAAGGCTGCCCGCCTGGGCGGCGCGGCTGTCGTGGCCGCGGTCGATCATGCGGCCGAACGGAATCGCGAACACGACCGGCAGGAGCGCGAAAGAGGCGGCGATGACCCCGATCCAGATGACCGGGAGCTCGAGCTCGATGGCCCGGTAGGAGGTGCCGACCCGCACCAGCGGGACGAGCGCCTGGACCAGGAACGAATGCAGCAGGAGCGGCAGGAGCAGGCCGAAGTCGATGTCGTGTTCGCCAGCCTGCTCGCTCATTCGGCCCCCACGCCCGACGCAAGCAGAGGTTCTAGCGCAGCATCGCCCGCGTGACCATGCCGTCAGGACGCCGTCACGCGCCCGTCGCCAGCGTCGGAGCCCCGGGCGCCGGCCCGCGATGCGCCCGAAGCTTGAAGCCGACCGCCACCAGCATGATGCCGAACACCACCGCATAGGCGCCGAGCCACCAGGTCAGCACCACCGCGCCCATCATGGGCGTGAGGATGAGCAGCACGCCCCAGAGGATCGACACCAGCCCCCCGATGGCCAGCCAGAGCCGCCCGTGCTCCAGGCTGAGCCCGAACGCCGCCGCCAGCATGAAGCCGCCGCTGAGCAGCGCCCACACGGCCGTGACGATCACGAAGGCCAGGATCGCGCCCGCCGGAAACGCCAGCGCGATGACGCCCATCAGGATATTGAGCAGGGCTTCGGCGAGCAGCGGCCAGAATCTCTTGTCGGCCCGCCACGCCCGCATGGCCGAGACGAGCCCGATGGCGCCGTCGACCAGCAGATAGACGCCAAACAGGAGCGCCAGCGACAGCATGACGGCGCCGGGCGACACGAAGGCCATCACGCCGAACAGGATCGCGATGACCCCGCGCAGGACCAGCGCCCACCAATGGGTCGCGAGCGCCAGACTCATGGGCCCCGAGTTCATGGGCCCGGAAAAACCCGTCTCCCCGGGGGGCGGCGCGAGCGGCGGCGTGACCGCGGGAGGCGTGACGGCGGAGGGCGTGAGGGGCGAGGGCGTGCTCATGGGATCGATCCCCGGCTGCGAGTGGCCACATCCGGAAAACGAACGAGCTTGGCGGTCGTTCCCGACGTTTCAGCCGGCGGGCGGCACGATCACCATCCAGGAGACCCCGAACCGGTCCGCCACCATGCCGAAGCGCGGCGAGAAGAAGGTTTCGCCGAGCGGCATCTGCACGGCGCCCCCGTCCGCCAGCGCGCCGAACGCCCGCTCGGCCTCCTCCGCGTCCTTCACCGTGAGGGACAGCGCAAAACCCTGGAAACTCGGCTTCCCGGCGCACATGCCATCCGACGCCATGATGGTCGTATCGCCGATCGTGAAGGCCGCATGCATGATCCTGTCCTCGGAGCCCGGCGGATTGACGCCTTCGGAGGCCGCGGGATTGTCGCGAAAGCGCATCGCCATGCCGACTTTCGCGCCGAGCGCCTGCGTGTAGAAATCAAGCGCCTGCTCGCAGACGCCGTCGAAGAACAGATAGGGCTGGACCGGCATGATCGTCTCCTCGCGCAGACCCGGATCAGCCTGAGCATGACCCAAGGACGCGCGCCCCGACAAGGCGCCGACATGAGGCGCGAGACTTTCAGCCCGGCGGGACTGTCAGCCCTGGAGTCGCTTGAGCCGCTCCAGGTCGCGCAGCAGGGTGGCGAGCCTCGCCCGCAGCGCGCGCACCTCGCGCGCCTTGCGCCGCTGGCTGAGCGCGTCGTTGATCGTCATCATCAGCCGCAGCATGTCCTGTTCGAGGACGGCGATCTGGGCCGCCACATCGGGACCGGGGTTGGAAGGCGACGGCGATGTCATCGCGCGTCCGGAAAGCCGGCGCGCGCCGCGCCCCAATACATGCCTTGCATGACAAATCACTCTGCAGCCGAAGGAAATCGCTTCGCGGCCCGCCCTGACGGAAAGCAACGGCCGGAAACTAGGCGCAGTCCTGTGGGCTTACAAGCAAGCTTACTCACTCATGAATTGTAATAATTACAAACTGATCATGCATGACGTCGGGAATTGTCGCGCCGCGCCCGCGCTCATCTCGAACGACAGCGTCGGACGCGTCTTTTTCCGCGCGCGCAGGCCGCCCCGGCGCCGGCCTGTTGCTTGCCTATCCGTCTGCAATGACGCACCATTCCGGAAAAGAGGGCTCCCGCATGATGAACACCCCGACGAGACGGACGGCCATGACCCTGCTGGGCTCAACCCTGCTGGCCGGAGCGACAACGAAATCAGTAGCTCAATCAACGGATTACTACGCCGGTAAGCAGATCAACATGATCGTCGGCTCGTCGGTGGGCGGCGGCTACGACACCTACGCGCGCCTGCTGGCCCGGCACTGGCCGAAGTACATCCCCGGCAACCCCTTGATGGTCGTACAGAATCTCCCGGCCGCCGGCAGTCTCGTGGCGATGAACACGCTCGCCAACACGGCGCCGAAAGACGGCACGACCATCGCGGCCGTCCAGAATCACATCGGCGTCGAACCCCTGATGGGCGTCACCGGCCCGGTCGAGAACGCCCGCTACGACGGCCGCACGATGAACTGGATCGGCAGCACGTCCAAGGAGATACCGGTCGTGGTGGCGTGGAGCAATTCACCCGTCAAGACCTTCAGGGACACGTTCACGACCGAGATGCTGGTCGGCGCGAGCGGCCGCGCCACCGCGGATTCGGTCTATTCCCGCATCATGAACGAGATTCTCGGGACGAAATTCCGCGTCATCGAAGGCTACAAGGGCAATCCGGAACTGATCCTGGCGGCCGAGAGCGGCGAGATCATGGGACGCACCGGCTGGTTCGTGTCCGGCATGCTGGCCACGCAGGGAAAGCAGATCGCTGACGGAAAAATACGCGTTCTTGTTCAACTTTCCCCGGAAAAACATCCAGCTCTTCCGGATGTGCCGCTCATCACCGAGTTCATTACAGATCCCGAAAAACGCGCCCAGCTGGAATTTTCACTGAGCTGGCTGCAGATGGGCCGCCCCTTCGTGGCGCCCGCCGGCGTCCCCGAGGATCGCGTCAGGATCCTGCGGGACTCGTTCATGAAAACCGTGCAGAGCCCGGACTTCATCGCCGAGGCGGCCAGCATGACGCTCGACGTCAGCCCCATGTCGGGCGAGGAGGTGCAGGCGCTGGTCAGGAAGACATATGAAACGCCTCCCGCGGTCATCCAGCGCGTGCGCGCCATCATGACGGCGAAATAGGCCCGCGCTCACCTCCGCAGCAGCGGCATGACACGTTCGGCGAAGGTCTCAAGGCCTTGCTGCATCGGCGAAAATTGCAGCATCAGGCAGTCGATGCCGCAATCCTGGTACAGCCTGATCCGATCCGCGATGATCCGTGGCGTCCCCACGAGCCCGGCGCCAAGGGCCTTCGCCACCACATTGGCCTCGGGAATTTTATCGAGCGAAGCCGCTTCGGCTTCGGCCGCCTCGAGACTGTCGGCGCAAATCACATGCGTGCTCAACCCGTAGCCCAGGACCCTCCCATGCTGCGCGGCGCGCCGGCGCATGGCCTCGACATCTGACGCTATCTTCCGCAGGTTGGCGGGATAGTTCCTCAATCCAGGTTCATGCGAGATGAACCAGGTGTCGCATCGTTGCGCGATAATGTCCTGCCCGGCCTCCGATCCACTCGCTGCATAAATCGGCGGACGCGGCGTGCGCATGACGCGCGTCGCCAGATGCGCCTTGTCGACCGTGTAGAATTCTCCCGCGTGATCAAGCGACTGCTCCGTCCACAAGCCGCTCATCACAGCGATGAATTCGTCCATGCGGCGATAGCGCTGGCCAGTGTCGGATAGCCAGCCGCCGTTGCCGTAAAAATCGAACTCCTCAGGACGCCGCCCGGGCACGACATTGACGGCGAAACGCCCGCCGCTCAGCCGATCGAGCGAGGCGCCCATCTTGGCGACGACTTGCGGCGACACGATGCCCGGATGAACCGCCGTCATGATCTGGATGCGGCTGGTCAGCACGGCCAGCGCAGACGACACCACCCATGCCTCCAGATCGCGCGCCACAAGTCGCTCCGCCACCAAGGCAATGTCGAACCCGAGATTTTCGGCGCGGCGCACGACGTCGAGCGCGAACGCGAATGAGCGATCGACGGGCAGTCCGAGGCCCGGCGTTCCCAGTTCAAGCAGCGATTGCGTGATGACAGGCTCTGGACGGATCGTGTGCGGCAGCGGCGCCCAGATGCCAAGTCGCATGATCTGTTCCTTTTAGATTAACCGCCGCCCAGCCTATCATCACATCCACAGCGCCGTCACGGATGCCGGCCTGACACGCGCCTATTTCGTTGGCCCGGCGCTGCGCAACTTCGAGATGAGGTCGGCCGGCGTGGCGTAAACTTTCTCAACCAGCGCCTGCACATCCGGCCCCGACACTGCATTCACGTCCGATCCCTGCTTGGCGGCCTCTGCGCGCAATTCCGGATCTCGCAGGGTTGCGTCGAAGGCCTTACGCAAGGCTTCTGCACGATCGGCAGGCACGCCCGGCGGCAGCATGAAGGGGCGACTGATCGACCCCTGCGTGAGGAAAACGTCGAGCGCACGCTTCTGCTCCGGCGTTTTGGCGAAGTCCATGATCAGCGGCGCGCCGAGTTTGGCGATTTCCGGCAACGCTTTCGTATCCTGTTGCACCAGAACCTTCACCTGTCCGTCGGACTTGAGCACATCCGGATACTGCTGGCGCGCGCTCGACCACAGCAGTCCGCAGACGCCCTGCACCTCGTTGCGCTGGATCGCAAGGCTCACCTCGTTCGAGCCCTTGTAGCCCGGAATGAGCTTCAGCTTCGATCCGAGGAGGTGGCGCTCCATGACGGGATAATCGACAAGCGCGCTTCCCGGCCCTGTGCCGCCAACGACCAGTTCTTTTTCGGCCAGTTCTCCATAGGATTGGACAGACGCGTCGCGACGCACGACGCAAACGGAAGTATCCGCATTGGCGTTTCCCAGGTAGACGAACTTGCGGGGGTCGTAGGTCTGGAGGTCATGACCGGCCATTAGAGGATCAAACAGCGCGGTGGACAGCACGACGCCGATTTGCGTGCCGTCCTTGGGAGCAATCGTATAGAGGTGTCGCGCCGCAGTCAGGCTTCCGGCGCCCGGCATGTTCTGGATGATGACGGACGGATTGCCGGGAATATGCTGGCCCAAGTGGCGGCCAATCAGTCGTGCATAGACGTCAACCCCGCCTCCTGCCGAAGACCCCGCTACGATCGTTATGGTCTTGCCCCTGAAGAAGGCGGCGGTGGCGTCCTGCGCCTCGACCGGTCTTGACACAAGAGTTGCAATACCGATCGCCGCGCAGGCGAACAGCGCTAGATTGCGCATGAGCTTCCTCCCAGGTGTTCGGCGGCCGGTTTCCGGCTCGCCGTCAATGTGTAAACGCTATTGTTGTCGCTGCGGGGCGGGAGGTCAAAGGCGTCGATCCATCTGGTCGGACAACCGCAAGAACCCGGATGAAGCTGTCGCTTCGGCCTGATAGTTATGACGCATGGATCGCGATAACTCACAAAGCCCCAACGCCAACGCCACACGCTCTTTCCAAAGGGCCCGCGCCGGCAAAGCGCAGGCGCGGCGCGCCCTGGTCGAGCGCCTGTGCCGCGTGATGGACGCTTCAGAGACAGCTCCGACCATCGCTGAACTTTCGAAACTCGTGGGTCTAAGTCCGTTTCATCTGCACCGTATTTTCAAGGGCGAGACCGGTGTAACGCCTCGCCAATATGCGCAGGGTTGTCGCGCCGCGCGCTTGCGCAGGACGTTGGCAACTTCGGACGCCAGCGTCACTCAAGCCATCTACGACTCGGGCTTCAACTCAGCCGCAGGTTTCTACGAACAGGCGGATAAAATGCTCGGCATGCCTCCCAGAACATATAGAAGCGGCGGAGATAGCGTGGAAATTCGTTTCGCCGTAGCGGCAACATCGCTCGGCGCCGTGCTGGTGGCGATGAGTCCACGCG
>JAIEQX010000247.1 GCA_019747375.1 Beijerinckiaceae bacterium | reverse complement strand
GGGATCAATTCGATGACGGGCGGACGCATCAAGCGCGTGGCTGAGCATATCGGCGACGACGCTTTCTGCCTCACCTATGGCGACGGCGTCAGCAATATCGACATCACCGCGCTGACCAAATTCCACCGTGATCACGGCAAGCTGCTGACAGTGACGGCGGTGCAGCCGGTAGGCCGCTTCGGCACCATGGTTCTGTCCGAAGGCGATGACACCATCAACGCTTTCACTGAAAAGCCCCGCGGCGATGGCGCCTGGATCAACGGAGGTTTCTTCGTCGCAGAACCAGGCGTGCTCGAATACATCGAGGGTGACGACACCATCTGGGAGCATGCGCCCATGAACAATCTCGCCCGTGAAGGCCAGATGATGGGCTATCGTCACACTGGTTTCTGGCACCCCATGGACACATTGCGCGACAAGACGGTTCTCAACGATCTCTGGAATGCGGGGTCCCCGCCCTGGAAGACCTGGACGAAGCCTTGATCGCCCACTTGCGCCGGCGCGCCGGTGCGTTTGGTTTCAACATTTACAGACTGAGCCGCTTGCAATGAAATTCGAGAGGATCGGCGGATCCGACGCACGACTCATCCGCTTCGCGCAAATGCGCGACGAGCGAGGCTCGTTCGCCCGTGTCTGGTGCGCCGACACCTTCCGGCATGAGGGGATCGATTTCACGCCCGCGCAGGCCAATACGTCCTCGACTTTGCAACGCGGCAGCCTGCGCGGAATGCATTATCAGCGCGCGCCGCGCGAAGACGCCAAGATCGTCCGCTGCAGCCTCGGCCGAATTCACGACGTGATCGTCGATCTGCGCGAAACCTCGCCCACGCGCGGCCGGTGGTTCGCGCAGGATCTGTCCGACGAAAACGGCCTCGGCCTCTACATTCCGGGCGGGTTTGCGCACGGTTTCCAGACCCTGACCGATCATGTCGTCGTCGAATATCTGATGGGCGAGTCGTACGTGCCCGAGCTTTACGACGGTTTTCGCCACGACGATGCGTCTATCGGGATCGAATGGCCCCTCCCCGTCGCCAGCATGTCCGACAAGGACCGCGCATGGCCAGACCTCCTGCCGCGCCTGCCGTGGCTGGGCGCCGCCGGAGCCAAGTCATGACGGAAGGCCAAAGCAGCGTCGGCGGCGACCTCTTCGGGATGGTGCTCGATCTCTACCCGATCAATCGCAGCATCACCGGCGACGGCGTCCGCCAGACGCTCGCGCGCATCGCGCAGGACATCCCGCTGCAACTGCACGAAGTCCCCACCGGTACGCCGGTGCTCGATTGGGAAGTGCCGCGCGAATGGAACGCCCGCGCGGCGCGCATCGAAGACATGCAGGGCCGTATCCTTGTCGACTTCGCCGACAACAATCTGCATCTCGTCAGCTACAGCATGCCGGTCGACCGCGTGCTCTCGCGCGACGAACTGGCCAGGCATGTCCATACGCTTCCCGACCAACCCGCGCTGGTGCCCTATCGCACCGCCTATTATGCGGAAAGCTGGGGCTTCTGCCTGAGCCACGCGCTTTGGGAGTCGATGCGCGACGAAAGCTATCGCGTCGTCATCGACGCGTCGCTCGAGCCCGGCTCTCTCACCTACGGCGAATGGCTCATTCCCGGCGAAAGCGCTGACGAGGTCCTGATTTCCGCCCATTGCTGTCATCCGAGCCTCGCCAACGACAATCTGTCCGGCCTCGCCGTGGCGACGCATCTCGCCCGGCGCATGGCGTCGAGAAAGCGGCGGCTGTCGTATCGCTTCCTGTTCACGCCGGCGACCGTCGGGGCGATCACATGGCTGGCGCGCAATGAGGACGTTGTCCCGCGCATCCGTCACGGTCTGATCCTCAGTTGCGTCGGAGATCGCGGCGGCTTTCACTACAAGCAGAGCCGTCAAGGCGACGCTCTCGTGGATCG
Organism: Beijerinckiaceae bacterium; assembly: GCA_019747375.1. GTDB lineage: Bacteria > Pseudomonadota > Alphaproteobacteria > Rhizobiales > Beijerinckiaceae > Terripilifer. The sequence continues at coordinate 5,703 of JAIEQX010000247.1, read as the reverse complement.
CGCCGTGGCGCATGTGCTGAAGCTGCGGAGCCCGTCCTACTCCCTCCTGCCCTTCGGTCCCTTCGGCTATGACGAGCGGCAATATTGCTCGCCCGGCTACAACCTTCCGGTCGGCTGTTTCATGCGCTCGCCGAACGGGACCTTTCCCGAATATCACACCTCGGCCGACAATCTCGATCTGGTCTCGCCCGAAGCCATGGCGGACTCGCTCGACACGCTGACGGCGATCCTCGAACTTCTGGACGACAACCGTCTGTACGAGCGGCTCGATGGCCGCGGCGAACCGCAGCTTGGCCGCCGCGGTCTCTATCGCGCCATCAGTGGCCAGAAGGAGGCCGGCGGCGTCACGCAGCTGGCGCTGCTCTGGGTGCTCAATCTGGCGGACGGACGCCACACGCTGCTGGACATGGCGGAGCGCGCCCAAATGTCCTTCGGCGAGATCAAGGCCGCGGCCGATCTCGTCGCCGAGGCGGGTCTCATCCTGGAGGCCGCCCGATGATCCTCCCCGCATCACGCAAATTCACGCCGTTCCTTTCATCATCCTTCCGGACCTTCCCATGACCCGCCTCACCCATTGCCGTTCGTGCCAGTCTCCCCGCCTCGACATGATCCTGGATCTCGGCAGGCAACCGCTCGCCAACGCGCTCGTCGAGCCGGCGCATGTCGGGCAGCCGGAGGACACGTTTCCTCTCGAGGTCCTCTTCTGTCAGGACTGCAGCCTCGTGCAGGTCAGCGAGACGATTCCGCCCGAAATCCTTTTCGGACGGGACTATCCGTATTTCTCGTCGTTCCTCCCGGCCCTGCTGGTTCATAGCCGCGAGCATGCGCTGGGCCTTGTCGAGCAATACGGGCTTGGACCCCGGAACCTCGTGGTGGAGGTCGCCAGCAACGACGGCTATCTACTGAAAAACTTTGTCGAGAAAGGCATCCCGGTGCTGGGCGTGGATCCCGCTCAGGGTCCCGCCGAAGCCGCGCGCAAGATCGGCGTCGAGACGCTCCAGGCCTTTTTCAACGCCACGACCGCCCATGCGCTCGTGGCCGAGGGCAAGCGCGCCGACGTCATTCTCGCCAACAATGTGCTGGCCCATGTGGAGGACATCAACGGCTTCGTGGAGGGCTTCGCGATCCTGCTCGCCGACAACGGCGTGGCGGAGTTCGAATTCCCCTATCTGCGCGACCTCATCGACGCCTGCGCCTTCGACACGATCTATCACGAGCACGTCTTCTACTATTCGCTCACCGCGCTCGAACCCCTCTTCGCGCGCCACGGCCTTTATCTGAACGACGTCCAGCGCATCGACATCCATGGCGGCTCCCTGCGCCTGACCGTCGGCAAGAAGCCGGGCAAGACCGCGCGCCTCGAAAAGCTCATCGCCGAAGAAGCCGAACTGGGCATGGGCGCGCCCGCCTATTATGAGAAATTCTCCCGGCAGGTCGCCAAGGTGCGCGACGACCTGCGCAAGCTCATCCAGGATCTCGTTTCCAACGGCAAGCGGGTCGCCGCCTATGGCGCAGCCGCCAAGGGCGCGACGCTGCTCAACTACGCCTCCCTGAAGGGCGACGTGATTTCCTACGTGGTCGACCGCAACGTCCACAAGGTCGGCAAATACATGCCGGGTCTGGAAATTCCGATCCGCTCGGTGGAGACGCTCATGCAGGACCGGCCCGACTATCTGCTGATCCTAGCCTGGAATTTCGGCGCCGAAATCATGGCCCAGCAGAAGGCCTACGCGGACGCAGGCGGCCGCTTCATCCTGCCGATTCCAAGCCCGGCGATTGTCTGAATGAGCGCAACGGTAACGCATCGTGACACTAGAGCGCACGCAAGCGAATGGAATTAATGGTGTCCCGAGGTAAGACTACGCCACGGGAAACCCCGCGTGCTACTTCGTCGATCAGAAGTTTCACCACACGTCAGACGCGGCCGGCGCCGCCAGATCGGGAATGAGCCGTCATGAAAATCCTCATCACCGGAAACATGGGTTATGTCGGACCGGGCGTCGTGCGCCACCTGCGCGCGCGCTTCCCCGAGGCTGAGATCATCGGCTATGACAATGGCTACTTCGCCCATTGCCTGACGACCCGCGACCGCCTTCCCGAAACGAAGCTGACGGCGCAATATTTCGGCGACACGCGCGAATTTCCTGAAGAGCTGATGAAGGGCGTCGACGCCGTCGTGCAGCTTGCCGCGATCTCGAACGATCCGATGGGAAAATCCTTCGAGGAGCCGACCGAGCAGGTGAATTATCTCGCCAGCTTGCGCATCGCCAAGCTGGCCCACAAGGCCGGCGTCAAGCATTTCGTCTTCGCATCCAGCTGCAGCGTCTACGGCTTTGCCGCGGGCCGTCCCATGACGGAGACCGACGAACTCAACCCGCTGACGGCTTATGCGCGCTCGAAGATCGACACGGAGCGTGCGCTCGGCGAGGCTGACCTCGACGGCATGGTCGTCACCTGCCTGCGTTTCGCCACGGCCTGCGGCATGTCGGACCGCCTGCGTCTCGATCTCGTCCTCAACGACTTCGTCGCCTGCGCGCTCGCCTTCAACGAAGTGAAGGTTCTCAGCGACGGCACGCCCTGGCGCCCGCTCATCAATGTGAGCGACATGGCCCGCGCCATCGAATGGGGCGTCACGCGTCCTGTCGCGACCGGCGGCCCGAAGCTCTCGATCAATGTCGGCTCGACGGCCTGGAACTATCAGGTCTCGCAGCTCGCCGAAGCCGTCGCGGCGGAAATTCCCGGCGTCAACGTGTCCATCAATCTCAACGCCGAGCCGGACCGCCGCTCCTACCAGGTCGACTTCTCGCTGTTCAAATCCTACGCGCCCGATCACCAGCCGATCGCAACGCTGCAGCAGAGCGTGCGCGATCTTCGCGACGGTCTGACGGCTCTCGGTTTTGCCGACGCCGACTTCCGCAACTCCGACCTTGTGCGGCTGCGGACGCTCGAGCGCTATATCGGCGCCGGGCAGCTCAGCAGCGACCTGCGCTGGACGAAGTCGCGCGATCTCGGAAAGGGTCAATCCTGATGAAGGAATCCGGTTACGTCATTCTCGGCAGCGGAGTCGCCGGCCTCGGCGCCGCGAACGCGCTTCAGGAAGAAGGCATCAAGCCCCGCCTCTACGAGGCGCGGCCAAGGCCCGGCGGCCTCACCTCCAGCTACGATGCGGGCGACGGTTTCGTCTTCGACGAAGGCGTGCACATCTCCTTCACGACCAATCCGCGCGTCAAGGAACTGTTCGCAAAGTCGGTTGATGACAAGTTCGAGGTCGGCAACGTCTACTGCAACAATTACTGGCAGGGACACTGGATCAAGCATCCCGCGCAGGTGAATCTCTACGGTCTGCCGGCCGATCTCGTGGTCAATTGCATCATGGACTTCGTCGCCGCCAACGCGGTGCAGGAACCCGTGATCAACAATTACGAAGACTGGCTTTACGCCGCCTTCGGCAAGACCTTCACCGAGACGTTCCCGGCGAAATACACGGTCAAGTATCACACGACCGAAGCGAAAAACATGACGACCGACTGGCTCGGTCCGCGCCTTTATCGTCCCAAGCTCGAGGAAGTTCTGCACGGCGCGCTGCGCTTCGAACCGTCCGACGTGTTTTACGTGAACGAGTTCCGCTACCCGTCGCACGGGGGCTTCGAATCCTTCCTGAACCACTTTTTCCCGATGGCCGACATTTCGTGCAATCACGAAGTCACGCAGATCGACACGAAGGCGCGGCAGCTCTCGTTCCGCAACGGTTCGACGACGTCTTACGAGAAGCTCATTTCCTCAATCCCGCTTCCCAAGGTCATTCCGCTGATCAAGGGCGCGCCGAAGGATGTGCTCGAGGCGGCCTCCCGTCTCGCCTGTTCGCAGGTCGTGGTCGTCAACATCGGCCTGAACCGTCCCGTCGAAGTGAAGCCGCAATGGTCTTATTTCTACGATGACGACATCCCGTTCGCGCGCGTCAGTCACCGGGGCAATCTCTCGCCCGGCAATGTTCCGCCGGGCTGTGGCGGCTTCCAGGCCGAAATCTACTTCAGCGACAAATATCGCCCCCTGACCGGCAAGCCCGAAGACTGGATCGAGCCCGCCATCGATGGCCTGATCAAGTGCGGCCTCATCAGGGATCGGTCGGAGATCGTGCACCAGAGCTGCATGTGGCTGCCGTTCGGCAACATCATCTTCGATCACGACCGCCCGAAAGCTCTGGCGACCGTGCATGGCTTCCTCGACGACGTCGGCGTGCGCTATTGCGGCCGCTTCGGCGACTGGGGTTACATCTGGACGGACCACGCCTTTCTGAGCGGCGAACGGGCCGCCAAGGGAGCGCTGAGGGGCGTGAAGACCGAAGCCGTGACCTGAACGGAAAAGCGCTTGAGGGGAAGAGGATCGGCCGGAACGGCCGCTCCCCCACTGCCGGGACGGTTGAAAGCGGCCGCAGGCCCGAGGGCCTGCCCTAGCCGTGCTGTTCGTGATTTGTGGCCGGGGGCACGGGCAAAACAGCTGCGATCCCGAGCGACATGGCGTCCGAGGTTTTCGGCGCGGGCGTCTCGGCGACCTGGTAACGGATCTGCTCCGGCTGGTAGCCGACCATCGTGACGGCGCGCAGCAGCGATCCGATGCCCGTGCGGAGATGCAGCGCCCCTTCGCGCGCCCTGTAGGCGCCCATGATCATCGACACGCCGTTCATGAGCCGGGCGACCGGCCCGCTGACCGCATGGCCGCCGGAAAGTTGGCCGCCATAGACCACGATGCCGGGGATCTGACCCTTGTGAGCGCTGAGAATCTTCTTTCGCTCGGTCAGCGGATCGATGTTCATTTTCTCGAAGGTCGAGTAAATGGCTCCGGTCTGGAACGGGCGGGTGTGCACCACCGGCGTTTCATCCAGGATCGCCGCGCGATAGGCGGGATTGCGCATCAGGACCGCCCAGATGTGGTCGAAGCCCCAGCCGGTGAAATGACGCTCGATGTAGGGCAAAAGATCCCGCAGATAGGACGCCTTGATGCAGGGAGCCATCGGCTCGATGTAGTTCACGAAGCGCAGCTTGAAGCCCGGCGCCCGGACCAGGATGGGATGCCAATAATAGCTCTCGGGCTGAAGCGCCGGCTGAGCCATGTAGAGGTCGTTCGTACGGCAGAGGTCGAACACCCGGCCGACGTCTCCGGTCTCGAATTGAAGGTCGTCGTCCGGAAAATAAATATAGTCGTAGGTGTCGAGCAGATCAGGGTTTTTCGAGAAGTACCGGACAATGCTGTCCCACTTCGTGCCCTTGTCGACCGAGAGCGGGAAATCGCCCTCTGTGAATGACTCCGTTTCGTCCAGAAACGTGCTGAGCTGCAAATCCCAGTTGCGCGGCGTCGTGGCCGTCGGCGCCCACCGGCTATGCAGGGAGCCCTTGCCCACGCGGGCGAAAACGAGATCGCGCTTGGCGACTGATCCCTGCAAATTCAATTCCGCCTCCCACCAGACGTCGGCTCAGCGATTTAAAACGAATCAGCTAGTCGTTGATCGAACCAACATTCAACGTATTCAACTTTATCGAGAACTACGCCAAGCCTCGGACAACATCAATAACCTAAAGGACACGGTCCCGGCGTATGCACAGCCGACGGGCGAAAACTCCTGAGGGAGGACCGAAACCGCACAAAACATGTCATGACGCCACCCTCTGTCCAGCAAAGTCTGGATCAAGGAAGCTTCAGCAAACT
>JAIEQX010000386.1 GCA_019747375.1 Beijerinckiaceae bacterium | reverse complement strand
GCGGCTGCGCCCGCCGTGGAGCCGATGTCGATCGATCCGGCGTTGAGGAATTCGAGCGCCTTGTTGGAGCCGGCCGAAAACACCCAGCGGACGTTGATCTTGTCTTTTTCGAATTCCTTTTCGAGCAGTTTGCGCTCTTTCAGGACAAGCGAAACCTGATTGTAGGTGGCGTAATCGATCCTGATTTCGCTGGGATTCTGCGCACGGGCCGGAGCCGCGCCCATGACCGAAAGGGCGAGCGCCGAAGCGACAAGCGCACGGCGGGAAAGCGGTAGACTGCGTGCGATCATCATCTGCTCCTCGGGTCGGGAACCGCCAGGCGGGCCGCGGAAAAAGGCTGGACGCGGCAAATGGTCCAGTGCGTTTCTTTTCTAGGACGAAGTGTTCGTTATGTCAAACAACACAGCAGATGTTGTGCGACTAATTAATTCACGCCTATAAACGTGTTATTACGCGTCGAAACGTGGTCCCCGTCGCGCCTCGGCCAGGGCTTTGCTGAGGTCGGTCGCGAGGTCCGCCTTGGCCTCCGGACCGAGAAACGCGCCCACTTCCAGCCGGCGGCCGCGCGACATCACGGCGACCGACCGTGTGCCATATTCTTCGTGATCTTCGCGCTCGATGCGGACCCAGGACGGATTGAACCGCCAGTCCGCCTGCTTCCCTTGGGGGCTGACCTTTGAAATATGCAACTCGATCGGCGTGACCGTGACGTCCTCATATGCGCGCGCGTCACGGTAATTCGCCCGGAAGGCGAAATAGAACAGCGCGATATCCAGCCCCATAAAGCCCGCCACAGGCCATGCGCCCAGAACCAGGAACGGCAAGGCCGTGAACACGCAGGCGGTCGAGAAGACGATGAGCAATATACGGAAATTCGCCCGCGAGAGCGACCTGTGCGGAATGAGCCGCACGGAGAACAACTGCTTTTCGGCCCCGTCCATCGGATCGCCTTGCATGTTCAAGCCTCTGACGCGGCGGATTGCAGCCGGCCGCAAAGGCTTTATAACGCCGTCATGCCGCCAAGGAAGAGTCCCGCGTCGATCACATCTGTCGCAGCAAGCGCGCCTGTCGTCGCAGGGCGAAGGCGCGTCCGGACGAACGCAGGTCCAGCGTCGGTTCCGGTCGCCGCCGCAGCGGTCGCGGCTGAAAAGCGCGCCAAACGCCCCAGGATGCGGAAGCCGGTCGACAAGGCGGCCGTCGCGGAGATCTTCCGGCGGTTCGAAGCCGCCAATCCGGAGCCCAAGGGCGAACTGGAGCACGTCAACGCTTTCACCCTGCTGGTCGCCGTGGTTCTCTCCGCGCAGGCCACCGACGCGGGCGTCAACAAGGCGACGCGCGCGCTTTTCGCGCTTGCCGATACGCCGCAGAAAATGGTTGCGCTGGGGGAAGAACGCATTCGCGATCTCGTCAAGACGATCGGTCTGTTTCGCAACAAGGCGAAGAACGTTCTGCGCCTCTCCGAAATCCTGGTTGAGAAACATGGCGGGGTCGTGCCGCGAGAGCGCGACGTGCTGGAAACCCTGCCAGGCGTCGGCCGCAAGACTGCCAACGTCGTGTTGAATATGGCCTTCGGTCAGCCGACGATGGCGGTGGATACGCATGTGTTTCGCGTTTCCAATCGCATACCGCTCGCGATCGGCAAGACGCCGCTCGCCATCGAACTCGGGCTCGAGAAGATCATTCCGGCCCCGTTCATGCGCCATGCGCATCACTGGCTGATCCTGCACGGTCGATACGTCTGCAAGGCGCGGCGCCCGGAATGTGAGCGCTGCATCATTTCCGATCTGTGCACATCACCCGAGAAGCGAGTCTGAACGACCCTATTGGCACAAGATCGCGTCGTGCTATTCTTGAGCCGCGAAATCACCAGTAGCGCGTTCGTTGTTTTCCTTTACGTCAGTCATTTCTGCTGCCGGAATGCCCGGTTACGAAAAGGCATTTCCCATGCTCGGACCTGTCGATTTGGCCGACTGGACGTATGACGAACGCGATCACCTGTCGGCGATCCTGCGCCGTCACGACGCCGTGCATGCCGTCGCCACAGGCAGGGACGCATGCGCGCTCGCGTTTCCGGCGGCCATCCGCGAACTCGTGCGCCGTTTCGCTGCCCAAGAGCGTCTGAGCATGGAAGATCTTTGTGCGATCGCCCGAACGCTTGTCTGATCAGCCGAGCAGGTAAAGGCCCGCAAGGCCCAGCACCCCGACCACGATGCGCCACCAGGCGAAGAAGCCGAATCCGTGTTTCGACACGAAAGTCAGGAACCCCCGCACCACGATCAGGCCGCTGACGAAAGCCGCCGCAAAGCCGATCCCGATCAGCATCACGTCGTTGAATTCCAGCAGCTTGTAGTTTTTGAACAGATCATACGCGAAGGCGCCCGCCATCGTGGGCATGGCGAGGAAGAACGAGAACTCCGCCGCTGCGCGCTTGTCCGCCCCCATCAGCATGGCGCTCACGATGGTGGCGCCCGAGCGCGACACTCCCGGAACCATGGCGAGGCACTGGAACAGGCCGATCTTCAGCGCCATTCCGAGCGGAAAATCCATGGCGTCCTCGTATCGCGGCTTGGGCGCGAGATCCTGCACCGCCAGCAAGACGAGCCCGCCTGCGATCAGCGTCGTGCAGACGATCAGCGGGTCGAAGAGAACCGCCTTGATGAAGGAATGCGCGAACGCCCCGATAATGGCGGCCGGCAGGAAGGCGAGCAGCACCGCAAGGACAAATCGCCGCGCGCGCGGATCATGTCCGAGCCCCATGATGATCGAAAGGATCTTGCGGGCGTAGACAAGCAGGATCGCCAGGATGGCGCCGAGCTGGATCAGCACCTCGAAGGTCTTGCCCTTCGACTCGAAGCCGAGAAAATGACCGATCAGCAGAAGATGACCGGTCGAGGACACAGGCAGGAACTCGGTCAGTCCCTCGATCCCGCCCAGTACAAGGGCCTTGACTGCATCCATCAGAACCATGCGGATCTCCTGCGACAACCGGCCGGCGACCCGGCGTGCGCATAAGGGCTTGAGCCGATTCGGGTTGTGACCCGCGCCGGGCGGTTCTATACGGAGCGCCCGCGCCAATCTACTCCTCTCGCGCGCGGTGAGTCGCTGCAGCCTTGGTCGCGGGCGCAGGAGGAGACGGATTTGCGGCCTTCGGGGATGGATCGGTCGGATTTTGTATGGTCAAGCTCTATCATCACCCATTGTGTCCGCAGTCCCGCTTTGCCCGCGTCACGCTCGCCGAATATGGAATCGAGCCTGAACTGATCGAGGAGCGCGCCTTTGACCGGCGGCGCGAGTTTCTGGAGATCAACCCTGCCGGGACGACGCCCGTCATGATCGACAGCGTGATGTCGGTTCCGGGCGCTGGCGTCATCGCCGAATATCTCGATGAAACTCGTGGGCTGGCCCTTGGCGCCCGTCGATACATGCCTGAAGACCCGGCAGGCCGGGTCGAGGTGCGCCGGTTGCTGGACTGGTTCAACATCAAGTTCTACGCCGAAGTCTCCCAATGGCTCGTGACCGAGAAGGTCTACAAGCGCGCCATGACGCCCGCCCAGGGGGGCGGGGCGCCCGACATGGATCTGGTGCGTGCGGCCCGAAACAATATCCGGTATCATCTGCGCTACATCGGCTGGCTCACCGGCACGCGGAACTGGCTCGCCGGGGATCAGATGACCTACGCCGATCTCGCCGCCGCCGCGCATCTGTCGAGTGTCGATTTTCTGGGCGATGTGCCATGGACCGAGGACGAAGCCGCAAAGCTCTGGTACGCGCGGATGAAGTCGCGTCCGTCCTTCCGGGCGATCCTGGCCGACCGGATTCCCGGCATCACCCCGGCGGCGATCTACGCGGATCTGGATTTCTGACACGAGACATCGTCCCCAGATTGCGCGCCCGCGCGACGGAACTCGGCTTCGAGGCGTGTCGCATTGTCCGGCCTGACGCCATTCCGCAGGCCCGCGAACGTCTCGACGCCTGGCTCGCCGAAGGCGCTCACGGCGATATGGGATGGATGGAGGAAACGTCCGGCAGGCGTGCGGATCCGCGTGTCCTGTGGTCGGATGTGCGGTCCATCGTCATGCTGGGCATGAACTACGGTCCCGAGGAAGATCCGCGCGCGCATGCCGCCGACGGCGCGACGGGGACCATTTCCGTTTATGCGCGCCATCGCGATTATCACGACGTCATCAAGGGCCGGCTGAAAATGCTCGCCTCCTGGCTTGTCGGCGAAGTCGAGGAACAACTGCAGCTGAAGGTGTTCGTCGACACCGCGCCCGTGATGGAGAAGCCGCTCGCCGCCGCCGCGGGACTGGGCTGGCAGGGCAAGCACACCAATCTCGTGTCGCGCGACTTCGGCTCGTGGCTCTTCCTGGGCTCTCTGTTCACCACGCTCGACCTAGCGCCTGACGCACCCGAAGCGGATCATTGCGGGTCCTGCCAGGCCTGTCTCGACGCCTGTCCGACGAAGGCCTTTCCGGCGCCCTATCGAATCGATGCGCGGCGCTGCATTTCCTATCTGACGATCGAGCATCAGGGGCACATCGCGACCGAGTTCCGCCAGCCTGTGGGCAATCGGATTTACGGCTGCGACGACTGTCTCGCCGCCTGTCCGTGGAACAAGTTCGCGCAGGTCGCGCGCGAGACGAAACTGCAGGCGCGCGCCGATCTCGTGGCGCCGGATCTCGGCCATCTCGTCACGCTCGACGACGGTGCGTTCCGGACCTTTTTCGCGGGATCGCCCGTCAAGCGGATCGGGCATGCGCGCTTTCGCCGGAATGTCCTGATCGCCATCGGAAATTCAGGCGATCCTGCATTGGCGCGGCATGCGGTCGACAATCTGGCGCATGAGGATGCGCGCGTGCGCGCCATGGCGGTCTGGGCGGCGGGCCGGCTGCTCGACCGCGCCACGCTCGAAGGCCTTGCGCGTCATGGCGAGCAGGAGCCGGACGGCGATGTCCGGGCCGAATGGCGGGCCTGTCTCGACACGAAGGATCAGACCCCATGACGGCGTTCATCTTCGGCCTTGGTCATTCTTCGCTGGAATTCATACGTCTGCACGGAGCTTCATACGGGCCGCTCGCCGGCACGGTTCGTGGTCCGCACAAGGCCGCGCGCATCGCCGCCGACGGACTCGTCGCACCCATGCTGTTTGGGCCCGACATGCGCGACGACGCCATCGCGCCCGCGCTGGCGGAAGCCCGGTATGTGCTGGTCTCGATTCCCCCCGGCGAAACCGGCGACCCCGTGCTGAAGGCTTTTGGGCGGGAGATCGCGGTCGCGCCGCGTCTCGAGCGCATCGTCTATCTTTCGACCATCGGGGTTTATGGCGATCACGCGGGCGCCTGGATTGACGAGACGACGACGCCTCGCCCGACGGCGCGGCGCTCGCAACTGCGGCTCGATGCGGAAAAAGCCTGGCGAGACTGCGCCGATGCGCGCGGCTGCGCGCTCGATATCCTGCGGCTTGCGGGCATTTACGGTCCTGGTCGAAACCAGCTCGCCTCGCTCGCGGCCGGAACCGCCAAGCGGCTCATCAAGCCCGGCCAAGTCTTCAACCGCATTCACGTGACCGACATCGCCCACGCGATCCACGCCTGCTTCATCGGCGGGAAACCCGGCGCGATCTACAATGTCACCGATGACGAGCCCGCGCCGCCGCAGGATGTCGTGACCTTCGCGGCCGGGCTTTTGGGCATTCCGCCGCCGCCCGAGCAAGATTTCGCCACTGCCGAACTGACGTCCATGGCGCGAAGCTTCTATGGCGAGAACAAGCGCGTCTCGAACGCGCGCCTCAAGCGCGATCTCGCTCTCGCGCTGACCTTCCCCACCTATCGCGAAGGCCTGCGCGCATTGCTCGCAGAAGGCGAAGGGCGCGCGCCGGCCGGCTGACTCAGCGCGTCACCGAGACCAGCACCGGACGGGGGGGCCGCGTGTCCTCGCCTTGCGCCAGAATTTCGGCCAGTTTGGCGAGGTCGAGCGGTTTTGTCAGAAAGGCGTCGATGCCCGCGTCATAGCAGGCGCGGCGGTCCTCTTCGAAGGCGTTGGCCGTCAGGGCAACAATCCGCGTGCGCTTGACCCCCGCAGCCGCCTCTTTCAGCCGGATGCGGCGAGACGCCTCCATCCCGTCGAGGCCGGGCATGCGGATGTCCATCAGGATGAGGTCGAAAGGCGGGCTGTCGCCCCGGATGGCCCGGCCGGCTTCATGCGCCGCCTCGATGCCATTGCCGGTCAGCAGATGTTCTGCGCCGAGGCGCTCGAGATGCCGGATCACCAGCAGCGCATTCACGGCGTTATCCTCGGCCACGAGCACGCGAAGCCCGCGCCGCGGCAGGCGCAGGTTTTCATCCGACCCCGCGTCCGGCTCGGGCTGGGTGTCCGGCGCTCCCGACAGGCGCGCCATCAGGGAGCCGGAGCGCACCGGCTTCACCAGCCAGCCATCGAAGCTCGAAATGGCGTGGCGGTCGAGCGCGCGCCGCTCGAAAGGCGAGAACAGCACGAGGCTTTGGGCGACTCCCGCCGCCCGCGCCGCCGCCGCGACTTCCCCCATCGCGCCTTCGCCCAAGGCGCAATCCACAATCACCACGTCGGGAATGGGCTTTCGGCTCAGCCATTCGAGCGCCGCGGCGGGGCTTTCCGCCCGCTCCACCCGGGCGCCGGCGGACGCCAGCCGTTCGGCGAGATAGGGCGCCTCGAAGGGCGAGCGACCCACGATGAGAACCTTGCGGCCGTCGAGAGACGGCGGGGCGGGGGGCTGGATGGCGTCGGGTTCGGCCGGCAGGCTGACGGCGAACGCGAAGGTCGATCCCTCCGGACCCGTGTCGACGAGCCGCAATTCGCCGCCCATCCGCTCCACGATGCGGCGCGAAATCGCCAGTCCGAGTCCCGATCCGTCATGATGGCGGGTGGCCGAGCCGTCGGCCTGTTCGAAGTCATCGAAAATCGCCTCGCGCCGACCCTCCGGCACCCCCGGTCCAGTGTCTTCGATGTCGAACCTGATCCTGTCGCCGTGCAGGCTGACGCGCACGCCGATGCCGCCCGCATCGGTGAATTTGACGGCGTTGCCGGCGAGATTCAGCAGAACCTGCCGCAATCTGGGACCGTCGCCCATGACGATGCGGGGCACATCCGCGCCGATCGAGGTCGCGATTTCAAGCCCCTTGCCCTGCGCGCGCGGCGCCAGCAGTTCCACCACGCCTTCCACCAGCGCGGCGAGATCGAACGGCGTCTCGACCAGGTCGAGTTTGCCGGCCTCGATCTTGGAGAAATCCAGAATGCCTTCGATCAGCGAGGCCAGCGCCATGCCGGATGTGCGGATGGCGGTCAGATAGCTGCGCTGTTCGGCGGTGAGCTCGGTGCCGCTCATCAGGTCGGCCATGCCCAGAATGCCGTTGAGGGGCGTGCGCACCTCGTGGCTCACATTGGCGAGAAAGCGGGACTTGGCCTCGCTGGCGGCTTCGGCGCGCTCGCGGGCGGCGACTTCGGGCGCCATGACGAGCAGCTGCGCCCGCAGCCGCTCGGCCTCGCGTTCGGCGGCCCGCAGCCGCGCCATGCCGCGACGGCGGCGCAGATAGACCCTTCCCAGCGCCAGAAGCGCGAGGG
>JAIEQX010000320.1 GCA_019747375.1 Beijerinckiaceae bacterium | reverse complement strand
ACAAGCGTCAGGATCTGCTTCTGACGATCGGTTTTGGCGAATTCCATGACGGAAGGAATTTCGGGCAAAACCGGCGAACGGGCGAGCGTGAGCGTCGCCAGCACCTTGATGCGCTTCTGCGCGATCCATTCGGGCTTGGCGATCGCGAGGCTTGAATAGGCCCAGCCGCAACGACCGTCCACTTCGCCCCGCTCGACCGCCAGCATGGCCTCGGCGCCGCCTGGATAGCCATTGATCAGGCGAGCCTTCATGTCGAACAGGTTGTTCAGCACCTTGGTGAACATGTCTTCATCGGATCCGGGTCCGAGGCCCGCCAGGGTGAAAGGATGTTTCTGGGCGTCGGCAAGCGTGGCCACCTGAGGATTATGCAGCAGCGCACATGTGGACAATTCGGTTGCGCCGTTGCCGATCCAGGTGAACTTGCCTGTCTCAAAGGCCGAGCGGCTTGTGCCCGCCAGCAATTCCATGACGGGCGCGCGCGCCAGGGCGAACACGGATCCGTCCTTTGGCGAGACGTTGTAGATGTAATTCGTGGCCGTCAGGCTGCCGGCGCCTGGCATGTTCTGGACCACGACGGTTGGATTTCCGGGAACGTGGTTGCGCAGGTGCTTGGCGAACGAGCGCGCATAAAGATCGAACCCTCCGCCGGCCGAATAGCCAACCACGAGGGTCAGGGTTCGTCCCTTGTAAAAGTCCTCGACGGCATCGGCTTTGGCCGGGGTCGCCATCAAGGCGGTCATGGACAGAATCGTAAGCCCGAGTCGAAAGCCTGCTCGCATGTCCGCTCTCCTCCGCGTGAGAGCTGATGCGTACAAGACGCCCCGCCCCACCACCTTTGAAATGCAAGGCTTGTTCCAAGGCAGCCTTCCGGCTGCTCCCCAGTCCAGCACAGTTCCGGCTTGGGTGCACGCGGGACTTTGGGCGCCGCTACGGCAACGCTTTTTAAGTCAAAATTTAATTTCAAAAATCTTTTCCTGTTAATGGTTTACAAAACTTTGAAGCGCCTTCTAGAGACCACGGCGGAACACGGGTTAGCGGCAGCGTTCGTGAGTAAATCGCCACAACAAGCCGTACTGGCGAGCCCGGTATGTCCCAACGCAAGTTGACCAGGGACGAGTAACATGACGAGTCTTCTTACCAATGCTTCTGCGATCACCGCGCTGCAGAATCTGAATGCCACCAACAAATCGATGCAGACGACGCAGGACCGGATTTCAACCGGCATGCGTGTCGCCAACGCCTCCGACAATTCCGCATACTGGTCGATCGCCACGACCATGCGGTCGGACAATGCGGCGCTTTCCACCGTCAAGGACGCACTCGGCCTTGGCGCAGCCACGGTCGACGTCGCGGCCGCCGGCCTCAAGGCCACGACGGAAGTGGTCAGCGACATCAAGGCGAAGCTCGTGGCGGCGCGCGAGCCCGGACTCGATCGCGCCAAGGTGCAGGCGGAAGTCAAGCAACTTCAGGATCAGCTGAAGGCTATATCGGACTCGGCCGTGTTCTCGGGTCAGAACTGGCTTTCGGTCGACACCGGAGCGGCGGACTACAGCGTCACCAAGAGCATCGTCTCCTCGCTGTCGCGCAACGCCGGTTCGCTGGTGATCGGCACGATCGACATCGATATCGCCTCGACTGCCCTGTTCGACTCGGCGGCGCAGACCGGCATCATCGATCAGGACCGGACCGTCAATGCGACGACCGCCAAGGTCAGCACCATCGACATCTCGGCGCTGACAGATTCCGCCGCAGACCTGCAGACGCTTGACGATTACATCAACATCGTGGACGAGGCCCTGACGGACGTCACCACGGCGGCGAGCGATCTCGGCGCCGCCAAGACCCGCATCGGCATGCAAACGGACTTCGTATCCAACCTGATGGACGCAGTGACAAAGGGCGTCGGTCAGCTGGTTGATGCGGACATGAACCAGGAATCGACGCGCCTGCAGGCCTTGCAGGTGCAGCAGCAGCTCGGCGTACAGTCGCTTTCAATCGCCAACCAGAGCAGCCAGCAAATCCTGTCCCTGTTCAAGGGTTGATGTCTGGGGCTTTTCCCCGGGTACATTCGAGAAGCGCGGTTCGCCGCGCTTCTTTTCGTTTCAGGCGATGTCCGGCGTGGAATGCGTCTTCAGGCTCGATGCGAGATCCTCGAAAGCGACCGTCTGTACGCGCGGATCCGTCTTGCGGATACGGCCAGCATCCGTGTCGGTCAGCACGTTGAGGATGCTGCGCGCTTCGCGCATCAACGCCGCCTCGAGACGCCCTCGCAGGTCAGCGCCCGTTTCAACCTTTTCGGCGTCGAATCCGAAGGCGGCTCCGATGAGGTGATAATCGCTCTTGCCAAGGAGGCAGTTGTAGCTCGCCCCCAGGGCCTTCAGCTGACCGTGGTGTTCCGTGCCCCAGGCGCCGTCATTCGCCACGATGATCGTAATCGGCAGGTTGGCGCGCTCGAACGAGTGCAACTCCCCGCAGTAAAACCCGAATGCGCCGTCGCCGGTCAGCAGAACAAGCTTGCGGGGCGCTTCACCCTTCGCCTTCGCTTCGTCGCGCAACGCCGCCGCGGCGCCGAGCGCCAGTCCCGTGCCGACCCCCATGGAGCCGAACGGATAATGATCCATATACCCGCGCGGCGCCTTGGCGAAGTAGACGCCGTGCAGCCAATTCAGGATGTCGGCGCCATCTCCCACGACGACCGCATCTGCAGGCAGCAGATCTTCGAGCGCCCTGCCGATCTGATAGGGATGGATTTCCGCATGCGGATCGCGCCCCAGTTCGTCGATACGAGCCCGGCGCGCCGCCATCGCGTCATTCACCCATTGGGCGGACCCGAAGCCCGCGAAGCCTCGCGCCTTGAGGCCGGTCGACAGCGCCTCCAAGGCTGACCGGGCATCCGCCACGATGCCCAGATCCACCGGACGATTGCGGCCGATCTCCTCTGCATGAACATCGATCTGCACGAAGGTTGCTGTCTTTGCGAAACGCGGCGGCAGGCCGTAGCCCAGGCGCTGCGTCATGCGGATGCCAGCCGCGATCACGAGATCCGCCTCGCGTGCAGCCACTTGCGCCAGCGCCCACGAAAACCCGACTTCATTGTCTTCAGGCGCCAGTCCGCGGCCGAGCGAGTTTCCGACGACGGGAATATGGAACGTGCTGGCGAGTTCTCTCAGGACGTCGGCGGCGCCGGCCGCCAGAGCGCCGCCCCCGCTGAGGATCATGGGGCGCCTGGCCTTGAGGACGAGTTCGATCAGCGCGGTCGCATCCTCTGCGCCGATCGCTGGCCCCCGCATGTGCGGATGCACAAGAGCCTGCTCGGGCGGCGACGCCAAAAAGTTCTGGAACTCCTGCGGAATGCCCAGGACAGCGACCCCGGGCCGACCGGCCTGAGCCTGCTGGAACGCCATGGCGACATATTCCGCCAGGCGCTCCACCGAGGGAACGATGCGCACCCATTTGGCGACCGGCTTCACCATGTCGAGTTCGGAGAACTCGCCGTTGCACTCAATGGAGGATGACGGACTGAGGGAGGACAGCACGACCACGGCCGAGCAGGCCGCGTTGGCGGTGCAGATGCCCGTCATGGCGTTGGGCAGCCCCTGGTCATTCTTCAAGAGCGCGACGCCAACCTTGCCGCTGGCCCGCGCATAACCATCGGCCGCCAGAACCGTGTTGGTTTCGTGCCGTGTGCTGACGACACCGACGCCGAGCGGCGAAAGAGCCTCGAGGAGATAGGTGTGCGCCGTGCCCGCCAGCGAAAAGACCGTCGTCACGCCGTGCTGCTGAAGGCAGCGCGCGATGATTTCGCCGCCTTTCACTGTTTTGGTCGGGGTCATGGCTTCTCCGTCGGGTCGTCTAGTCGATAGCGGCGGCTCGCTTCAGCCCGTCGAGCATCGAGCTTTTGTAGAGATAGTCGCGCATCCGGACGCGGTCCGACGTTATGGCTTGCAGGCCGGCCAGCAACTCACGTCGCTTTTCGGGATCGCGTTCGCGCATGCGGGCGCGATTGCGATCCGCCTGCGCCAGAATTTCGTCGCGAGCGATCGGGCGGCGCCGGCGATCATACAGATCGAGGCGCGAGTCATCGGCGCCGTCGATGAGCACCGCGGCAAGCGCGCGCGCCAGTTCGAAGGCGTCGTGCAAGCCGCCATTCAGGCCCATGCCGCCGGATGGGCTGTTCAGATGCGCCGCATCCCCGGCCAGCAGAACGCGACCGGCCCGATAGTTTGAAACGATGCGCATATGCACGCGATAGGGACGGCGCTCCATCACCTCATAGGGTTCGGAGCGAGGAATGATCTCCTGCAAACTTGCATTCAACGCCTCAGGGGTGATCTGCTCCTCGATGGAGAGGCCCTCTTCCGGATAGATCGACACGCGCCATCTTCCAGGCACCTTCAAGAGGCTGAAATTGCCGCCGCGATCACGCCAGCAATAGCTCACGTTCGACAGGCCTTCGAGATAATCTTCGAATGGAAAAAGCGTCGTGGCGAGCAAGGTTGTCTCGGGATAGGTGAGCCCCGTGAACTCGAGACCGAGGCTTTTGCGCACGACCGAACGAGCGCCGTCACATCCTGCGAGATAAGGCGCGCGAAAGGTCTGACGCTCGCCACCAATCTCGACCGTCACCGTGACGCCCGTATCATCCTGCGCAATGTCCTGCGCGTCGGCTCCGAACATCACCTGGACATTTGGCAGCGCAGCGACGCGACGGTGCAACGCACGCGCCAGTTTCCATTGTTCGCACTGCAGCCGAAAGGGATAGGCCGTGTGATCGGACAGCACGGACAGGTCGAAGACCGCGCGATCGCCGCTGGGGTGCAGCCGAATCTGCCAAGTCGGGCACGGAAGGCCATCGGCGATGAGTTCGTCCGTCACGCCGCTGGGCGCCAGCATGTCCATCGTGGGCGGATGAAAGGTCGAGGCGCGGAGATCTTCCTCGATCCCTTGTTCCTTTTCGATCACCCGAATGGAAAGTCCATGGCCCGCCAATTGCAGGGCGAGGCAGAGACCCACCGGTCCGCCGCCGATGATGATGACGTCATCCGTCTTGGCTGCGGTGGGCATGTTCTCGTCTCACCCTGCTTGACTTTGTCTTTTAACTGTAACCACTATCTGTCTTAATGAAAAGACATTTGAAAAGCCTCCGGCGCCGAACGCTCACGATCATACGACATCGCGCAGCATGACTGCCGTGCGATGGCGGAAGTGACGTGAACGAGGGCGGCCTGGGGCGACTGACGAAACTTGTCGCGTTGCGTTTCAGCCGTCGAGCATGCAGCGAATGGAGGCTTCCGTGATCCACAGGCGTGACTTTCTCAAAGCCGGCGCATTGACGACGGCAACCTCCGCCCTTTGCATGCCGGCAATCCGCACCGCGCGGGCCGCCACGCCCCTCACATTTTTCACGCCTTTCGGCTTCAGCCCCGACTATATCGAAATCATGAACGCCAAATCGGGCGGCCACTTCGCGCGGGCGGGCCTCGACGTCACGGTGCGTGGGGCGCAGGGCACCGCGCAGGCGATGCAGCAGCTCATCACCGGCGAGGCGCAGATCATTCGGGCCGCACCGATCGACCAGATGAGGCTGGTGCAGACCCAGAAGCTGCCACTGGTGGCTATTTCGACTCTCTATCAGTCGTCGAACTTCTATCTGATCAGCGCCAAGAACAAGCCGATCACCAAAGCCGAGGATCTGAAGGGAAAGACGATCGGCGTCGTTTCGGTTGCCGGCACGACGTCTATCTATCTCGATATCATGTTGAAAAAGGGCGGATTGACCAAGGACGACGTCAAGCGCGAAACCACCGGCAACGGCCCCGGCGCATTTCAGCTCGTCAAGCAGGGCCGCATCGACGGCTTTATCGCCACCCATGTCGCCACGATTCCGCTCGAGCGCGCGGGGGAGCAAATCACCTATTTCAGTTCGGACAAATACAGCCCGATGCCGAACCAGGGATATCTGACGACACGCGGCTTCCTTGAAAAAAACCCCGATGCCGCCGTGGCTTTCATCAGGGCCCTGAAGGCATCTGTGGAAGAAATCCTGACTCAACCTCCGCGTCCGATCTTCGAGCGGGCCGCCAAGGATTTCGAGATCCAGGGAATTCGCGACATGGAGAACATTCTGGCCATATCCAAGAACTGGCCGAACCTGCTGCTGTCCCAGGGCCGCGAGAATCTGCTTCGAAACGTGCCGGAACTCTGGAAGAGCGGCGTCGACGAACTCGCAAACGTGGGCTTCCTGCAGCCGACGGATCCGACCAATTTCTACACCAACGAGTTCTTCGACAAGGCCGCAAAATCCTGAGAGATCGAACGATGCTGTCGGTCGCAACCGCCTCAAAGACCCAGCGCCTGTATCTGCTGCTCCGCCACCAGATCCTTGGGGGAGAGTTGAACGTGGGCGACAAACTGCCGAGCGAGCCCGAACTCGGCGCATTGCACGGCGTGTCCCGCGTAACGGTGCGCCGCGTCCTGGGCCAACTCGAAGACGAGGGTTTCATTTCACGCCAGCCAGGTGTGGGAACCTTCGTGAAAGAACGGGCCGTCAGTCGACCCATTGTCGCCGAACTTTCAGAAGCCCTCGCCAATCTGAACGAAATGGGCCGCGCCACCAGCGTCAAGCTGCTGTCCTTCGCCTATGTGCAGCCGCCCGCTCATGTGGCCGCCGCGCTGAACATCACGCGCGAGACGCGAACTCAGCGCTCGGTGCGCATTCGCCTGTCTAACAAGGATCCGTTTTCGTATCTGTTGACGCATGTGCCGGAGAGGATCAGCTCCACCTATTCCGAACAGGAGCTTGCGACTCAATCGTTTCTGTCCCTGCTGGAGCGCTCTGGCGTGCGTATCGCCCGAGCCACCCAGACCGTAACGGCGACTCTTGCGACGCCTGAAATCTCAGAGGCCTTGAAGGTCGACATAGGCGCGCCGCTGCTGTCGATCACACGAGTCAATTTCGACGAAGCGGGAGTCGGCGTGCAGCATCTGCAAGCCTATTACCGGCCCGACCGTTATCGCTTCGAGATGCATCTCGTGCGCGGCAAGGAGGCGGAAGAATTCGTCTGGGCCGCCGACACGCGGGGCGCCCGAAAGGATGCCGCCGCATGAGCGTCGAATATGCGCGCAACGGCCTCGTTGGCGTGCTGACGCCGCAGGCCAACACAACGGTCGAGCCGGAGTTCAATATTCTTTGGCCGGCCGGCGTCGCGATGATCAATGCGAGGCTCATGAGCCCGAACGACAGCCTCGAGGGCCGGCTTCTGGATTATTTCCATCAGCTGGATCGCGCCATCCAGCAGTTTCACAACGCTCCCGTCGGGGCAATTGCGCTGGCCTGCACCGGCGCTTCCTATCTGGCGGGCGCGGATGTCGAACAGGCGGCTATCGAGAGATTGTCGGCCAAAGCGGGCGTTCCGTTCCTCACCGCCGGGCGATCGGTGGAACGCGCATTGAAGGCGCTCGGCGCACAGCGAATCGCGCTCGTTTCGCCCTATCCGCCCTCGTTGACTGACGAGGCCATCGGTTATTGGAAAGCGCTCGGATTCTCGACCGTCAGCGTCGTGCATGTGGGGA
>JAIEQX010000013.1 GCA_019747375.1 Beijerinckiaceae bacterium | reverse complement strand
TGGCACGCCGCCGGACGCCCGCGAGGCGCGCATCGCCGAATTGCTCGACCTTCTGGGCCTGACGGGCTTTCGCGACTTCCTGCCGGCGTCGCTGTCGGGCGGCATGCGCCAACGCGTCGCGCTCGGCCGGCTGCTCGCCTATGCGCCCGCGCTCTATCTGATGGACGAGCCCTTCGGGGCGCTCGACGCCATGACCAAGATGGCGATGGGCCGGGAGCTGCTGCGCATCTGGGGCATGCACAACAAGAGCGTGATCTTCGTGACGCATGACATCGAGGAGGCGGTGGGCCTGTCCGACCGCGTCATCGTGATGTCGCCCTCGCCGGGGCGCATCAAATCGACCTATTCGATCGACCTGCCGCGGCCGCGCGATTTTCGCGCCGTGCGGATGATGCCGGAATTCCGCGAATATTGTGAAGTCATCTGGCGTGACATCGGGGTGGTATGACGCAGACGCCTGACGACAGGAACCCGGCGGCCGAGCCGCATCTGCGCTGGATCGGCCGCAACGCGCCGCGCGTCGAGGATGGCGTGCTGCTGCGCGGCGGCGCGATCTTCCTCGACGACATCGATGCGCCCGACGCGCTCGAGGCGACCTTCGTGCGCAGCCCCGTGGCGCACGGCCTGATCCGCGCCATCGACATGAGCGCGGCGCGCGCGCTGCCGGGCGTGCACGGCGTCTACGCCTTCGCGGACCTGCGGGCGATCCTGACGGGCGACCGCATTCCGCTGGCGCTGCCGGCGGGCGGGCTGCGCTTCGACGTCGATCCGCCGTGCCTGGCGATCGACGAGGTGTGCTACGTGGGCGAGCCGGTCGTGCTGGTGGCGGCGACGTCGCGGCGGATCGCCGAAGACGCGGCCGCGCTGGTCGTGCTCGACATCGAGCCGCTGCCGGCCGTGGTCGATCCGGCCGAGGGCCTGGCGGAGGGCGCGCCGAAGGCGCGGCTCGACACGCCCGACAATCTGGTGGCGCACACGAAGGTGGATTACGGCGACGTCGAGGGCGCCTTCGCGGGCGCCGCGCATGTCATCGAGGCCGAGTTCCGGCTGAACAAGGGCGGCGGCCATCCGATGGAGCCGCGCGGCGTGCTGGCGCGCTATGACGCCATGGAGGAGCGTCTCACGGTGTGGAACTCCACCCAGATGCCGCATCGCGCCAAGGCCATGCTGGTGGCCTCGCTGGGCCTGTCGGAGCACCAGGTGCGGGTGGCGACGCCGGAGGTCGGGGGCGGCTTCGGCACCAAGGCGGTGTTCCATCCCGAGGAGCTGGCGATTCCCGCCGCCGCCATGCTGCTGCGCCGGCCGCTGAAATGGGTCGAGGACCGGTTCGAGAGCTTTACCGCCAGCATCGGCGAGCGCGACCAGATCTGGACCGTCGCGGCGGCGTTCGAGGCCGACGGGCGATTGCGCGGCATTCGCGGGCGGCTGCGCTACGACCATGGCGCGGCGACGCCCTACGGCATCGCGCTGCCGTTCAACGCCGCCACCAATCTGATCGGCCCCTATGTGCTGCCGGCCTATCGCGTGCTGATCGACCTCTGCATGACCAACAAGACGCCGGCGGCGCCGACGCGCGGCGCGGGCCGCCCCCAGGGCACGTTCGTGATGGAGCGGCTGCTCGACCGCGCCGCCCTCGACCTGCACATCGCGCGCGACGAGATCCGCCGCCGCAACATGATCACGCCCGCGCAGATGCCCTACACGATCCCGGTCAAGCAGCGCGACGGCAGCATGATGGTGTATGACAGCGGCGATTATCCCGAATGCCAGCGCCGCGCGCTCGAAGCCGCGGGCTGGGACGATTTTCCCGAACGGCAGGCGCAGGCGCGGCGCGAGGGCCGCCGCATCGGGCTCGGCCTCGCCAATTATGTCGAGGCGACGGGACGCGGGCCGTTCGAGAGCGTCGGCATCAGCATCGGGCCGTCCGGCAAGGTGGTGGTGACGAGCGGCGCCACGGCGCAGGGACAGGGCGTGAAGACCATGCTGGCGCAGGTGGTGGGCGACGTGCTCGGCCTCGAGCCGGCGTCGATCCACGTCATCGTGGGCGACACGTCCGCCACCGCCGCAGGGCTCGGGGCCTATGCGAGCCGGCAGGCCGTGACGGCCGGCAACGCCGCGCATGCGGCCGCCACCCTGCTGGTCAAGAAGGCCCGCGAGGCCACGGCGGCGCTGCTCGAAACCTCGGTGGACGATCTCGAAATCCACAATGGCGTGATCCAGGTGAAGGGCGTTCCCGGCCATGGCCGCAGCCTGACGCAGATCGCGCGCGCGCTCGCGGGCACGCCGGGCTTCGCGCTGCCGGGCAATCTGGCGCCCGGCCTGTCGGCCTCGAACGATTTCATGACCTCGGGGCTGAGCTACACCAACGGCTGCCATCTCGCCGAAGTCGAGGTCGATCCGGACACCGGCGGGGTCAAGCTGAACCGCTACGTGGTGGTCCATGATTGCGGACGGATGATCAATCCCATGATGGTGGAGGGACAGATCCTCGGCGGCGTCGTGCATGGAATCGGCATGACGCTGTTCGAATGGATGCGCTACGATTCCGAAGGCCAGCCGCTCACCGTCACGTTCGCCGACTACCTGCTGCCGACCTCCGACGTCGTGCCGCGCATCGAGATCCATCATCTGGAATCGCCCACGCCCCTGAATCCTCTGGGCGTCAAGGGCGCGGCGGAAAGCGGCACGATCGGCGCGCCCGCCACCATCGTGTCGGGCGTCGAGGACGCGCTGCGCGATCTCGACATCCGCATCGACAAGCTGCCGATCACGCCGGCGGAACTGCGCCGCCTGATCCGGGCGGCGCGCGCCGCCCCTCCATCCCCGGGGAGCGCGCCATGAAGGCTCCCGCGTTCAAATATCACGCGCCGCGCAGCGTCGCGGAGGCGGTCGCCCTGATGGGCTCGCTCGACAATGCGCGCGTGCTGGCGGGCGGGCAGTCGCTGATGCCGATGATGAACCTGCGCGTCGCCGCGCCCGATCATCTCGTCGATCTCGGCCGCATCGCCGAACTGGCGCGCATCGAGGCCGACGACGAGGGGCTGTGGATCGGCGCGATGACGAGCCAGCGCGCCGTCGAGCGGTCAGACGTCGTGGCGCAGGCCTGCCCGCTTCTGGCCGAGGCCATCGCGCATGTCGGGCATCAGCAGACGCGCAACCGCGGCACCGTCGGGGGCAGCCTCTGCCATCTCGATCCCGGCGCGGAACTGCCCGTGGTGGCGAGCGCGCTCGACGCCGAACTCGAGATCGCGGGTCCGGGCGGGCTGCGGCGCCTGAAGTTTCACGATTTCGCCGCCGATTATCTGACCTCGACGCTGGCGGCCGACGAGATCCTGGTGCGCCTGCGCGCGCCGCGCCAGGCGGCGCGCGAAGGCTCGGCCTTTCTCGAATTCAACCGCCGCCCCGCGGATTTCGCCATCGTGTCGGTGGCGACGCGTCTGCGCCTCGACGGCGCGGGCGCCATCGTCTCGGCGGCGATCGCGGTCGGGGGCGCGTCGTTCAAGCCGCTGCGGCTCGGCGAGATCGAGGCGGCGCTCGTCGGCAAGGCGCCGGACGAAGCTACGCTCGCGCAGGCGGGCGAGGCCGCCGCCGCCACGCCCTGCGACGGCGACGAGCTTTACCCCGCCGATTACCGGCAGGATCTTCTGGGAACATTGGTGCGCCGCGCCCTGACGCGCGCCGCCCTGCGGGCCGGAGCACAGACGCATGTTTGACGCGCACGACATCACGCTCACGGTGAACGGCGCCGAGGTGCGCGCCCGCGTCGACGCGCGCAGCAATCTGGCTGATTTTCTGCGCCATCATCTGCGCCTGACCGGCACCCATGTCGGCTGCGAGCACGGCGTCTGCGGGGCCTGCACGGTGCTGGTGGACGGGGCCAGCGCGCGGTCCTGCCTGATGCTGGCCGTGCAGGCGGACGGGCGGCGCATCGAGACGATCGAGGGCGTGGCGCGCGACGGCGAGCTGCATCCGATCCAGGCGGCGCTGTCGCGCCATCATGGCCTGCAATGCGGCTATTGCACGCCCGGCGTGGTGATGACGCTCATCGAGCTGGAACGCGACCGGCAGGGGCGCGTTCTGGGCGAGGACGAGATTCGCGCGGCGCTGTCGGGCAATCTGTGCCGATGCACCGGATACCAGGGCATGGTCGACGCCGCGCTCGAGCTCTGGGGCGCCAATACGGAATGAACGCATGTGGTCCGCGGCTTGCGTAGCAGCGCCGCAGGATGGCCGGAACACGCGTTCCGGAACCGACACTTCAAACGAGAGGCGCAATGGCCGGGTTCAATTCAGAACGTGTCATCGATGTAAAACATTGGACCGATACACTCTTCAGCTTCAGGACCACACGCGATCCCAGCTTTCGATTCCGCAGCGGACAATTCACCATGATCGGCCTGATGGTCGAGGGGCGCCCGCTCCTGCGCGCCTACAGCCTGGCGAACGCCGTGCATGAGGACGTGCTCGAATTCTTCAGCATCAAGGTGCAGAACGGGCCGCTGACGTCCCGCCTGCAGAACATCCAGCCGGGCGACGAATTGCTGGTCGGGTCGAAATCCACCGGCACGCTGGTGGCCGACAGCCTGCTGCCGGGACGCCGCCTCCTGCTCCTGTCCACCGGCACGGGCCTCGCGCCCTTCGCGAGCGTGATCAAGGACCCGGAGATCTACGACCTGTTCGACAAGGTCATCCTGGCGCATGGCTGCCGGCATGTCGCCGAACTCGCCTATGGCGAAAAGATCGTGTCGGACGTGCTGTCCGACGAGATCCTGTCCGAAATGGTGGGCGACAGGCTCGCCTATTATCCGACCGTGACGCGCGAGCCCTATCGTCATCAGGGACGCCTCACCGACCTCCTGGCCAGCGACAAGCTTTTCGCCGACCTGGGCCTCGACGGACTCGACATCGCGACCGACCGGGTGATGCTGTGCGGCAGCCCCGACATGCTGAAGGACCTGCGCATCCTGCTGGAGGAGCGCGGCTTCGAGGAAGGCAGCCACAGCAAGCCCGGGCATTTCGTGATCGAGCGCGCCTTCGTGGAGCGCTAGGGACGCCGCATGACCGTTACGGAGGACAGCGAACTCATTCTCCTGCAGGAGATCGGCCGGATCGTCGCCAACACGCTCGAAGCCATGAGCGCGGCGATCGAGCCCGGCATGACGACGGGCGAACTCGACCGGATCGGACGCAGGATCCTGGAGGCGGCGGGCGCGCGCCCGGGGCCGGAGCTCTGCTACGACTTTCCCGGCGCCACCTGCATCAGCGTCAACGAGGAGATCGCGCACGGCATTCCGGGCGCGCGCAAGATCATGGCGGGCGACCTCGTCAACATCGACGTGTCGGCGGAGAAGAACGGCGTGTTCGCCGATACGGGCGCGTCCTTTGCGGTGGCCCCGGTGGCGCGCAACATCGAGCGGCTCTGCCGCGACGGCAGGCGGGCGATGTGGACCGGCATCCGGCAGGTCGGCGCCGACAGGCCGCTCGGCGGCGTCGGCGTGGCGATCGGCGAATTCGCGCGGCGTCATCGCTATACGCTGGTGCGCAATCTCGCGAGCCATGGCGTCGGGCGTTCGCTGCACGAGGAGCCGAAGGAAATCGCCACATGGCCGGACCGCTCCGAGCGGCGCACGATCCACGAGGGACTGGTCTTCACCATCGAACCGTTTCTGTCGCTGGGGGCCGAACATGCCGAAAGCGGCGACGACGCCTGGACGCTGCTGAGCGAGCCCCGCGCCCCGACGGTGCAATATGAACATACGGTGGTGGCGACGCGGCAGGGCGCGCTGGTGGTGACGCTGCCGGGCTGAGGGACGCGACGCCCGACATGAAAAAAGCGGCGCCGGGGGCGCCGCTTTTTTGTTGGCGGTGTGCGGGGTTTCAGCGCGCGGGACGCGCCACGCCTTCGAACTGGACGCGATAGCCGGAGCGGACGTTGGGCCAGTAATCCCAGATCGCATAATGCTGCGTGCAGCGATTGTCCCAGAAGGCGATGGAATTGGGACGCCAGCGGAAACGCATCTGCCAGTCCGGCTTGGCGATATGGTCGAACAGGAATTTCAGCACCGCGGCGCTTTCCTCCGGCTCCAGATCGACGATTCGGGTGGTGAAGCCCGCATTGACGAAGAGCAGCTTGCGGCCGGTTTCCGGATGGCGCGTGATGACCGGATGCACGGCCTTCGGATAGACGGTCGTGCTCTTGTCGAAGAGCTTGGCGCCGTCATGCTCGGCCGACAGGGGCTCGAGAAAGGCCTTCATGGGCTCGGACAGGGCGTCATAGGCCG
The DNA here is from genome assembly GCA_019747375.1 of Beijerinckiaceae bacterium. Taxonomy (GTDB): domain Bacteria; phylum Pseudomonadota; class Alphaproteobacteria; order Rhizobiales; family Beijerinckiaceae; genus Terripilifer. The sequence continues at coordinate 1,266 of JAIEQX010000013.1, read as the reverse complement.
CATAGGCGCTGCAGAACAACGTGTCGCCGCCGCCGTCGGGCGGCAGGATGGTCTGGTGCAGGATCGAACCGTCGGGCGGAATTTCCGCGCAGCTCTGGTCCGAATGCCAGACCTCGCCGGAGATGCGCTTCGAATTCTCGTCGAAATGCTGCTGGCGAATGGCGGGATAATCCGGCACCGCGGTCGAGGCCGTGCCCTTGCCGCCGACATGCACGTGCACATGGCCGAAATATTTCGCCAGATTCATGTGCTGCTCGAAATTGATGCTCTGCTCGCGGAAGAAGATGACGCCGTATTTCAGGAAGGCTTCGCGGATCTGGGCGAGCTGGCTTTCGGTGAGGGTTTTGGTGAGATCGATATTGCCGATTTCCGCCCCGATGTGGGGCGTGCACGGCGTGACTGAAATCCTGTCCGAACTCATCACACTCTCCCTTGATCCTGACGGCGCCGGGACGATGTCCCGGGCGCCTTTCGTTTCCATGAGTAGCAAAGAATGGAGCGGGCGGCGAGACGCGCGGCCGCGTCAATCCGACAAAGCGAGCTCCGACCAGATGGTTTGCACCAGCGCGCCGAAGCGCGGATCGCCGCGCAGCGCGCGCGGATCGCGCGGCCGCTCGAACGTGCTGGCGTGGCTGGCGATGATGCGGCCGGGCCTGGCGCTCATGACGATGACGCGGTCCGCCAGCGTGACCGCCTCCTCGATGTCGTGCGTGACGAAGACGATGCTGTGGCGGCTCGCCTCCCAGATGCGCAGAAGCTCGCGGCCCATGACGATCTTGGTCTGGTAGTCGAGCGCCCCGAAGGGCTCGTCCATCAGGTAGATGTCGGGCTCGAAGGCGAGCAGGCGGGCGAGCGAGACACGGTGGCGCATGCCGCCCGACAGAGCCGAGGGATAATGATTTTCATAGCCCTGCAGGCGCACGAGCTCGATCAGCGAGGCGATGCGGGCCGCATGTTTCTCCTTCGGCAGGCCCGACAATTCGCAGCCGACCGCGATGTTGCTCGTCACGGTCGCCCAGGGCAGCAGCGTGTCGCGCTGGAACATGAAGCCGATTCGGGGCTTGGGCGCATCGGCGCCGGGGCTCGCGACCCGGATGGTTCCGGAACGGGCCGGCACGAGGCCCGACACGACCTTGAGCAGCGTGGACTTGCCGCAGCCGCTCGGCCCCACGATGGCGACGAACTCGCCCTCCGCGACATCGAGCGACAGATCCACGATGGCGGGAATGTCGTCGTTGAACACGACCGTGAGATTCGCGATCGACA
>JAIEQX010000081.1 GCA_019747375.1 Beijerinckiaceae bacterium | reverse complement strand
CGCTCCCGCATCGAGCCCTGCCGGAAGCTTGGCGCGAACACGCGCCATGATCTCCCGGGCCTGCTCGATCAAGGCCGGATCATCCTCAAGCCCGGCCAGCAGGCTTTCGGGATCGACGCCGCCTGTCGCGGATCGTCGGACGACCGGAGACTGAGTGGCGATCTTGAGGCTTTCGAGCCAGGCGTCTTCGTGCAGGTGATGCAACCGCGCCTGGATTTCGTCGCGCAGATGCGCCGTGCGTGACTTCAACGCTCCGTGGAGCCCGCTCATTCCTGTCAGCGTCACACGCACGGCCGTCAGGCGGCCTTCGCTGGTCGGCAGGCTGGACGTCAGGGCGGCGGACACAGCGTCGATGATTTTGCCCTCGTCCTCGTACGCGGCGACGTCAAGGCTCTCATTCAACCATCGAGCCTTGTCCACGACCATGCGACGCAGCCCGCTGACGCGCCCGTCCTCGACGGTCACCAGGACAGCGCCTTTTTCTCCGCATTCGCGCACGCTGCGACCCTGCAGATTGCCCGAGTAAACGATCCACGGGTCCTGGTGCAGCACCGCATATTCATGGATGTGCCCGAGGGCCCAATAATCGTAACCCCGCGCGAGCAGGTCCTGGCGCGAGCAGGGGGCGTAAACCGCGTGGGCGGCATTGCCTTCCATCGACGTGTGCAGCACGCCGATGTTGAACCAGCCGGCCTCCGGCTCCGGATAAGCGACTGCGTAATTCTCCTGGGCGACGCGGTCGGCGAAGCTGCGGCCGTGAATCGCGACGCGGAGATCGTCGAGCCGCTTCGTCTCCGCCTTGCGGGACGCAAAGTCGATCACGCCGTCTGGCAGGCTCACAGCCTTGGTGATCTCGCTTTCGGCGTCGTGATTGCCGCGAATGAAGAAGACCGGGATATTTGCGCGGTGAAGCCGGGCGACTTCTCGATTGAAGAACAGGCCAATGGACGTGTCCTTCCAGTCTCCATCGTAGATATCGCCTGCAATCAGAACGAATGCGACCTTCTCGGCCAGCGCCCGCGTGACCAGTTCCGAAAACGCGTCCCGGCTCGCCCGTGAGAAGCGCCGCGCAACCGCCTCGTCCTTCAACGCGAGTCCCGTCAGGGGGCTGCCGAGATGGAGATCAGCGGCATGCAGGAAGGTGAAAGCCATGGGATTCGCCAGATGGATTGAATCGGTCAATGTCCGCAAATTGTATCATGCAAGATCGCCACGGCGTCATCCGTTGGGCGCTCATTTCAAAGGAGCGCAAAGAAAATCGGCTCATAAAAAGCTGCAATGAGTAGGTAAAAGTCGAAGCTGAATTTCGCTCGGGAAAGAAAATCCAGAACAGTGCTTGTATTTTCACCGCCCTTGGATCATATTAGCAAAGTCGATAGACGGCCTGATGACTTGGCCTCGCGCTGAAGAAATTCGCGCTTAGCTCAAACTCTTCGCACCCGAAAAACGCAAGTTCGACGGCCCGCTGAATTGCGGGCAAGCTATAACTATGTCTTAGAAAAGGAAGTTTCCATGGCTAAGGGAACTGTTAAGTGGTTCAACGCTGAAAAAGGTTTTGGCTTCATTGCGCCGGATGGCGGCGGAAGCGATGCTTTTGTTCACATCAGCGCAGTCGAGCGTTCCGGCATCGGCGATCTCCGTGAAGGCCAGAAGGTCGAATACGAGCTCGTCTCCGACCGCAAGAGCGGCAAGATGTCCGCCGACAACCTCAAGGCTGTCGATTGATTGATCGCCTTGCCGGCGGCTGCAACGGTCCATGAATTTGGATGATTGCAAGCCAGCTGGCGGCCCGCATCGGGCCTGACGTCGACCACGGATGTACTGGCGGCAGATGAGTACGATGCGGACATGATCCGTCAAGAAGGCGCCCGTCGCCTTCCGAACCCCGCGTCCTGATGGCCGCGGGGTTTTTTTACGCCGTGGCGACTCCCGCCCAGGCGCCATCGATGCAGGAGATAAAGCATGGCCAAAGGTCAGATGCGCAGCAATCGTGAGGCCAAAAAGCCCAAGGCGCCCAAGGCGACAGTTACGGAAACAGCCTCGTCCTCGCTCACGCGAGGCATGTTGTCGTCCTCCACGCCGTCCAAGAAAAAGGGCTGACGCCCCGGCGGCAACGAAGCCACGGCGCGATCAAATCAAGTTCAGGTTCTGGTTAAGTGCCGGCTTTCCCTGTAAGTACGAAACCTTCGCCTGGAGGTATCGTGACGAGCATCCGTCTGTCCTTCGCTCTGCTGTCCGCCCTGGCGCTCACGGGTTGCGCGGGGCGTCCGGAAGGAGTCCTGACGCCGGTCGGGCATGAAACGCCCGGGACGTCCAAGGTCGATCTGCTGGTGGCGACGACTCGAAGCGACGAAGGCGCCACCCAGGGACAGATGTTTACCGGCGAGCGCGGCGTCGGCCTGCGATTTGCCGACATAACCGTGTCGATCCCGCCGGAGGCAGCCCGTCAAGTCGGCGAAGTCCAGTGGCCAGCCAAGACGCTGGCCGACCCATCGCGCGAATTCGCCACGCTACGGGCCGACCGCATCGACCAGAAGCAGGCGCTTGATCGCTTCCACACGCGATTGAAGCGGACGAAGCATCGCCACGTTCTCCTGTTCGTGCACGGCTACAACACGCGCTTCGAGGAATCGGTTTATCGATTTGCGCAGATCGTGCACGATTCACAGGCTCCCGCCTTGCCGTTGCTGTTCACATGGCCGTCGCGCGGGCGACTGCTGGCCTATACCTACGACCGTGAAAGCACGAATTATTCCCGCGACGCCCTGGAGGCTGTGCTGCAGACGCTCGCCCGGGACCCGGCCGTCGGCGAAATATCGATTCTGGCTCATTCGATGGGAAATTGGGTGACGCTGGAGGCTCTCCGCCAGATGTCGATCCGGAACGGGCAGATCGCGCCCAAGATCAAGAGCGTCATGTTGGCGGCGCCGGATGTCGACGTCGACGTGTTTCGTCGCCAGGTCGCCACCATTGGCGAAAAGCGTCCGCCGTTCATCCTTTTCGTCTCGCAGGATGACCGGGCCTTGGCTTTTTCGAGCAGGGTGTGGGGCAATACCCCGCGACTGGGGGCGATCGATCCCAGTGCGGAGCCATTCAGGTCGCAACTTGAGAAAGAGAGGATTCAGGTGGTCGATCTCACCTCCTCGAAATCAGGAGATTCGCTGAATCACGCCAAGTTCGCCTCGAACCCGCAGGTCGTGCAGATGATCGGGGGACGGCTTGCGTCCGGCCAGACGCTCAGCGATTCACGGGCCGGCATAGGCGAGACGATCGGATTTGTGGCCACGGGCGCCGCCAGTACGGTCGGGCGGGCGGCCAGCATTGCGATTTCCGCGCCTGTGGCGATCATCGATCCCCGCACTCGCGAGGGTCTCGGCGATCAGTTCCAGGACCTGGGCGGGCAGATCGGCGGGACGGTTTCGAGCGCGGCCAACGCCGCGCGCATCCCGACCCGCCGTTGACCCTCAGGTGCTGCGGATCTCGCTCTCGCGGACGGCGCGTTCGATCGTGCCGGCCTTGATGCGGTACGAGACCTCACCGTATTGGTCGGCCGGCATGAGCCGGACGACCTCATAGACAGTTGCTGTCGAGGTCTTGGAACTCGTAAATCCCAACTGGTTCAACAGCACCATTTCGCTGCACTTGAATTTATGGGGCATGTGAATCTCCTCGACTGGCGGTAGTGGGCGTAACGGGGGAACCCGTCTTATTTGCGGGCCTTGCGGGCAGCATACCGAGCATCGCGCGCGGCCTTGCGCTCGACCTCGAGACGCTCTTCCTCGGCAATTTTTTCGGCGGCTGCGACCTGGTCGAGAACGGCCTGTTCCTGCGCCACGACGGCGGCCTTGGCGCGCTCCTCGGCGGCGGCCTTTTCGGCCTCCTGGCGCATTGTTTCTTTCTCGGCCATGCGGACTTCCCGGGCGGCGGCTACGGCTGCGCGGGCGGCCTGGCGTTCGAGCAGCGCCGGATCATCTTCCGCCGGACGCTGCAGGAACTTGGCGGCCATCGCCTGTTTCGCTTCACGCGATGCGCTGAGCCGCTCGCCAAAACCTTTATCTTTCATATTGACCTCAATCCGTTTGCCTGAAATGACGTGCGCGTTCGGCGGGTCGGACACGTTCGAGCTGCTCTGGCAGCTAAGGGCTCGTGCGCTGGTCTCAAAAAGCTCCAGCCAGATCCCGGGGAGCTCCGATGATGAGGGTGCGTCGCCACGGGGAGGACGTCTATCACCATATAAGAGACCTTGGAAAACCATAGATCTTTGCAGAATCTGGTTTTCGCCGCGCAGGCGCCTTGGTTTCGTTGTATCACCTTGGCAAGCAACTAGCCATGACGGCTTTGTAAAGTCCCTATCGTATCGTCGGACGCGCCTGACAGCGCGCCAACCTTCCGAAGTCCCACGCATATCATGAGCTACCCGGCGCTGTTCGGTTGTCCCGACGCCATTTCGCCCGGCAGACAGTTCTGGACGGTTTGAACCATGCAGCGCCTGAGATCCCTGTTATTCACGGCTTCGTTCGCCCTCTGGACGGCGACATTCGCGCCGGCGCTCCTGTTCATCTGGTTGCTGGGCTCGCCGGAACGATGGGTGCGGGCGTGCAGCCGCGTCTGGGCGCGGGGCGTCATATTCGCCCTGAAATGGGTCGTCGGCCTCAGTTATGTCGAGCGTGGACGCGAAAACGTGCCTGCGGGGCGCTATCTCGTCGTGGCCAATCATCAGTCGACCTTCGAGACCATCGCGTCCCTCGTGCTTTTCAGGGATGTGGCGATCGTCACGAAGCAGGAACTGCTCAGCGTGCCGATCTTCGGGTGGTTCTTGCGTCATTCGCCGATGATTCTGATCGATCGGGAAAGCGGGTCCAAGGCGATCCGCAAGATGATCGAAGAAGGCCTGGCCGCCTTGTCCAAGGGACGGCCCGTGCTGATTTTTCCCGAAGGCACGCGAGCGGCGCCCGGAGCCCCGGTCGAATTCAAGCGCGGGGTCGAGCTGCTCTACGCGAAGCTCGATTGCCCGGTTCTCCCTGTCGCGGTGAACTCAGGCGAATTTTGGGGCCTCGGCAAGCAGAACCGACGCGCAGGCACCATGACGGTTTCATTTCTCCCGGCGATTCCGGCCGGCATGCCGCCGCAGGCGGCGATGAAATCCGCCGAGCAAGCCATCCAGTCGGAGCTCGACCGGATCGGCCGCGTGGCGAAGCCGATCGAAGCGTCGCATCGCGCGCACGCGTAGCTCAGAGACGCGGCCTGAATTTCGGGATGCTTGTCGTCTCATCGACGTCGTCGAAGACGACTTCCACGGCCATTTCGCAGTGAACCTCTTCGTGAGAGACGCCAAGAATGTTGGTCAGGAGGCGCGGCCCTTCTTCAAGCTCCACCAGCGCCACCACGTAGGGCACCTCGGCCTCGAAGGCCGGATGATAGACGCGATGGAAGGTGACGAAGCTGTAGATTTTTCCGCGTCCGGACACATTTTCGAAGGCGAGATCCGCCGAAAGGCAGTGTGGACAGGTGCGCGACGGGGGGAACCAGAAGTTCTGGCATGACTTGCACCGCGGCAGCGTGAGCCTGTGCTCTCGCGCCGCTTCCCAGTAGGGCAGAGATTCCGGCGCCGGACGGGGTTTGGGCTTTGGGCGAGTTTCGGTCATCAGGCGCGTCCGAGTATGAGGGTTGAGTGGCAGACCTGGTTTCCGCCATGGCCTGAGACGAGCGCAATTTCGGCGTTCTTGACCTGACGCTCCGCTGGATAGGTGCGTCGCATCTGGCGGACTCCCTCGACGATCTGCAGCATGCCTTCGGCATGGGACTCGGACAATTGGCCGCCGGATGTGTTGCAGGGCAGGGCGCCGCCCAGCCGCAGCGCGCCGGAGGCCACGAAGGGACCGCCTTCGCCTTTCTTGCAGAAACCGTAGTCCTCGAGTTGCGTCAACACCATGTAGGTGAAGCAATCATAGATCTGGGCTGTATCGACGTCCGCGGGCCCAAGCCCCGCCATCCGATAAGCGGCCTCGCCGCTCTGCCTGGCGGCCGTCACCACCATATTGTCGTTGTTGAACCAGCCGCGCGTATTGTTATGCGTGCCAAATCCCTTGATGAGGACGGGCGGCTGTTTCAAATCCTTGGCGCGGTCCGCGCTCGTGACGATGACTGCGCCTGCGGCGTCTGACCTCAGACTGCAGTCGAACATACCGAACGGCGCCACGATCAGCCGGGCTGCGTGATAATCTTCGAAGGTCAGAGGCTTCTTCATCTGCGCCGCAGGATTGCGCAAGGCGTGCTCGCGAAACGCCAATGCGATTTCGGCGAAATGATCGCGTGTCGTCCCGTACAGATGCATATGCCGGGTGGCGCCGAGCCCGTGCGCGGCTGTAGCTCCGAAATAGCCGTATTCAGGTCCGAATTCTCGCGGCAGAAGGCTGGCCGGGCGGGTTTCGTTACGCACGCGCGCTTCCTCGTTTGCGTGGGTGCGAGACCAGGTGTCGCGTCCGAAGCCGCAAACGATCGTCTTGGCCAGGCCAAAGCGGATCGCCATCACCGCCAGCGCGACGGACATGATCTGGCTGGCGCCGCCATTCGTGAGCGTCGTCGAGAAACTCGCGTTGATCCCGAGCCGTTCGGCCACGAGCTGGTGGTGCGAGTAGGATTCGTCGGGTCCGCGGCAGAGCACGCCATCGACGTCGGACGCCTTGAGCCCGGCATCGTCCAGTGCGTTGCGGATCGCTTCGACGAGTAGATCGAGACTTGAGACGCCCGGCACGCGGCCCAGACGGCTCGTGCCGGCGCCGACGACAGCGCATGTGTCGCGCAACTCCCGCGATGGATGGATGAGAGGCGTAGGTGCGGCGAGGTTCATGTTCGGGCCTATTTCACGAGATCGCGGACTCGGGTCGCCACTTCCGCTGGTGCGGAATAGACCTGATCGAGAAGTTCATTGATGCGGGCGCCGCTGACAGGATCGATTTCCATGCCCTGCTTCTGGGCTTCGGCCAAGAAGTCCTTGTCTTTCATGGTCGCGTCGAAAGCCTTGCGCAGCGCATCGATCCTGTCCTGCGGCACGCCCGGCGGGAGCACGAAGGGACGGCCCATGACTTGCTCGACGAAAGCCATCTCGAAAATGCGACGATCGCCGGGCGTTGTGGCGATCTCGAGCGCCGTGGGTACGTCCTTGTATTCGGCGTCCCGCTCCATTCCGAGCTGCAGAACGACGCGCGCCGTGCCGTTCTTCTCCCAAGGCTGGAAGCGGGCGCGGAAGGCCGCTGATGAGCCGCCGGAGATATGGGCGTCGACCTCGGCGCGCTCGATCGCCAGCAGCGCTGATTGCGACCCGTCATAGCCTTCGATCACCTTCAGCTTCGAGCCATAGATGGCGTTGAGCAGACGCGGATAAATGGAGCTCGGCGAATTGCGGGAGGTCGAGCTGGTGGTGATTTCCTTCGTCTTCAGGTCCGCGACGGTTTTTACCCCGGACGACGTGCGGACGATCAGCAGGCCGATCTCCTGCTGCGGCGATC
>JAIEQX010000328.1 GCA_019747375.1 Beijerinckiaceae bacterium | reverse complement strand
AACCTTCAAGGTGAGCGTCGCGACGGCGCAGCTCTACCTGTTCCTGTTTCTCGGGGCGCTCGCCGTCGGCACAATGGCGGGCGGACCGCTCGGCGACCGCATCGGTCGAAAATACGTCATCTGGTTCTCGATCCTGGGAGTATTCCCCTTCACCGCCGCCCTGCCCTATGCGTCGCTGATGTGGACCGGCGTCCTGATCGTGCTGATAGGCCTCATCCTGGCCTCGGCCTTTTCGGCCATCGTGGTGTTCGGCCAGGAATTGCTGCCGGGGCGCATCGGCATGGTGTCCGGCCTGTTCTTCGGCCTCTCCTTCGGCATCGGCGGGGTCGGGGCCGCCGTGCTCGGCGAAGTGGCGGATTGGACGAGCATCGGCACCGTGTTCAAGATCTGTTCGTTCCTGCCCATCATCGGCGTGCTGACGATCTTCCTCCCGAACATGCGCAAGCACTGAGAAGCGGGCCCGCCTTTCGGCGAGCCCGCTTGCGGCAGCCTTACTTGCCGGCCGGATTGGCGATGCGGCGCAGGCGCTCAACGATGGCCGGCGGCGTCGCGTAAGCTTCCTCGACAAGCTTCGCCATCTGTTCCGGCGAACGCGGAACGTTGACGCCGAGATTGAGCTTGTCGGCTTCGGCGAGAAAGTCAGGGTCGGCGAAGGTCGCCATCATGGCCTTCTGCATCAGTGCGACACGGTCAGCCGGCACGCCCGGCGGCATCAGATAGGGACGCCCCAAGGCCAGAGGCGCGATCGCCGCATTCAGCAGCAGCTTGTCGTCTTCCTTGGTCAGGTAGTCGATGACGGAGGGCGTGTCGCCCGCGTCCTTCTCCTTTTCCGGGCCATACTGAACGACGTATTTCACGCGCTTGTTCTTGATCCAGTCCGGCCGCGTGGCGGCGAGCGAGCTCCAGAAGATGCTCGGATAACCGTCAACTTCGCCGCGCTCCATGGCGATGAAAGACTCATTCTGACCGGGATAGCCGACCACGATCTTGAGCTTCAGGCCCAGCAGTTCCGTCAGAAGGCGGGCGAAGAAGCTGGGGGTGGAATTGGCGCCCGAGGAGCTGACCGTGATCTCGGTCTTGCGAACTTCGTCGACGGTCGCGGCCGCGACGGTGTGCCATACGATCAGCAGGCCGGTCTCGTAGCTTGGCGAACCAAGCCAGTTGAACTTTTTCGGGTCATAGTCGGCTTCCTTGGTGCCGAGCAGCGGCTCGAATGGCGTGTTGTTCTGCACGCCGCCAATGGTCAGGCCGTCCTTCGAAGCGATGTTGTAAAGAAAGTTGGTGGCCACGATGCCGCCGGCGCCGGGCATGTTGCGGACCGCCACGACCGGAGCGCCCGGTATATGCTTGGGCAGATGCCGGGCGATCGTGCGGGCCAGCGTGTCGTAGCCGCCGCCGGCGCTCGAACTGATCACCAGCGATATCGTCTTACCCTTGTAAAAATCCGCCGCTGACTGAGCCTGGGCGGTCAGGGTGGACAGCGTCAGGGCGACTGCGCCGGCCAGTGCGGGAAGAATCCTCGTCATCCATTTTTCCTTGTTGGTTCGCGCCATCTGACTGGGCGCCCGATGCGTGCGCCCGAAAATCGCCCGGGACGCGCAATTCTCATGCAAGAAGGTCGCCAATGCGAGCTGCTGCGACGTGCTGCGACGTCACTCCTGCGCGCGACCGGCGTCTGGCCGCGACAGCGGCCTGGTGCGCAATCTGCCGCTGGCGAGCCGCACCTTAACATACCCGCAATGCGGGCATCTCATCTCTTCCGGCTCGGGAGATGTCATGCCGCCTCCGACTTCGATCAGCTCGAAGCTCTCGTGGCATTTGTCGCAGGTTTCAATCTGGCTCACTCAACCTCCCGGGCCGGCGGTTCTGACGGTGGCCAGTCTGCCATGCCGCGCGCCCATTGACACGCGGAACCCTTCAGCCGGATCAGGCGGCGTTCTTCAATTCGGGCTCTTCGTCGTCGCTGGCGGCGAAACGCTCCAGTTCGGCCGAGGCCGCCACACAATTACGGCCGAGCTTTTTGGCGATGTAGAGGCGGACGTCCGCGGCCTGCATGATGTCGCTGGTGGAGCGGGCCGATTCCGTCGCCACGGCGGCGCAGCCGATGCTCACCGTCACGCGGCCGATTTTCGAGCCGGTGTGCTCGACATCGAGGGCGTGGATTGCGGTGCGGATGCCCTCGGCGATCCTGCAGACGAGCCTTTCGTCGCCCGAGACGATCACGCCGAATTCTTCGCCGCCCAGACGGGCCGCAAAGGCGCCGTGGACCTCGCTGACGGACTGGATCCTGTCCGCCACGAGGCGCAGCACGACGTCGCCGGCCTGGTGTCCGTAGCGGTCGTTGTAAAATTTGAAGAAGTCGACGTCGATCATCACGATGGCGAGTTGGCGGCCTTCATCCATCCAGCCTTCCCAGGTTTCGGCCAGCTGCTGCTCGAAATAGCGCCTGTTGGCGATTTGCGTGAGCGAATCCCTGAACGCAAGACCGACGAGTTCATCGCGGGCGGAGGAGAGCATCTGCTCCCGGTTGGCGATGCGCTCCGCCATGGCGTTCATCGATTGCGCCAGCAGAACGAATTCGCTGGCCGGGCGGCCCGGCAGGCAGGCTCGTGCGGCCAGGTCGCCACGCCCCCAGTCGATTGCGGCGCGACCGAGCGCCCGCAAGGGCCTGACGAGCAGCATGTCGCCGCCGATGCCGATCGCGGCGGCGATCAGGATTGCGATGGAGAAAATCTCCGCCGCCGTGCGCCAGTCGCGCTGGACCACTCCTGCCAGGGCCTCTGCCCGCGGCATGCCTACGATGAGGGCCGCCTGCGTGTAGGGAAGATGGCGGACGGCGTACAGCCGTTCGACGCCATCCGCGCCGCGACCGATGACCGTGCCGTTGGGCGAGAGGCTCGCGCGCCGGATCAGATCGTCCGAAAGCATGTGTTCGGAGCCTGGGCCCACGATGTAGCCGACTCCACCTTCGACCTTGCGCTTGACCTGCGAAACGGCCTTGTCGAGCTGTTCGAGATCGAGGGTCGCGACGATCACGCCCCGAAGGTCGTTGTCGGCGATGATCGGCATGGCGGTGGCGATGGTCGGACGCTTGGTGACGCGGGCGACCAGAAGATCGCTGACCGAATAGAGCCAGTGCTCGATGGTCTGCTGGATGTAGGGCCGGTCGGCAAAGCTGACGCCGATGGCCGCCGGGCCAGTCGAGCAGCGCGCCACCGCGCTCCGGTCGAGCACCGTTATGGTGATCGCCCAGGGTCGGGATTCGATGATACGGCTCAGATATTCGTTGCACTCGCGCGACCCAAACTGGCGCACGGCCGGCACGTGGGTCAGGACTTCGAGCGTGCCGCGGGCCTCATCGAGGACGCCGACGGCCGCCGCCAGGCCGCGGTCCGCGAGGCTGGCCACCAGATCTCCGGCGCTCAACAAGGCGCGATCCGCTTCCTCAGAGCGCTCGACCATCCGGACGATTCCCAGCGGCACGATCGCCAGCAACGCCAGGCAATAGAGCCGTGGCCGCAGACCGGCGAACGAGGGCTTTCTGAGGCGCGAGAGCAGAGAGAACATGAAGCATCCATCTACAGTTCAGTACCGCACCATCATCTCCCTCATCCCCTTAAGAAAACCGCCAGCAAGCCGGACCATATATGTAACCGAACGGCAGGTGGGCCTGCCGCCTGGTTAGCGCGCCTCAATTTGGGGTTTTCCGTAAGGCGGTGCTCCCGAAGGATTTTTTTGGACAAAGCAACCGCCCTGGCGCGCTGCTGCCCGGTTTTCGGGGCTCCTCGAAGTCAAGAACTTTTAACCATAAGCGCAGCATGTGAGTTGTGTGGGTAAGTCTCGTCACGGCGATTGCCTCAACGGGCCGAATCACGCTGTGGTGACATCTGATCCAGCGGCGGCGGACCAAATGACCCATTTTCATATGCACCTGCGCATGGGGGCCGAGATTCGGCCCGACATCGACGGCATGGACCTTCCCGACATGGACGCGGTTTTCGCCGTGATCCGTCTTGCGGCCAGCGACGCCGAGAAATGCTCGGCCATGTCATACGACCGCTATGAAGTGACGGACGAAGGCGGGCGGCTGCTGGCCATCATACCGCTGACGAAGGTTTGCTCGGCGCTGCACTAGCGCGTCCGACCGAACCACGCATCGCTTGTTCCGAAGCGCACCGTTCTATCAAATTTGCAGGAAAAGCTTGTGGTTATCCGCAGGCTTGGCATTCTGTGATCCGGATCTGCTTCTGGGTGACGCCATGCCCCGGGATTGTCTCGTACTTGTTCTCGAAGATGAGGTTTTCGTCTCGTCCCTGATCGAGATGATGCTCCAGGACCACGGCTGCGTCGTGGGCGGGCCGTTCCGCAGCAACCGGCTGGCGCTCGAATATCTAGACCAGACTCGTCCGGACGTGGCCCTGATCGACTTCAACATCGCCGACGGCAACAGCGAAAAGACGGCCAGCCGCCTCACCGAACTCGGCGTGCCTTTCGTGGTCGTTTCAGGCTATCCCAAGTCGATGGCGAAATGCGGCGATCTCACCAAGGCCGAATGGCTCGACAAGCCATTTTCAGAAGAACGGGTCATCCAGAGCCTCAGGGCCGCCATGTCGCGCGGCGTCTCGGTCTGACGGGCCTGCGTCCCTTGGTCCGCCCGTGGCGAGACGACATGCTCTCCACCCTGTGCTAGACACTGCCGCCCTCGGCTTTGCCCGAGGGTGCGAAGGCAAAGCCTGGGAGACGTCGCCGCATGTCCACGCCGATGATGATCGCGGTCTATTTCACGATCTGGTGGATCGTCCTGTTTGCCGTGCTCCCGTTTGGCGTGCGCTCGCAGCACGAGGACGGCGAGATTCCGGAAGGCACGGATCCCGGGGCGCCCGTGGCGCCGCTCCTGCTGAAGAAAGCGGTGGCCACCACGCTCGTCTCCGCCGTTGTTTTCGCCGGCCTCTATGTTTTCGTCGAGTATATGGGATGAGGGTCGCTCTACCGCGCCAAGGTCTGCGGATAGGCCCAAGCGCCGCGGGCTTGAACGCTTGACCCTGAGTGCAGGGCCGTTTAGTTGAGGCGCATCCGGAACGGGCAAATCGCCCTGCGGCGTTCCGCAGGCGACCTCTTGCAACAGATGTGAGCCTCTCGGGACAGACAGGAATACGCGCCGGATGCGGCGTGCGGTGAGAGCGCGTAGCTCAGTTGGTAGAGCACGTGACTTTTAATCATGGGGTCGTGGGTTCGAGTCCCACCGCGCTCACCATTCCTTCCTCTCCGGCAACAGGTTCAGACCGGCGACTGCTCATCCGAGGCGCGCCGTCTGCGGTCTTGTCCCGTCGACTGATAGCGCAACCGCTTCTGGCGATACATATCTGCGTCGGCCCGCTTCATCAGCGATTCCATGCGCTCGCCGGGCTCGCTGGTGGCGGCTCCCATCGACAGGCTGAGACTTGGTTTGCCATAAAACTGGTTATTGATTTCGACCAGTTGAGTGATGTCCTGCATCAGAGTGCGGCCGACATGCTCCTCGCTGCCCGGAAGGATGATGGCGAATTCGTCGCCGCCGATGCGCGCCGCATGTGCAGGCTTTTCCACGATCCCGTTCAACACTTCGCCCAGCCGCGTCAGCAGGGTGTCGCCGACCGCATGCCCCAGTTGATCGTTTGCGGCCTTCAATCCGTCGAGATCGATCATGATCAGCGTGACGGGCGAAGGCCCCTTGCGATCCAGCCGATTCATTTCGTCAACATAGAAGGAGCGATTGTGCAGCTTGGTCAGGACATCATGCTTGCCAAGGTATTCGAGATAGGCCTCCGCCTTCTTGCGCGCCGTGATGTCCGTTAGGGCGATCTGAACCTGCGACCAGTCGCGCTCGTGGCCGGGCAGCACGGAGAACTGCAGATAGAGATGTAATTCCGTCCCATCGAGAGAATAGTTCACGACCTCGCGCTGCTGAAACAATTTACCGTCCCAGAGATCAATCAGCTGCTCGCGGAAATGACGGCGCATGTCATCCCGAAAGGCTTCGTCGAGTCGATGCAGCAGTGTCGCCTTGTCGGGCGCGGCGAAAAGATCGAGTGTCTGCTGATTGACGTCGATCACGCGAATCTCGCTCATGCAGCGTTCGACGAAATCCGGATGCACGTCGGTGAAGACGCGAAAATCCTCGATGCCGCGCGCCCTGATGTCTTCAAGAAGGCGGCGAATGGCGCTGAAATCCTCGACCCACAGCGACACGGGCGAATGCGTGAAAAGGCCGCGCGCATAGGCCTCGCTCGACGTCAGTTGGCGCCGGGCCGCCTCGCGCGCGGTCACATCGTCGATAGCCACCAGCACGCGACGCCAATCATTTTCGTAACCAGGCAGGATGATGGCCTTCAACTCAATGTCGAGTCGACGGCCCGACAACGTGTAGTTTGTCGTCGTGCTGAAAAATTCGCTTTGCCCATCCCAGAGCTGCGCCAATTCCTCGATGTGGGTCTTGAACATGTCGCCGCGGAAGATGCTTCCGATATTGGCGACCAGCATGTCGAGGTCATCCGCCTCGAACAGCGAGAGCGTCTTGCGGTTGACCTTCAGAATGCGGATGAGGGCCGAACAGGCGCGAACGCGCTCGGAATCAGCGCCCAGCCATGCCCGGATGTCTGTCACGCCCTGGGTCCGAAGCTCCTCGAAATGCGTGCGGACGCCACTGTAATCCTCCAGCCAGAGCGAGACCGGGGCCAGATCGAACATGCGGGCGTCGTCCTCGCGCGTCATGTCGGACGCCCCCGGGGTGATTGAGTCATCCACTTTCGCAGCTTCATGCAGGTCCTTCTGCGGAAGCCGGGGGGCGAGATTATGACGCATCGCAGGACTTTCAGCGCTTGGCTCGCAGGCCAGACGGGAAAGCGGACTTTCGGCGCTCGCCCTTACCAAAAGGTGAAGCGCTTGAGATGACAGCCGGCCCGGAATGAAGCGTCAGCCGGGCCATGCAGACGCCGATGAGCGCAACATTGATTCCCGTCAATGCCGGTAGCTGCGCACTGGGAAACAGTTCTTTTAACGATGCACGCGGAGCGGAACGCTATGACGACGAACTGGAACATCCCGGGCACGCCGGTTTTCGGGGGCGACGAGGCGCGGAAAGGCTACGCGCTGAACAAGATGTGTTTCTCATTCAACGACGCAGCCAACCGTGCCTCCTTCAAGGCGGATGAAGAAGGCTACATGACGCGATACGGCCTGACAGAGGAACAGCGCGCCGCGATCCGCAGCCGCAATGTGCTGCAACTGATCGAAGCCGGCGGCAACGTTTATTATCTGGCGAAGTTCGCCGGCATCTTCGGGCTCAGCGTGCAGGACATCGGCGCACAGCAGACTGGC
>JAIEQX010000335.1 GCA_019747375.1 Beijerinckiaceae bacterium | reverse complement strand
CGCGCGGCGCCCAGCAGAACGCTTCGCTCGCGCTGGAAGGCCACGGAACGCTGCGTCGGCAACTGGCCCGAGATAAGACGTTTCCGCTCATTGAGCACATGGTCGACGGCGGCCGCCACGGCCGCCATGACATGCGCGATCTCGCCCTCCGGAACACTCGGATGGAAACCGTCGGGATATTCCTCGGCGATGAAGCCGGTCGACAGATTGCCGTCCTTCCAGCGCTGATGCTGCATCAGCGACGACAGGAAAGGAATGTTGTGGCGAATGCCCTCGATGACGAATTCATCGAGCGCGCGGGCCTGCGCCTCGATGGCGCTCAAACGGTCTCCCGCGTGGGTCACCAGCTTGGCGATCATGGGATCGTAGAAAATCGAGATTTCACCGCCTTCGGTGACGCCCGTGTCGTTGCGCAGCGTCACGCCGTCGCGATGGCCTTCGGCTGGCGGCTGATAGGCGACGAGGCGCCCGGTGGACGGCAGGAAATTGCGCGTCGGATCTTCCGCATAGATGCGGCTTTCCACCGCCCAGCCGACGAGCTTCACGTCCTTCTGCTGCAGCGCCAGCGGCTCGCCTGCCGCGACGCGGATCATCTGCTCGACCAGATCGACGCCGGTGATCAGCTCCGTCACCGGATGCTCGACCTGGAGGCGCGTGTTCATTTCGAGGAAGAAGAAACTCTTGTCCTGTCCGGCGACGAACTCGACCGTACCGGCGGAATCGTAATCGACGGCCTTGGCCAGCGCGACGGCCTGCTCGCCCATCTTGCGGCGCGTCGCCTCGTCGAGCAGCGGCGAAGGCGCCTCTTCCACGACCTTCTGGTTGCGGCGCTGGATCGAACATTCGCGCTCGCCGAGATAGATGACATTGCCGTGCTTGTCGCCCAGCACCTGTATTTCGATGTGGCGCGGCTCGACGATGAATTTTTCCACGAAGACGCGGTCGTCCCCGAACGACGATTTCGCCTCGGATTTGGCGCGCGCAAAACCTTCGGCCACCTCTTCGCGCGTATAGGCGATGCGCATTCCCTTGCCGCCGCCGCCCGCCGAGGCCTTGATCATGACCGGATAGCCGATCTCGTCGGAAATCTGCACGGCATGTTCGGGAGATTCGATGACGCCGAGAAATCCCGGCACGGTCGAAACATTCGCCGCATTGGCGAACTTCTTGGACTCGATCTTGTCGCCCATGGCCGCGATGGCGCGCGGATTGGGGCCGATGAAGACAATGCCGTTCTCCTTCAGCGCATGCGCGAAGGCTTCGCGCTCGGACAGAAATCCATAGCCCGGATGGACAGCCTCGGCGCCGGTCGCCTTGCAGGCCGCAATGATCTTGTCGATGACCAGATAGGATTCCGAGGCGGCGGGCGGCCCGATATGCACGGCCTCGTCGGCCATTTCGACGTGCAGCGCATCCTTGTCTGCGTCCGAATAGACCGCGACCGTCGCAATTCCCATGCGGCGCGCGGTCTTGATGACACGGCAGGCGATCTCGCCACGATTGGCGATGAGTATTTTCTTGAACATGCGCGCCCCGAAAGGCCCGGGGCCGCTCTTCGGCGATGCCGAGGGGCTCCGGGCTGAAGAACCCTTCCCCAAGTCATATTGCTGCGCAGCAACCGCGTCCATAGGCCTATAGGCCGAGCCCGGGCTGTGCGGACGCGCGCGCGGTCAGTCGATGGCCTCGAGCGCGGGCTCAGGCCGCCAGACGCGCCGCCAGGGCCTCGAGGCCCGGCCATGTCGCCGCCCGGCCGCGAACCGCGCTGACGAACCAGACCGGCGCCTGATGGGCTTCGGCCAGAATGTTGACGAGCGCCGCCAGTCGGGTCGGCGTCTGCGCCCTGTCGATGCAGGCGAGCAGCCACTCGGCCTTGTCCGGGCTCACGATGCCGGTGGGGCGCACCTGCCAGACCACATGATCGGTGATGGCTTCGACGAACAATTCGGTCCAGGCCTCGCATTTCTCATTGGCGGCGGCGTCCAGCGCCAGCAGCGCCTCAGCCTGTTCGCGGCTGACGAAGCCGCCCTTGAGCACATCGCGGCGCAGCGCGCGGACATCGGCTTCGGTGACGCTGGGGCGGCTCGCAAGGGCCACGATCGCATTCAGGTTCTGGCTCATCTTTCGACCTCGCTTCAACGCAGATAGATTGCTTCTTCATCGATGCGTTAATCTGTAGGTCATCCCTCTTGCCAGCCGGTGAATCCCGGAAAGCCCACTCGATTCAGGGTTAAACGGGCCGGAATCGGCGTGGTTTCGAAACCCTGAAGACGCCGTCCGTGTCGATGCAGTTCGCCATAGCGCTTTCTGACGGCACGTTTCCTGCCCGGTCGGCAACCGATTGACTCGCGCCGCCTGCGTCCCCATGTGCTGTTTTTTCACGACAGCGGAACGACGGGAGCTCAGCCTGAATGGTCACCGACATCGCGCGCAGCGGCCCACTCCCGGCCGCTCGATCCGCCGGCCTGCACCACATCACCGCGATTTCGGGCGACATCCGCCGCACGCATGATTTTTACACGCGCGTGCTCGGCCTGCGCCTCGTCAAACGCACCGTGAACTTCGACGATCCCTCCGCCTGGCACCTCTATTTCGGCGACGAGGCCGGCATGCCCGGCACCATCCTGACGTTCTTCTCCTGGGAGAATGTGGAACGCGGCGTTCCCGGCGCCGGCGAGGCGGTCACCATCTCGTTTGCGATTCCGCCGGGCAGCGCCCTGTTCTGGACCGAGCGCATGGCCGACGAGGGCGTGGCCTTCGCGCTCGATCAATCCGGCGGCGCCAATGTCATCGTGCTGCATGATCCGGACGGCATCGGCCTCGAGCTCGTCGAGGAAAAGATGCGCGGAGAAAGCCTGCCCTATGAAAGCGCCGACATCGCGCGCGACCGCGCCATCCATGGTCTGTCGGGCGTCACGCTGCTGGTCGACGATCTCGACGCCACCGCCAAAATCCTCACCGAAGGTCTGGGCTGGGTGGAAACGGGCCGCGCCAGGCAGCCGGGCTTCACGCGCCGTCGCTATTCCGCGCAAGGAACCACCGTGCCGGGCGCGCGGCTCGAATTGCTCAAGGGGGAAGATCTTGCGCCGGGATCGCAGGGCGCAGGCTCGATCCATCACGTCGCCTTCCGGGCCGAAGACGACGCAGCGCAGGCCGCCGTCGTGGCCGGCTTGCGCGCCCTCGGCATGGAGACGACGCCGCAGCTCGACCGCACCTATTTCCGCTCGGTCTATTTCCGCGAGCCCTCCGGCGTGATCTTCGAAATCGCCACCGACACGCCGGGCTTCGCGGTGGACGAAGCCGCGGAGCGTCTCGGCGAGACCGTGAAACTGCCGCCGCAATTTGAATCCCGGCGCGACGACATCATCGCCGCTTTGCCGGAGCTGTGACGGCCGACGCGCGGAGCGCCGGATCGCGCTCCGCCCGCATCAAAGCGGAATGTTGTCGTGCTTCTTCCAGGGGTTTTCGAGTTCCTTGTGCCGCAGCGCCGCCAGCGCGCGCGCGATGCGGCGGCGGGTCGAATGCGGCATGATCACCTCGTCGATATAACCGCGTTCGGCGGCCACGAAGGGCGACAGGAACCGTTCCTCATATTCCCTCGTGCGTTCGGCGATCTTTTCGGCGTCGCCGATGTCCTGCCGGAAGATGATCTCCACCGCGCCCTTGGCGCCCATCACGGCGATCTGCGCGGTCGGCCACGCATAGTTCACGTCGCCGCGCAGATGTTTCGAGGCCATCACGTCATAGGCGCCGCCGAAAGCCTTGCGGGTGATCACCGTCACCTTCGGCACCGTGGCTTCCGCATAGGCGAACAGCAGCTTGGCGCCGTGCTTGATCAGGCCGCCATATTCCTGCGCGGTGCCGGGCAGAAATCCCGGCACGTCCACGAAGGTGACGATCGGAATGTTGAACGCGTCGCAGAAACGCACGAAACGCGCGGCCTTGCGCGACGCGTCTGAATCGAGCACGCCCGCCAGCACCATCGGCTGGTTGGCGACGAAGCCCACGGTGCGCCCGTCGATGCGCCCGAACCCCGTGACGATGTTCTTCGCATGCGCTTCCTGGATCTCGAAGAAATCGCGCTCGTCCGCGACCTTCAGGATCAGTTCCTTGATGTCGTAGGGCTTGTTCGGATTGTCCGGCACGATCGTGTCGAGCGACATGTCGATGCGGTCGCTGGCGTCGAAGGTCGGCCATTCCGGCACGTCGTCGCGGTTCGACGCGGGAAGAAAGTCAATCAGCCGTCGCATCTGCAGCAGCGCCTCGAGATCATTCTCATAGGCGCGGTCCGCGATGGAGCTTCTGGTCGCATGCACCGAGGCGCCGCCGAGTTCTTCCGCCGTCACGGTCTCGTTGGTAACGGTCTTCACCACGTCCGGGCCGGTGACGAACATGTAGCTCGTATCCTTCACCATGAAGATGAAGTCCGTCATGGCGGGGGAATAGACGTCGCCGCCCGCGCACGGCCCCATGATCATCGAGATCTGCGGAATGACGCCGGACGCCAGCACGTTGCGCTGGAAAACCTCGCCATAGCCGCCGAGCGCCGCCACGCCCTCCTGGATGCGCGCGCCGCCGGCGTCGAACAGCCCGATGATCGGCGCGCGGTTGCGCAGCGCCATGTCCTGGATCTTGGTGATCTTCTGCGCATGCGTCTCCGACAGCGAGCCGCCGAAAACGGTGAAATCCTTGGCGAACACATAGACGGTGCGGCCGTTCACCGTGCCCCAGCCGGTGACGACGCCGTCGCCCGGGATCTTGGCGCCCTTCTCCATGCCGAAATCGGTGCAGCGATGCTGCACGAACATGTCGGTTTCCTCGAAGGAGCCATGGTCGAGAAGCAGCTCGATCCGCTCGCGCGCCGTCAGCTTGCCGCGCTTGTGCTGCGCATCGATGCGCGCCTGCCCGCCGCCAAGCCGCGCCTCGGCGCGACGGTCTTCGAGAGCTTCGAGTACGTGTTTCATGGGCCTGGCCGGGGTCGCGAGTGAACAACGGCCACCGGTCTAGCATGCTGCGATGCGATGGGGGAATGCGACGGACGGAGGGGGTGAAAATTACCCCGCCTTCCGCCACTCGCGCCCCTGCTCCGCCGGGCTCACGCGGAAGCGGCCCACCAGCCCCGCCAGCTGCTCCGCCTCCTGCGCCAGGCTGTGGCTAACGCTGGTCATTTCCTCCACCATGGCGGCGTTCTGCTGCGTGGTGACGTCCATCTGGCTGGCGGCGGAATTGATTTCGCCGAGCCGTCCGGCCTGGTCCTTGGCCGCGCCCGCGATCTGCGACACCAGCGTGTCGATCTGGCCGACCTGGCTGGCGATGCGCTCCAGCGCCTGCCCGGTTACGCCCACCAGATCGACGCCCGCATCCACCTGACGGGTCGAGGTCGAGATCAGCGCCTTGATCTCCTTGGCGGCGTCGGCGGAGCGCTGCGCCAGCGCCCGCACTTCCGTCGCCACCACGGCGAAGCCGCGACCCGCCTCGCCCGCGCGCGCCGCCTCGACGCCCGCGTTCAAGGCCAGCAGATTGGTCTGGAACGCGATCTCGTCGATCACCCCGATGATCTGCCCGACCTCGTTGGCCGACTGGTGGATGGCCCCCATGGCCTCCACGGCGCGCGCCACGATGGCGCCGCTCTGCTCCGCCTCGTTGCGCACGCCCGACACCGCGTGATGCGCCTGGTCGGCGCCATTGGCCGTCTGCTTGAAATTGGCCGTGATGGCGTCCAGCGTCGCCACCACTTCCTCGAGCGTGGCGGCCTGCTGGCTGGTGCGGCGCGACAGGTCGTCGGCGCTGGCCGAAATCTCGTCCGTGCCCGAGCGCGTCGCCTCGGCCGACCCCAGGATCGTGCGCATGACATTTTCCAGGCTCGCCATGGCGGCGTTGAAATCGTCCTGCAGCTTCCGGAATTCCGGCGGGAACTGCGCGGTCAGCCGATAGTCGAGCTGCCCGCCGGCCAGCCGCTCGAGCCCGTTGGCCACCGCCGCCACCACCATGCGGCGCTCCTCCTCGGCGGCCTTCTGCACGGCCTCGTGGTGCAGCCGCTGCTCTTCGGCCAGCCGACGCTGCGCCGCCGCCTCGACTTCGGACTGGCGGCCCGCGATCGTGTCCTTGAACACCGCAAGGGCGCGCGACATGCGGCCGATCTCGTCATCGGAGCGCGTGGTCGGCACCTCGACGGTCAGGTCGCCCGCCGCCAGCCGGTCCAGCGCCTGGGTGATGCGCACGATCGGCGCGACAATGCCGCGCCGGGCCAGCATCGCCAGCGCCATCGCAAACAGGATGCCCGCGCCAAACAGCGCGATCATGACGTTCTTGGCCAGATCGGCCTGGTCATGCGCTTCCTGCGCGTCAATGTCGGCGCCCTTGGTCACCCGGTCGGAAATGCGCTCCAGCACGGATTCAAGCTCCGTGAATTGTTGCGTGAACATCGGCAGCCCGGCATGGGCGGCGGCCGCATCCGTCCGGGCAAGCGCGATGATCTCTTGCGCGGCCTTGAGATAGGCCGCCACCGGGCGGACCGCCGACAGCATGTCGGTCTTCAGCTGGTCGTTCGTCACGGCCGCGATATTGGCTTTCAGGTCGCGATCGAACTCCGCCGCATGTTCCTTGAATTCCTTCTCGATCTCGTCGAGCGACATGCCCAGCGCCGGGTCGGTCGCCAGCAGCGCCGTCACCACGTCGCCGCGCACGGCGTCATGCGACATGTCGGCCTGCATATGTGTCCGCAGGATCGCGGCGGACTGGATCGCCCGTTCGAGGCCGCCCCCCAGCGTAAAGGCGATCCACATTCCCGAGCCGGAGCTCGCTGCGCAGATCGCCAGGGCGGCAAACGAGGCAAGCAGGATTTTGCGATTGATTGAGATTGAGCGCATGACGACTCGCAAGTAATAACCTGAAATATGCGAGAAACATACGCACCAATAGATTTCCACATTATGAATGTGTGAAGCATCGGCGAACGCAAGGCGGATTTATACTTGACGTTGGGTCATCTATGCTTGGCTTGACTTACCCTGGGTCAACCAGCCGTGACGGCGCTGAAAAGGGCGGCCGCGGCCCGCATTTCCGCCCAGCGGATCTCGCGCCGCGCGAGAGCTTCGGAATCCGCGCCCCAGATGCGCATCTGGTAGTCCTCGTCGGCATGGGCGGCGGCCCATACCGCTTCCGCCTCCATGGCGCCGCGCGCAAACGCCAGCGCCATCAGGGCCGAGCCCGTGAGCGTGGTGATCACATGCACGCAGGCGAGCGGAACGGGCGCAGGCAGCGCCTCGACGGCGCGCGACACAGCCGCCAGGGCGTGGTCGGGCTGCTCGGCGAAAACGATTCCTTCCGCCAGCGCCATGCGGGCGCCCAG
>JAIEQX010000077.1 GCA_019747375.1 Beijerinckiaceae bacterium | reverse complement strand
ATAAGCGGCGATCCGGCCAGGCCGGCGCGACAGAAGCAACACATAATCAGCGAGATAGACGGCTTCCTCAAGGTCGTGCGAGACCAGCACCATGGTCGTGCCGGTCTCCTCGAAGATGCGCTGCAACTGTTCGCGCATGAAAAGCGTCATCTCGTAATCCAACGCCGAAAAAGGCTCGTCGAGGAACAAGACCTCGGGATCAACCACGAGCGAGCGCATGATCGACACCAACTGCTGCTGCCCGCCCGACATCTGGTAGGGATAAAGCGAGAGGTCGATCTTGACCCCCAGATGATCGACGAGCTTGCGCACCTTGTCGTGGGCTTCGGCCTTCGGGACTTTCCGAAGCTTGAGCGCATAGACGATATTGTCGAAGGCCGACATCCAGGGAAACAGCGCCTCGCGATAATTCTGGAAAACGTAGCCGATGCGCGTCTCGTCGAGCGTCTTGCCGTCGAACAGCACGACGCCGCTGTCGAGCGGTATGAGGCCGGAAATCAGGTTGATGAGGGTCGACTTCCCGCAGCCGTTCGGTCCGAAGATAGACACGAATTTGCCGCGTGGAATGTCGAGGTCGAAGTTCTCGTAGATGACCGATCCGGAAAACTGCTTGTGGAGCCCGCGCACCGTAATGTGCGCGGGTGGCCGGTCGGCCGGGCTCGGATGTGCCCGCACCAGCGCGGGTGCGGGACTCGTGGCGTCCATGCTGGCGGTCATGGTCATTCCGATCAGAACTTCTGCAGCATTTTGGTGACGTCGACCTTCTGCGACAGGATCGCATTGTCGGACGAGAAGTCGATGAACTTCTGGAACTCGGCGACATTCGCGGGTGTCAGATCGGACGTCATCGTGAACTTCACGAGCGGCACCTTGGCCGCCACTTCCGGCGTCATCGCGATGCTTTTGGCCATCGAGGCTCGCGCCGCGTCGACGTCCGCTTCGATCGCCTTGATCGACTTGGCCCAGGCGGCTGCAAACTTCTTCGCCGCTTCCGGCTTCGCCTTGATGAAGTCGCTCGTCATGGCCGTGCCGGCGATCCAGCCATTCGCCTTTTCGTCGCCAAGCACATAGGTGGCGACCACGCCCGCTTCGAGCGTGCGGGCGGCGCCCGTGTTCGCCAGGATCGTAGCGGCGGGCTCGAGCGTATAGGCGGCGTCGAATGTTCCGGCCGTGAGCGAATTTACGTGCTGGGGCAGGTCGAGTTGATCGAGCGTATATTCGCCTTCCTTCAGGCCGGCGAGCCGCAGCACGGCCTTCGCCATGACCACGTTGCCGGGTCCGGGCGCCGTGGCGATACGCTTGCCCTTCAGGTCGGTAAGCTTGGTCGCCTCGACGCCCTTGCGAACGACGAACTGCTCCATCTTGTACTGCTTGTTCTGCGAGTTGATCGCGATGAACATGGCGACGCCGGGCTTTTTGATATGGCCGTTCGCAGCGTCGATCGTCGTAAGGTTGCTGGCCACGTCGATCTGCCCGGCGATTAGAGCCGCCAAATTGGCGGGCGGGCCGATGATGGTGGTCAGTTCGAGGTCCAGACCTTCAGCTTTGAAAATCCCTTTCTCGACGCCGTAGTAGAGAGGCAGCGAAGCGCTGACCGGGTTGGCGCCGACGCGGACCTTTTCCTGGGCGGATGCGGCGGACGTGAAGCCTATCAAG
Organism: Beijerinckiaceae bacterium; assembly: GCA_019747375.1. GTDB lineage: Bacteria > Pseudomonadota > Alphaproteobacteria > Rhizobiales > Beijerinckiaceae > Terripilifer. Next base: position 5,662 of record JAIEQX010000077.1, on the reverse strand, counting down.
GCGGTGGTGATAAGGGCGCCGGCTGCAACAAGGCTGTTGAACGAATGCATCTGGATCTCCTGGTCCTGGTCTGGATGGGGCGGAGCAAGTCGTGGGCCAAGCAATGCGCCGCCTGCAGACGCAGGCGGCGTCCATTCGTCGTGCCTCAGTTCATTTCGACAATGGCGATCACCGGTCCACCACCGTGTGGACCCTGGTGCATGGCGTCGACGGACACGAAGACCGCGGGATCGCCGATCGCCGCCGCAGCTACTCCGCCTACGGCCGCCTTCGAGTGGCGATGATGATGCACGTCTGAATCGTCGAGCATGATCTGGCGGCGGTTACGCAGCCGGCCCGTCTTGTCGGCCTCGCACTTCATGAAGCAATTGACGAGGCGGCCTTGAAGATCGCTGGCGCGCGCCCGCTCCGGGAGGTCGATCCCGGCATTGCGGATGGCCTCGTAGATGCCGTCGATGTCGAGCGCGTCCTTCATCACGCTGTGGCCGATCTTGTAGCGTCCCCCGGCGCCTGCCTTGTTGCCGAAGAGGACGATCTGCGCACAGTCGAGCTCGACGCCGGAAGAGCAGGACGCGACGGCGGAGTACAGGCTGAGGTCGTGGCAAATCTGTTCCGCCGTCGGCATTGAAATCTCGCCCAGCGCCACGGCAATGCCCAGACCCGTCGTGCCGTTGGACACGCCCATGGAATCGTGCACCTCGCAGGCGACGGACTGGCCGCGCGCATGCGCGTCCTGGATCGTTTCTATGGTGAGCAGCGGCGTCTTGGTCTGTACGTAATGCACGTCCTTCGGGTCGGTGATGCCCGCATCTTTCATCGCCAGCCGCACGCCTTCGGCCACCTTCTCGACCATTGCGGGACGGCCGATATCTTCGGGCAAGATCTGCGGACTGAGCGCCGTACCCATGACGATGCGCAATTCGTCCGCAGGTCCGGTTTCGGCATTGCGAGCGAAGACGGTCGCGTGCGGGGTGATGACGCCATCGCACCCGCCCGACCAGACCATCGGGATCTTCTTGACTGCGGCTGCGTCGCGCGTGCCGTGGTCCATCAACACTTTGCGGAACGCCTGGTCGGACAGGATGCGGGTGAAGTCGTTCACGCCGCCATTGCCTTCCGTCTTTCCGATGACCGCCACGACATCATCCGCCTTGAAGCGTCCGGCCAGAATATGCTCCTCAAGTCCTGAAGCATCCATCACGCTCTTGATCTCGATTTTCACAACATCTACGGCCAAACCTGCCTCCATCCTCGTTTTCGACGCCGGCAAACTTGCCGTCTTACCCTGTCGTTGCACCATGCATGCCGGTTGCGGCGGCGCTGGCCGGCGACGGGCAAATTTGCATCGTCGGCCCTGTTGGTGATTAATTTTTAGGCAAGAGCTGATTTCTCAGGCGCTTGCCTGAGGCAATTTGCCCGCCTCCCGAGGGACAAAAAAAATATCGACCTCCCATGCTCAAGTCAAAGCTTGACGTTGCCGGTTTGGGGGCCTTGGAATGACCCCAGGGGGCCGGGGTGATTTGTGAGGCGTACCATGAGCGAAGACGACGGAACCTTGGACTTGGCCGAAGGTAGGGAATATTCGGAAGAAGCCTATTCCGATTTTGTGGCCGAGCGCGCGACCGCGTTCGGGCGCCTTGCCTTGATGCTCGACTGCATGAAGGACGATCATGCGAAAGAGCTCACACGCACGATGCTGAAGGCGATCATCCGGTCGATCCGGACTCCGCCGGAAGCCGATCTGGTCGAATGGCCGCGCAACTGATGACGGGACACGCGCGTGTGACGCTGCATGGTCGCGCCTCAGCCCGTCAGTGGGTGGCCACGACGACGAGTGTGAGAGAACGCGCGCTGGCGTCCGCGCGCCCGTCTTCCTGCGCGTCGACGGCGCTCTCATCATCGCGTGCGGGCGATGAGCGGGGCGCAAGCGCTTCGCGGTTCGACGGGTCCGCATCAACGAGCCGTTGGCCGTCCTCGTGCTGAGCCGGCGCGCCGGCCGCACATGAGCGTGACAAGGTCGAGTGACGGCTGGCATTCGGCTCTCCCGGCAGATCCTCCCAAACCCGTTTCTTCTTCTTGACCATGATCGAATACCGGATCGTTGCATGATGCAAGCCGCGCACGTCCGATTCATGTGCAAGGCTCAGCGCGAACGAGCGGCAGTCTTCATCTTGGCTTCAAGCGCATCGGCGGCCGCGCGAGGCGTGAGTTTGTCGGCATCGCGATCAACCGACAGATTGGCTTCGCGCATCAAGGTGACGTCGATGGCTCCGACAAGCGGCTGGAGCGCGCGCAGCAACGTCTGGTCCTGGGCGCGTCTCGGCGAAACGAGGATCAGCGCGTCGTAGGACGGAATGGCGTTTTTCGGATCGTTCAGGGCCAGAAGATCGTCCGCGAGAATCCGCCCGTCACTCGAAAAGCCTGAAATCACGTCGACCTCGCCGCCCCCGAGCGCGCGATACATGAAGGTCGGATTGAACGAGCGCCGGTCGCGAAAATCCAGTCCATAGGCCTGCCGCAGGGCCGCCCACTCGGGCCTGTCGAGGAACTCGATGTCGGCCCCAAGCACCAGTTGCGGCGCCCGCCGGGACAGATCCTCGATAGAGGCGATCTTCAGTTCAGCGGCTCGGCTCCGCTTCATCACCATCGCGTAGGCATTCTCGAAACCCAGCGAACCCAGCACGTCCACGCCATGCTCGGTCTTCATCCAGCGGGCGATCTCGGCAAGCATGACGTCGCGGGACGGCACGTCCTTGCGGCCCATCACATTGCTCCAGAGCGTTCCGGAATAATCGACATAGGCGTCGATCTCGCCGCTGACGAGCGCTCTCCAGGCGATCGCCGAGCCGAGACCTTCGGTTCGCTTCACCCTCGCGCCCTCGGCCTCCAGCCGCTTGCTCATCAGCTCGGCAAGGATGAATTGCTCCGAGAAGTTCTTGGCGCCGATGGTGTAGGACGAGCCGCCGGGACGCATATCGCCACCGATCGCGAAGGCCGTTCCTATAATAAGAAAGAGAGTGCCGGCGAAAATGCGTCGAATATCGCGCAGTGCGGCGCCGCGCTCGACGAGCCCGAGCGCCTGGTCGACGAAGAACGCAAGTCCGGCCGAGGCTGCGCAACCGAACAGCACGAAGACCCAGTTTTCTGTCTGGAGCCCGCTGAAAATGTAGTTGCCCAGACTTGTCTGTCCGATCGGTGTGGCAAGCGTTGCGGCCCCGATGGTCCAAACCGCCGCCGTGCGCACGCCCGCCATGATCACGGGCGCGGCGAGCGGCGCTTCGACTTTCAGCAGCGATTGCGCGGGCGTCATGCCGACGCCCTTGGCGGCTTCCACGACTGCGCGATCGACTCCCGCAAGACCCGTTACGCCGTTGCGAAGAATTGGAAGCAAGGCATAGAGCGTGAGCGCCAGAAGCGACGGCAGAAACCCCAGGGCCGGGAATGTGACGCCGAGCCATGCGCCGCTGAGCGACGAGAGCGCCAGAAGCAAGGGGTAAAAAAGCGCCAGCAAGGCGAGGCCCGGGATCGTCTGTACGAGACTCGCAAAAGACAGCAGCGGCCATGCGAATGCGGGACGGCGCGCCGCCAGAACGGCAAGCGGGAGACCGATCAGGAGGGCGGCCGCCAGCGCACAGGCGCTCAGCACGACATGCGCCGAAAGGTAGTCGGGCAGAAGGCGCCAGGCCGCCGCCACTTGCTCAGACATCCGCGGCGCCCAACATGGCCTGCACCCGCGCGGCTTGGCGCCGCGGAACATCCATCATGGCCGCGACGCGCGGATCGGCATCAGGGCGCAGAAGCGTGCGTGGGCCGCCGTCTGCGATCGGCTTCCCGGCTTCCATGACGATGATCCTGTCCGCCAGCAAGACGGCTTCCTGGATGTCATGCGTCACCATGATGGTGGTCAGCCCGAGCTTGTCATGCAAGGCGCGATAGGCGTCGCCGAGGGTGTCGCGCGTCAGGGGATCGAGGGCTCCGAAAGGTTCATCCATCAGCATCACGGACGGGCGCGCTGCAAGAGCCCGTGCAACGCCGACGCGTTGCTGCTGACCGCCTGACAGCATCGCGGGCGCGCGGGCGCTGAAATCCTGCGGTAGGTCGACAAGCTCGAGGAGTTCTCGCACCCGCGCATCGATCTCGGGGCCGGGCCAGCCCAGAAGCCGCGGCGTCACTGCGATATTTTCGGCCACGCTCATGTGTGGAAAGAGGCCTACGCCCTGGAAGGCATAGCCGATACGTCGACGAAGGTCCGGGGCAGGGACGCGGGAGACGTCTTCCCCGTCGACACGCACGACGCCGGACGTCGGATCGATGAGGCGGTTGATCGTTTTCAACAACGACGTCTTGCCCGAGCCGGATGCTCCCACCAACGCCACGAAGGCCCCCGAGGGGATCGAAAGCGAGACGTGGTCCAGAGCCCGGCGAGCGCCGCCTGGGTAGGACAGGACCAGATTGTCGAACTCGATCATGCACGCCCCGTGAGCCGGCCCGCTTGGTTGCGGCGCCGCCGCGACAGGTTAGGCGCGAAACACGCGCCGCGTCGAGAAGGTTGCGACGCTGAGCCGGCGGCAGTCGCCGCGGGCATTGGCGCGAGCGCCGCCGCCCGTCTATAGTGAGAGACGACGAGGGCCCCGCGCGCGGCCCTCTCCAACAAGCCCGCGAGATCACGATCCCGACGGAGCGACGTGCAGGGAAGGTTTGCATAATGAACGAGCGCCTGCTCGACCAACTGGCCATTCGCCAACTCGTCGAAAATTGGGTCGTCTGGCGAGACGCCGGCCACTGGGACAGGTTTCGCACGGTCTGGTTCGACGATGGACGCATGATGGCGACCTGGACTCAGGGCACCGCCGACGAATTCATCGCCATGAGCAAGGAGGGCTGGGCCAAGGGCGTCAGCATCCTGCATTTCCTCGGTGGGCATTCGGCCGACATCAACGGGACGCGAGCTATCGCGCAAACCAAGATGACCATCTCGCAGCGCGCCCGTGTTCATGATGTGCCGGTCGATGTCGTCTGCACGGGCCGTTTTTATGATTTTCTCGAAAAGCGGGACGGCGTCTGGGGCTTTGTGCTTCGCCAGCCAATCTACGAGAAGGATCGCATGGACCCCATCGACCCTGCCGCCGAACTCGCCCTCGATCCTGCGCTGCTTCAGTCGTTTCCCGAGGGATACAGGCATCTGGCCTATCTGCAGACGCAGATCGGCTACCAGGTGAAGAAGGACATGCCCGGGCTGACCGGCCAGCACGTGGACCGGCTATATGCCGACGGCGCCGACTGGCTCGCCGGCAAGCCGCTGACGCGCTGAGGGCGGCGTGATGAGGAATTTTGACGAGAACAGCATCACCGACGCGGTGCTCGAACGCGTCTCGGCGGCGCCCGATCAGCGAGCCAGGCAGGTGAGCGAGGCGTTGGTGCGGCACCTTCATGCTTTCCTGCGCGAGGTCCGCCCGACGCAAACCGAATGGGAGCAGGGCATCGCCTTCCTGACCCGCACTGGACATACGTGCGACGACAAGCGGCAGGAATTCATCCTGTTGTCCGACACCCTCGGCGCGTCGATGCTGGTCGACGCGATCAATAATTCCGCCGGGCTTGGCGAAACGGATTCGACCGTCCTGGGCCCGTTCTACGTTGAGGGTCCCGCAGAGTTCGCCAA
>JAIEQX010000047.1 GCA_019747375.1 Beijerinckiaceae bacterium | reverse complement strand
GGCCCCTCTGGCCGGCATGACGCAGGCCGGATGTGCGGACAGGTCGACGCCCGCCTCCATCCGGGCCAACCTTCAACCCGTTGTGAAATGGGCGCTTTCGATGCCCGCTGGCCCTACGCGCCACATTTTTTGCATGAGAACAAAAAAAGAACTTGCGACCAGGAACAAAAGAGGTACATTCAACTCACACCCAATTCAAGCCAATCTGTTGCGCGCCTCCCGCCCGTCATGTCAGAAGGAAACCACACCGTGAGCCAAGCGAATCTCCGCCTCGTGGAAGGAACGTCCGTGGACAAGACCAAGGCGCTCGACGCCGCCCTGTCGCAAATCGAACGCGCCTTCGGCAAGGGTTCGATCATGCGGCTCGGCAAGAACCAGAAGGCGGTCGAGATCGAGACCGTGTCGACCGGCTCTCTTGGCCTCGACATCGCGCTCGGCGTGGGCGGCCTGCCCCGCGGTCGCGTCATCGAGATCTATGGTCCGGAATCATCCGGCAAGACGACCCTGACCCTGCACGTCATCGCCGAAGCCCAGAAGAAGGGCGGCGTCTGCGCCTTTGTGGATGCGGAACATGCGCTTGACCCGGTCTACGCCCGCAAGCTCGGCGTCAATCTCGAAGATCTGCTGATCTCGCAGCCCGACACCGGCGAACAGGCGCTTGAGATCACCGACACGCTCGTGCGCTCCGGCGCCGTCGACGTGTTGATCATCGACTCGGTCGCCGCCCTGACGCCCCGCGCCGAAATCGAAGGCGAGATGGGCGACGTGCAGCCCGGCCTGCAGGCCCGCCTGATGAGCCAGGCGCTTCGCAAGCTCACCGCGTCGATCTCGCGGTCGAACACCATGGTGATCTTCATCAACCAGATCCGCATGAAGATCGGCGTGATGTATGGGTCGCCCGAGACCACCACGGGTGGCAATGCGCTGAAGTTCTATGCCTCTGTCCGCCTCGACATCCGCCGCATCGGCGCGATCAAGGACCGCGAGGAAGTCACCGGCAACCAGACCCGCGTCAAGGTCGTCAAGAACAAGGTCGCGCCGCCCTTCAAACAGGTCGAGTTCGACATCATGTACGGCGAAGGCATCTCCAAGGTCGGCGAATTGGTCGATCTCGGCGTCAAGGCCGGGGTGGTCGAGAAGTCGGGCGCATGGTTCTCTTACGACAGCCAGCGGCTCGGTCAGGGTCGCGAGAACGCGAAGGCGTTCCTCAAGGCCAATCCGGACGTGGCCGCCCAGATCGAACAGGCGGTGCGCGAGAACTCCGGTCTGATCGCGGAGAAAATCCTCGACACGGGCGACGCGCCTGAAGCCGACGAGGGTTGATGGGACTGGTCCGGCCGGATCTGGCTGAATCGACCCTTTCTTCACCTTTGCCGTAGGAAAGACTCGGACCTGACATGATCAGGTCCCGAATGTCGCCCAACACGAGATCGGACGAACCCGAGGGTCGAGGCGGCGGTGGCCGCCCCCGCCTCAATCCGAAGCCGCATCAGTGGAAGGTCCCCCCACGCGGCCGGGTTCGTCCACCTTTCCCTCAAGAGAACCGGTCCCTCTGAACCGTCTCGACGGGAAGGCGAATCGATCCGGACCTGCTTGCGACGGTCCGGATCGCCGTCCCCTGCGCTCCATGCGACAGACAGCCGAGGCCCGTCGATACGGCGTCTTTGGACTTCCGGGACCGCAGATCCACCCTGTCTCCAGCCTCCTCGGCCACCTCACGCCTCGCCTCTCGACAGTCTTGTGCGTCACGGCTAGAACGGGCGCGGCTCGAAAGGGCTGATTTTTGCATGTCCGCCTCCGCGGTCCTCGTGCGAACATCCATCTTCGATCGAGCTGACTGAACGGCTTTGCAGACCTCCCGGGACGGCCGGGAGCGCGACGGGAAACGAGTGCCAGAAATGAGCGGCGTCAACGACATCCGGTCGACATTCCTCGACTTCTTCGCCAGCAACGGCCATCAGGTGGTCGAATCTTCGCCGCTGGTCCCCCGCAACGACCCGACATTGATGTTCACCAATGCCGGCATGGTGCAGTTCAAGAACGTCTTCACAGGCCTCGAAAAACGCCCCTATTCACGCGCCGCCAGCGCCCAGAAATGCGTGCGCGCGGGCGGCAAGCACAATGATCTCGACAATGTCGGCTATACGGCCCGTCACCACACATTCTTCGAGATGCTCGGCAATTTTTCCTTCGGGGACTATTTCAAGGAAGAAGCCATCACGCTGGCCTGGAAGCTGATCACCCAGGAATTCGGCCTAGACCGCAGCCGCCTGCTGGTCACCGTCTACCATACCGACGACCAGGCCTTCGATCTCTGGAAGAAGATCGCGGGCTTTTCCGACGACCGCATCATCCGCATCCCGACGTCGGATAATTTCTGGGCCATGGGCGACACCGGTCCCTGCGGTCCCTGCTCCGAAATTTTCTACGATCAGGGCGAGACCGTTGCGGGGGGCCCGCCCGGCAGTCCCGATGAAGACGGCGACAGGTTTCTGGAATTCTGGAACCTCGTCTTCATGCAATACGAGCAGATCGGCCCCGGCAACCGGGTGGAACTGCCGAAGCCGTCGATCGACACCGGCATGGGCCTCGAGCGCATGGCCGCCATCATGCAGGGCGTCACCTCGAACTACGACACCGACCTGATGCAGGCGCTGATCCGCGCGTCTGTCGACGCCACGGGCGTCAAGTCCGAAGACGAGCGAGCCGTCAGCCATCGCGTCATCGCCGATCACCTTCGCGCCTCCGCCTTCCTGGTCGCCGACGGCGTCAATCCGTCGAACGAAGGCCGCGGCTACGTGCTGCGCCGGATCATGCGCCGCGCCATGCGCCACGCCCAGATTCTGGGCGCCAAGGAGCCGGTGATGTGGCGCCTCGTCCCCGCCCTCGTGCGGGAAATGGGCGCGGCCTACCCTGAGCTGATCCGCGCCGAAGGCGTCATCACCGATACATTGCGCACCGAAGAGACCCGCTTCCGGACCACGCTGGCGCGCGGCCTCAGCATCCTCGACGAGGAAACGCGCGGCCTCGGTCCGGGCCAGCGCCTGTCCGGCGAGACCGCCTTCAAGCTTTACGACACCTACGGCTTCCCGCTCGACCTGACGCAGGACGCGCTGCGCCCCCGGCAGATCGACGTCGACCTGGACGCTTTCCAGGCCTCGATGGAGCGCCAGCGCGCCGACGCCCGCAAGGCATGGTCGGGCTCGGGCGAAGCCGCCACGGAAACGGTATGGTTTGGCGTCCGCGACCGTGTCGGCGCGACCGAATTCCTGGGCTATGGCGCAGAGCGCGCCGAAGGCGTCGTCGCGGCGCTGCTGCGCGACGGCCGCGAGGTGGAGAAACTGTCGGCGGGCGAGACCGGCCTGATCGTGCTCAACCAGACGCCTTTTTACGGCGAATCCGGCGGACAGGTCGGCGACACCGGACTGATGACGGCGCCGGGCGTCAGCGTGAAGATCACCGGCACGCAGAAAAAGCTCGGCGATCTCTTCGTCCACGAAGCGACTGTCGAAACCGGCGAGGTCAGGGTCGGCGCCGCGCTGGAACTGGCTGTCGACCACGCGCGCCGCGGCGCCATCCGGGCCAATCATTCCGCCACCCATCTGCTGCATGAGGCCTTGCGCCAGGTGCTTGGCGAACACGTCGCCCAGAAGGGCTCGCTCGTGGCTGGCGACCGGCTGCGGTTCGATTTCACCCACACGAAGCCGATCTCGGACGACGAACTCGCGCAGGTCGAGGATATCGCCAACAGCATCGTGCTGCGCAACGAACCCGTCGTGACCCGGATCATGGGCGTCGAGGATGCGATCGAATCCGGCGCCCGCGCCCTGTTCGGCGAAAAATACGGCGACGAAGTGCGGGTCGTCTCCATGGGCACGGTCGACGGCGGCGACAATGGCCCTCGTCCTTTCTCGGTGGAACTCTGCGGCGGCACCCATGTGCAGCGCACCGGCGACATCGGCCTCGTCACCATCGTGGCGGAAAGCGCCGTCGCCTCGGGCGTTCGCCGCCTCGAGGCCAAGACAGCCGACGAAGCGCGCCGCCATCTCAACATCGAGGCGCGCCGCCTCAAGGACGTCGCCGGTCTGTTGAAGGCGCCGGCTGACGACGCCGCCGAGCGACTGGCCGCGCTGATCGAAGAGCGTCGCAGGCTCGAAAAGGAGCTCTCCGACGCGCGCCGCAAGCTCGCCATGGGCGGCGGCGGGGCAGCCGCGCCTGACTCGATACGTGAAGTCGCAGGCGTCAAGCTCTTCTCCCGCGCCATCACGGGGGTCGAGATGAAAGACCTCAAGTCGCTGGCTGACGAGGCCAAGCAGTCGCTGGGCTCCGGCGTCGTGGCCATCGTGGGCGTGGCCGGCGATGGCAAGGCCGGCGTCGTGGTCGGCGTCACGCCGGATCTGACCGGCCGGTTCAATGCGGTCGACCTTGTCCGGGTGGCTTCCGAAAAGCTCGGCGGCAAGGGCGGCGGCGGCCGGCCCGATATGGCTCAGGCCGGCGGCCCGGACGGCGCAAAGGCCGACGAGGCGCTTTCGGCCATCGCCGACCATCTGTCGCGTGCGCCGGTCGCCTGAGGCGCGCTTCATCCTGAACATCGTCAGGCCGGCCTGTCTCAGGCCGGCCTTTTTCGTCCGCCCGGCAAAGCGCCGCCGGGATCCTTCCAGCGGAACCGTTAAGCCGGCTGCGCCGTTGAGCCTGCGGTTGGACGGTGACGGGGGACTGCCCTGACGGGCTCGCAGACTTCCGGGCCGCATCACGACGCGGAGGTTGCAGCGATGTGTGCAGACAAGAGTTCAGGCAAGAACGGCGACAAGAACAAGACAGGCAAGCCCGGCAAGATGGGCAAGAGCGAGCAGATGGACACCGGCCTTTCAGCCGACGTCCGCGCACGCTTCGCAGGCGATCTCGGCGGCGTGCTGGATGACGCCTATTCGTTGATGGTCCACACCCACGTCTACCACTGGAACGTCCGTGGCCGCCTGTTCGAGCCGCTGCACAAGCTGCTGCAGGAACATTACGAGGCGCTGTTCGAGGCGGTGGACGAGATCGCCGAACGCGTTCGACAGCTCGGCCATCAGGTGCCGGCAGGCGACGTCAAGTTCCCCAGCGGCCTCAACATCCCCGTCCCGATGCCCGGCGAGGAAACCATGGTGGCGGATCTCCTGAACCGCCACGAAGCCGTGGTGCGCAAACTGCGCCCGCTCTCGGCCGACGCCGACGAGGAACGCGATTTCGTCACACAGGATCTCGTCAACAAGCTCCTGGCCTTCCACGAAAAGGCCGCATGGATGCTGCGCTCGATCATCAATCGCGCGAATGAACGCGGCTAAGCCGCTTCCGCGACTCTGAAACTCATCAAAAATGGAGTCATGACATGAACTTCGGCAATCTGCTTCATTGGGCCCTGGTGTTCCTGGTGGTCGCGCTCGTGGCGGCGCTGTTCGGCTTCGGCGGCCTCGCCGGCACCGCCATGGAAGGAGCCAAGATCCTATTCTGGGTGGCTCTGATCCTGCTGCTGGTGTCGCTCATCTTCGGCTTTGCACGCCGCGGCCGATAGACCGGGGGCGGCTTCGAAAACCCACCCTCCGGCCGCGCCGCGAGGGTGGGCGTGACTTGACGCAGCGCAAGGCCTCGATCGCCCGCGAGAGCGACACTTCCAAGGAGAAGGAGCGCCACATGTTCAAGAACATCATCGTCGCCATCGACCTGTCCGAGATCAACCTCTCCAAACCGGCCCTCGATCAGGCGGCGGAACTGGCCCGCCAGTCTGGCGGCGCCGTGCGGCTCGTCAACGTGCAGACGCTCCTGCCCGCGACGTTCATGGACTATGTACCGGCCGATTTCGACCAGCAGATGAAAGACAACGCCGAGGCGAGCCTGCGCAAGGTCGCCGATCAGGTGGATCTGCCGAAGGAGCGTATCAGCTGCGTGGTGCGTGTCGGCGGAGTCTATCCGGAAATATTGGCCGAGGCCGATGAGCGGGCAGCCGACCTCATTGTGGTCGGATCGCACCGTCCGGCCATGTCCACCTATTTGCTGGGCTCGAACGCAAAAACCATCGTGCGCCACGCCAAATGCTCGGTACTGGTCGTGCGGGTATAACGCTGACCTGCGTTTTATCACGTTAGAGCAAAGGCTTAGGAAACCCTCTTCAAAACCCGCCCGTCAACGGGGGTGACCGCGCCTGGCCGATTCGCTAGAAGTCTCGCTCAGATGGAGCCGGCGGATTCCCGTCGCGCCGATGAGTCGAGAAAGGTCGCGGATGGCCACGGGCAATGCATCGATGCTGGACGCACTGACTGCCGAATTCGTCGAGGAACGCGTTCGACAAAACCCCAAGAAGAGTTTCGACCTGGTGGAAGCCAGCCGCGCCCTTTCGGAAATGTTGGCCGAAGCCGGCGAGAAAGCTGCGTTTTCCGCGCGCGATCTCGAGACGATCACGGCCCTTCTCGACCGTCATCCCTTCGTGCTGCGTCAGCCCGGCGCCAAACCGTCGTGGAAGCCCGGCCTCGACCGCGCGCAGATCAAGGCGCGTTCCTGAACGTCTCGCACATGCGTTCCCACTCGAAACGGGTTCCTGCCCGTGGTAGCTTGACGGCATGCATCGTCTCATTCTTCTTCGCCACGCCAAGGCCGCAGCTCACGCGGGCGGAGGCGATTCCGAAAGGCCGTTGACCGGACGCGGGCGAAAGGATTCGACCCGCGTCGGCCATTATCTCAGCGGCGAAGGGCTTATTCCCGACATGGCGATCGTGTCGCACGCCAAACGCACGCGCGAGACGCTCGATTACGTGCTGGCCGAGACCGGCGACCAGATTCCCGTCCATATCGAGCCGAGGCTCTATCACGCCGATCCGGCCATGCTGATGGCCTCGATTCGGGAGGCTCCCGCCAAGGTGCGGGCGCTTTTGATCATCGGCCATAATCCCGGGCTCGGCGATCTGGCCCTCGAATTGACGGGCTACGGCGACCGGTATGCGCGCAAACGCCTCGACGCCGGTTTTCCGACCGGCTCTTTCGCGGTGATCGACTTTGATGTCGAGGGCTGGGACGCCATAGATGCCGGCCAAGGCCGGCTCGATCGATTCATCACGCCGGACGATGTTCCCGAAGAAGACTGACCGCCACGCTTGCTCCTGTCGCACAGCGCACGATGTTGTTGACGGCGGCGATCGACGCCCGACCTCGAGACATCTGGAGCCGACGTGTTCG
>JAIEQX010000134.1 GCA_019747375.1 Beijerinckiaceae bacterium | reverse complement strand
TCGACCAGCAGCGTGACGTCGAGCTTCACCCGGCCTTCCGTGACCTTGGCGCCGCCGGTGAATGCCCGGATGACCTCGTTCATGGCCTCCGGCGTCGCCCGGGCCGGACGCGCGACCACGAACGCGAGGCCGCCCGCCGCCGTGGCGAGCGCCTGGCGTCTCGTCAGGGGAAATGCGCTGGACATGCGGGTCATTTCGTCTCCTTGGGGCTCTCGTCGCGAAGCGTCACGAGAAAGGCCACGACATCTTCGACTTCACTGGCGCTCAGCAGGGTCTTGCCGCGAAAGGCCGGGGCCACGCGCGTCAGGTGATCGACGCGATAATAGGCCGGCATGATCGTCTCCGGGTTCACTTTCGTGCCATCCACGAGGCGCAGCCGCAGTTCGCCTTCGCTGAGCCGCGAGCCCGCGCCCGCCAGCGTGGGCGCCAGATCGCCCTGAAACCGTTCTTCGGGGAACGGACCCTGGTGACACAACAGGCAGAGACCCTTCTGTCGTTCCGCCACGATCTTGCGCCCGCGCGCCGCGTCTCCTCGCTGGCCCGTCAGCGGCGCCGCGATGGCGCCATTCTCGACGACATAGGGCTGGAGATCCTGCGCCCGAGATCCCTCGGCGCCCGGCAGCGCAAGCACAAGCGCGAGCGCCAGGGATCTAGCCGAAAACATCATGCGTGATCGTCTTGAACCAGGCTTCCGCATAGCCAGCTTCGGCGGCCCGCACGGAAGCCGGGGCCTTGGCCATGCTGACCCCGCCGGCGCCCGCCACATCGGTGAGCAGGCCCTTGGCGGGTTGATAAACGCCCGCGACCGAGATGCCGTAATCGGGGGCGACAAGCGAGTAGCATGTGTTGATCAGTTTCGGCGAAGGCGCTGCCTGGCCGCGCAGCATCAGCGTCACGGCCTGCGCGCAGGCCTTGGCTTGCGCATTGGCCGCAAAGGCGGACTTTGGCATGCCGCCGGCAATTGCGGCGTCGCCGATCACATGAACGCCCGGCTGTTGCCGCGCCTCGAAGGTGACCGGATCGATCGGACACCAGCCGGTCTGGTCGGCGATGCCGGAGCTGACCGCGATGCGTCCCGCGCGTTGCGGTGGAATGACATTGCCCACATCGGCGCGATGCTTGCCGAATTCCGTCACGAACGTCTTTTCGCCGGGCGCAATCTCCGTGACCTTGCCGCCGGCCGACAGGCCGACCCATTCCACCATGTCGCCATAGAGTTCTTTCCATGCGGCTGTGAACAGGCTCTGCTTGGAAAACGCGTCCTTGGCGTCGAGGATCAGCAGTTTCGATTTCGGCTTCGTGGTCTTGAGATAATGCGCGATGAGGCTGGCGCGCTCATAGGGGCCGGGCGGGCAGCGGAAAAGATTGGCGGGCGCGGAAATGACCACCGTGCCGCCATCCGCCATGGCTTCGAGTTGCCGCCGCAGCAGCGTCGTCTGGGCGCCGGCTTTCCAGGCGTGCGGAAAGATCTCGCTCGCCGCCAGGTCATAGCCGGGAAGCGCGTCGAAACGCAGGTCGATGCCGGGCGCCAGAACGAGGCGGTCATAGGCGAGCGTCGCCCCGTCGCTCAGCGTCACGCGTCGCGCGTCCCGATCGATGGCCGCGGCCTCGACCCGCGCGATCGCGACGCCTTCGCGCGCCAGCGCGTCATAGGTGAACGTCTGGTCCTTGAGGTCGCGCAATCCCGCCAGCACGGCGTTGCTGAACGGGCAGGAAATATATTGGGCCGAAGGCTCGACCAGCGTCACCTTCACGCCGGCGCGGTGCAGATAACGCGCGCAGGTGGCGCCCGCAAACCCGCCGCCGATCACGACAACCTGCGCGGATGACGGCGCCTGCGCGATGGCCAGCCCCGGCGTCGCCGCCAATGCGGCGGCGCCCGTCAGCACGGATCGGCGCGTGGGCTTAAATGTCATGGCTTCGATCCCGCCTGTGCGGCGAGCCAGTCGGCGATCGCCTTGCTCTCTTCAGGCGAAAAACCCTTGGCGATGCGGTTCATCAGCGTCGGTTCGCGCTTGCCGTCGCGATAATCCGCGAGCGCGGCTTCGATGTCGGCGGAAGACAGCCTTGCAAGGGAGGGCAGGGCGGTCGCCTCAGGCCCGTGGCACCCCAGGCATGCCGTTGCGCCCGGCGGGGAGGCGACGAAGGCCTGTGAAGGGGCGGCGGCCCCGGATGCCGGGGCCGCCTGTGTCTGCGCGAGCGCGCCGGTCATCGATGAAAGCGCGACCCATGCGCTTACGCCGATGACCTTGAATGCGCGCGTCGCCATGAACCTGATCACGCCTTGCGCAGGTCCTGGTTTTTCAGCGGCACCGAACGGATGCGCTTGCCTGTCGCCGCAAAGATGGCGTTGAGCACGGCCGGCGCGGCGACGAAGATCGTCGGCTCGCCGACGCCGCCCCAGAACCCGCCCGAAGGAATGGGGTAGGATTCAACGGCAGGCATGTGCTCCATGCGGACCACTTCGTACGTGTCGAAGTTTTCCTGTTCCATGCGTCCGCCCTTGGCGGTCATTTCGCCAAACAGAAGCGCCGACAGGCCGTAGGCGAACGAGCCTTCGATCTGCGCCGCCACCTGCTGCGGATTGACGACATGGCCGCAATCCGTCGAGGCGACGATGCGGTGGATCTTCAATTCGCCCTTGTCGCTGACCGACACTTCGGCGCAGGCCGCCACATAGCTGCCATAGCCCATGTGCTGCGCAAGGCCGCGATAGACGCCCGGCGCGGCGGGTTTGCCCCAGCCGGCCTTCTCCGCGACCGTGTTGAGCACGGCCAGATGCTTCGGGAACTTCGCCATCATCTTGCGGCGGAATTCGAGAGGATCCTGGCCGGCGGCATGCGCCATCTCGTCGACGAAACATTCGAGATAGATGGCGTTCTGGTTGTTGTTCACGCCGCGCCAGAAGCCCGGACGGAACGGAGGGTTACGCATCGCGTGGTCGAACAGCAGGTTGGGAATCTCATACCCGAACTGGCCCTCGGGCCCTTCCGCGTTGAGGCCCTGGAACGTCGCCGGATCGCGTCCATTGACGAGCGCCTGCGGGCGAAGGGTCGCAAGGATCGACTGTCCGGAGATGCGCATGCGCAGCGCCGTCACATTGCCCTTGTCGTCAAGGCCGCCGACGAGCTTGCACTGCGTCGTGGGATGGAACGTGCCGTGCAGCACGTCCTGCTCGCGCGACCAGATCAGCTTGATCGGGGTGCCGGGCATTTCCTTGGCGACGAGAACCGCCTGCTTCACGAAGTCGTGGCTCGACGAGCGGCGTCCGAAACCGCCGCCGAGGTTGAGACGCGTCACGTCGCATTTGTCGAGCGGCAGGCCGGCGGCTTCGACCGCCGTCGCCAGGGCGGCTTCCGCGTTCTGCGTCGCCGTCCACACCATGCACTTCTCCGGCGTCCATTGCGCCGTGGCGTTCATGGGCTCCATCGTCATGTGGTGCTGGTAGGGATAGGCGTAGACCGCCTCGATCTTTTTCGCCGCGCCCGCGAGCGCCGCATCCACATCGCCCGCCTTGTTGCCCACGAAGGCTTCCTTGGCGTCGAGGCCTTCCTTCAGCATGGCGGCGATCGAGGCGCTTGAGACGTTCGCGTTCGGGCCTTCGTCCCAGACGACCTCGAGCGCGTCGAGCGCGTTCTTGGCGCGCCACCATGTGTCGGCCACCACCACGACGGCGGTGTCCTCGAGCTTCATGACCTTCTTGACGCCCGGCATCTTCTCGATCTTGGAGGCGTCGAAACTCTTCACCTTGCCGCCCGCATAGGGCGTTTCCTTGATGGCGGCGTTGAGCATGCCGGGCAATTTCAGATCGATCGAATAGATCTGCTTGCCGCTGAGCTTCTCGACCGTGTCGAGACGCTTCAGGGGTTTGCCGGCGATCGTCCAGTCCTTGGCGTCGCGCAGCTTCACGTCCTTCGGCGGTTCGAGCTTGGAGGCCGCCGCCGCCATCTTGCCGTAGGTTGTGCTGCGGTTGGATCCCGCATGCGTGATCACGCCCTTGGCGGTCTTGATCTCGCCGACCGGCACTTTCCATTCGTTCGCCGCAGCCTGCACGAGCATCATGCGGGCCGCGACCGCGCCCTTGCGCATGTAATCCTCGGAGCCGCGGATGCCGCGGCTGCCGGCGGTCTGGAAGTCGCCCCAGATGCGCTTGCGCGCCACGTTCTGGCCGGGCGTCGGATACTCGGTCGTGATCTTCGACCAATCGGCGTCGAGCTCCTCGGCCACGAGCTGGGCGAGGCCCGTCAGCGTGCCCTGGCCCATTTCGACGCGCGCGACGCGCACCACGATGGTGTCGTCCGGCTTGATCACCACCCAGGCGTTGATTTCCGGCGTGGTCGCCGCATCCTGCGCCTGTGCGAAGGGAACGTGAAAGCCGAGCGAAAGGCCGCCTGTCGCGGCGGCGGAGCCGGCCAGGAAGGTGCGGCGCGAAAGATTTTGCGCAATCGTCATGTGATCCTCCCTGAAACTCAGCCGCGCTTCGTATTTTCGGCAGCCAGCTTGATGGCCGCGCGAATACGATTGTAGGTGCCGCAACGGCAGATGTTCGACATCTCGGTGTTGATGTCCGCATCGCTGGGCGTCGGGTTGGTGGCGAGCAGCGCCGCCGCAGCCATGATCTGGCCGGACTGGCAATAGCCGCATTGCGGCACGTCGAGCTCGAGCCACGCCTTCTGAATCGGATGCGACACGTCGGGCGAAAGGCCTTCGATCGTGACAATCTTCTGGTCCGCCGTGAACGAGCTGACCGGCAGGGTGCAGGAGCGCGTGACCACGCCATCCACATGCACCGAGCAGGCGCCGCAGGCCGCGACGCCGCATCCATATTTCGTGCCCGTCAGGCCGACCTGCTCGCGCAGGACCCAGAGAAGCGGTGTGTCGGGCTCGACCTCTACGTCAAGAATCTTCCCGTTGATATTGAGGCGCGCCATTCCAACCCTCCCGTTCGCGTCAGGCCCGGTCGCTCGTTCAGCGGTCCGCGCCGTGCCGTTGCTCCGGGCCATATGCCCGAACGCGCCGGCAGGTTATACGAGTTCTAAAATGCTGTGTAGGCGCCACGAGCGCTTGGTCACGGCATTTGCGCGACACGAAAATGTGTACGGGACTGTGCGCCGCAACAAAGCGAAGCGCAGGTCATGCCGGCGCTTCGCATCTTGCTTTTGCGACAATTTTATTGAAGCGGCGGCTGCGTGTCGCCGATCGTCACGCGCTTCATCAGGCGCCGCTCCTTGTCGCTGAAATCCGTGCGCGCATGGCTGGTGCAGCGATTGTCCCACACGACAATGTCGCCGACCTTCCACTTGTGCGCATAGGTCAGCTCGGTGGCTTCGATGTGATCGCAGAGTTCGTCGATCAGCGCGCGGCTCTCGTCTTCCGGCATGTCCATGATGCGGTCCGTCATCAGGCGGCAGACATAAAGCGATTTCTTGCCGGTTTCCGGAATGCGTCGAACGACCGGGTGGATCGCGTGCGGCCCGAGCTCGGCCTTCTTGCTGTCCGGACTTGTCGCTCCATACGTGAAAGTGTTGAGCGCCTTCAGGCCTTCGATCCGCTGCTTGGTCTTCTCGGGCAGCGTCTCGTAAGCCCGCACCATGTTGGCGAACAGCGTGTCGCCGCCTTCCTGGGGAATTTCGAGCCCGTGCAGGGCCGCGCCCTTGCAGGGCTGGACCTGGTGGATGCGGTCGAAATGATAGGACATCTCGCCATCCGGCAGCGAGCCGACGAGCTCGCCGTTCTGCCGGATATTGGAGATCACCATAATGTCCTCGCGGTCGGAAAGGGGCGACTTCACGCGCGCTTTCTCTATGGGGCCGAAGCACTTGCCGAATTCGACCAGCTCCGCGTCCGTGATGGTCGGGCCGTGCACGACGAGGACGTGATATTTCAGGAAGGCGTCCAGCAAAGCCTTGGAATCTTCCGCCGAAATATTGCGAACGTCCAGCCCCGACACCTCGGCCCCGCAGGCGGCGTCCAGCGGCTTCACGGAAATAGTCATTGAGTCCTCCCATTTCGGATTCTTGTTGTCTCCTTCACAGAGTACAAAATCCGCCGGGCTCATGACAACTGGCATTGTCGCGACTCTCGGACGCTACCCCTCGAACGAAAAGGAGCGGCGCCGGCGCGCCGCCCCGATCCTCGTCGCCATTGGCTTGCCGCTCAAAGAGCGTGCCAGGCGAGGCCGAAAAAGATCTGGTTTTCGATGGAGCCGGCGTTGGTCCTGTAATTGTTGCCGAACTTGTTCCGCCAATATTTGTAGCCCAGGAAGGCGTCCACCATATTGGCCTTGCCGAAGGCGAGCTTGCCGATGTCCAGCGTCAGGCGATTGGAGCTCAGGATCTCGGTCTTGGTCTGCGCTCCAAAGCCGTCCTTGCCCTTCGGCATGACGAAATTGGTGTAACCGCTGAAGTTCAGCGGCAGGCCCGTGAAGGCGAGCGGTTGCATATAGCCGATCTCGAACTGGGCGGTCGTGTCAAATTCGACGTTTCGATTGCAGATCGCGACCCCGCCGGCGCTCAGGCCGCAATGATTCCATTCCTTGTAGGCATGGACCGACGCCGTCAGATAGCCCGGAACGTCGAAGGCGACCTGAAGACCGCCCACCACGTCGCGCTTTTGCGGCGCGAAGGCGGTGTTCTTGGTGTTGGCGTCGAAGCCGAAGCTCAGTGACACGTCCTTGATCGGTCCGACCGAGAAGGGCCTGGAGCCCGAAAGGGCGTTGCCGCTCAGCGTGCCGCGATAAAGACCATAGACCTCGAACGCTCCGTCGCCGCCGCCATTGGCCGGATCGCGGCTGTTCGACTTCAGGAAGTCGATGTTGGCGAAGTTGGTGCCGTATTTCCAGACATCGAAATGCGTGATGGCGAAAATATGCTTCTGGATGTTGCGCTGGTTGCCCGGCTCCCGCGCCCGCGTTTCAAACCGCCAGCTGAGTTGCGTATCGGCGAAGATGAAGAAGGCCGGGGCGGGGGCCGGCGCCGGCGGGGCCGACTTGCTGATGAGGTCGGCGGCGCTGGCGGAAGTCAGGGCGGACGCCACAAGGGCGGCCGTCGCCAAAAGTTTTTTCAACATTCTGGACCTCGAAATGACTGTCTGAAATCGGATCGACGGAAAAAGACGTTCAAATGAAAATTC
>JAIEQX010000050.1 GCA_019747375.1 Beijerinckiaceae bacterium | reverse complement strand
AGGGCGGCATGCTGCTGCGCTTCGCCGTCGACCCCCCGGTCTTCGCCACGGGCCTGGACTGGACGGCGGCCGCACGCGCCGGCGTCGCGCCCCTGATGGGCGGGAACTGGCTTTTCGCGCCGCGCGGCCGCGCGCTACGGCAGCTGATCGGGCGACTGCCGGTCGACGGCCACGCGCATCGCATGTTTCTGACCAGCCCGGGACGTTTCGAGGCCATGGTCCGGGACGTCTTCGCCGAGGACATGACCCGTGCGGCGAGTCTCGGCCTCAGCGGGACGCAACCGGAGCTTTCGGCGCTTCGTGGCGTCGATGCGCGGCAGAAATTCGCCATCGTGGCGACGGCGGCCGCCTTTGCGGCCGGCGTCGTGCTGAGCGACGCGCTCTGGGTGGCCGCCTGCTTCTCCTTCGGGGCGTGCGCCTTCTTCGCTGTTCTGATCCGCTTGACGGCGACATGGTCGGGCTGGAGGGCGCCGCGCGGCGCCGAGACGCTGCTGAAGGATGCCGACCTGCCGACCTATACGGTCGTGGTCGCGCTCTATCGCGAGGCAGCGGTCGTGGAGCGGCTCGTGGCCGCGCTCGACGCGCTCGATTATCCCGCCGAAAAGCTTGACGTGATTTTTGCTCTCGAAGCCTCCGACGAGGACACCTGCGCGGCCCTGCAGGCCCGTCCCACGCGTCTGAGCCACGCGATCCTGCGCGTCCCCGACGGTGCGCCGCGCACCAAGCCGCGCGCGTTGAATTATGCGCTGGCCTTTGCCCGCGGCGCCCATCTCGTGATCTTCGACGCCGAAGACCAGCCCGATCCGGATCAGTTGCGCCGCGCCGCCACGGCTTTCGTCGACGGGCCCGACGATCTCGGCTGCCTTCAGGCCGCGCTGGCCATCGACAATCATCGCGACGGCTGGCTGACGCGCCTGTTCGCGCTCGATTACGCGGGCCTGTTCGACATTTTCAACCCCGGCCTTTCCGAGCTCGGCCTGCCGATTCCGCTCGGCGGCACGTCGAACCATTTCCGCACCCAGGCGCTGCGCGACATTGGCGGGTGGGATGCGTGGAACGTCACGGAAGACGCGGATCTGGGCGTCCGTCTCGCGCGCTTCGGCTACGTCACCCAGTGCCTCGCCTCGACCACCTGGGAAGAGGCGCCCGCGACGTTGCGCAACTGGTTTCCGCAGCGCCGCCGCTGGATGAAGGGCTGGATGCAGACCCTGATCACGCACACGCGTCATCCGCGCAAGCTCGTGCGCCAGCTCGGCCTCGTGCGCGCGCTCGCGGTGCTGGCGATCCTCGCCGCCAACACGCTGGGTCCGCTCGTGGGCCCGTGCTTCATGGCCTATGTCATCCACGACATGATCATGGGCGACCTGTTCGCGCCGCAGGATCTCGCCGGCGCCATCGCGAGCACGTTCTGGATCGTGCTTGCGCTCAGCGGCTTCTCCTCCATCGTCCTGATGACTCTCGCCGGCATGGCGCGGCGCGGACTCTGGTCGTCGATCGGCTATCTCGCGCTGCGGCCTGTCCACATGCTGCTGACGACGCTCGCCGCCTGGGCGGCGCTCTGGGAGCTGTTCCGCCGCCCGTTCCACTGGTCCAAGACCCAGCACGGACTGGCCCGGTCCTCGCTCAGGGCAGGGCGCGCGCAAGATCCCGCATGAACGCCAGCGCGGCCTCGATCTGCGCCTCTTCGATATATTCGTCGGGCTGGTGCGCCTGGTCGATCGAGCCCGGCCCGCACACGATGGTGGGCACGCCCGCGCTCTGGAACCGCCCGCCCTCCGTGGCGAACGGCACGGCGAGGCAGCGGTTCGACTGCGTCAGTCGCAGCGCCAGCGATTCCGCCGGCGAACCGGGGTCGGGCGCAAGGCCCGGCACTTCGATCTCCGTCGTGGTGACGACATCGGCGTCCGGCGCCGTGGCGCGCAGGCGCGGCAGCAGCACGTCGCGCGCATAGGCGTCGAGCCTGCGCCGCGCGAAATCCGGCTCGACGCCGGGAAGCCCGCGAAATTCCCAGTGGAACGTGCATTCGCGCGCCAGGATGTTGCGCGCCGTGCCGCCCTGGATCGTCCCGACATGCACCGTGGAGGCGGGCGGGTCGAAGCGTCCGCTCGCATCCCCGATGGCCGCCAGCTCGGCGCCGATGCGATAGATCTCGCCCACGAGTTCGCACGCGCCCTCGACCGCATTGGCGCCCAGGGCAGGCTTCGACGAATGCGCCTCGTGGCCCAGCACTGTGGTGCGATAGGTCGCCACGCTCTTGTGCGCGTCCACCACCTGCATCATCGTCGGCTCGCCGATGATGACGGCGCGCGGCCGCGGCAGGTCTTGCCCGAAGCGCGCGATCGTGTCGACGGGGCCGAGGCACGTGGTCTCCTCGTCGTAGGAGATCAGGATGTGGATCGGCGACGCGAGCGGCAGATGGCGCCATTCCGCCGCCATCGCCAGCGCGACCGCGCAAAACCCTTTCATGTCGCAGGTTCCGCGCCCGTACAGGCGCCCGCCGGCGCGGCGCAGCGCGAACGGGTCGCCCGTCCAGACCTGCCCCTCCACCGGCACCACGTCGGAATGGCCCGAAAGCACGACGCCGCCGTCGCGCATCGGCCCGATCGTGGCGAAGATCGCGGCTTTCTCGCCGGTGGCGTCGGGCGTGCGGACGCAGCCGACGCCGAGGCCCGCCAGATAGTCCTCGACCCAGTCGATCAGCGGCAGGTTCGATTTCGAGCTTTCCGTATCGAACGCGACGAGACGCCCGAGAATCGTCACGACATCGTCGAAGGAAGCCGCACGGGGCTTTGGCGCGATCATCTTGGGTCCGATCCGCTGACGCTCAATTGAGCGTGCGCGAGGAAAACGGGCAGTCGAGCGAAAACGCCGGAATCTCGACGTCGAAGCCTTCGCCGGCCTCGTCCACCATGCGGTAGCTGCCCATCATGATGCCCGAGGGCGTCGTCAGCGGGCACCCAGACGTGTAGCGGAAGCTCTCGCCCGGCGGAATCACCGGCTGCTCGCCGACGACGCCGGGTCCATGCACCTCTTCCAGCAGGCCGTTGGCGTCGGTGATGCGCCAGTGGCGCGCGGTGAGCTGCACGGTCTCACGGCCGAGGTTGGTCACCTCGATCGTATAGGCCCAGAAAAACCGGCTCTCGTCCGGGTCGGACCTCTCCGCCACATATTGCGGCAGAACAGTCACCTGGATTTCACGTGTCACGGCGGTATACATCGCGCTAGTCTGCCCCAAAGCGCGCGGCGCCGTCGAGCCCTCTCGTGACGCAGGCGCGCATCAATCCATCAACACCACGGGAGTGAAACCGGCGCATGACCGAAGCGGCGAAGACCAGGATCGAAATTCGCGAGGCTGGCGCACAGGATACGCAAGCCGCCTGCGATCTCGTGCGCGCCTCCATCACGCAGCTGTGCACGGCCGATCACCAGAACATGCAGGCCATCGTGGACGGCATGCTGATCAACAAGACGCCCGCCAACATGCAGGCCTGGATCGAGGCGCCCGGCAGTTTCGTGCTGATCGCCGAGATCGACGGCGCCATGGCGGGCGTCGGCGGCCTGACGGGCGATGGCGAGATCACCATGGTGTATGTCGCGCCGGAGCATCGTTTCTCCGGCGTCAGCAAGGCCCTGCTGGCGCGGCTCGAAGACAGGGCGCGCGAACTCGGCCTGCCCAATTGCGCGCTGGTCACCACCGACGCCGCCAGGCCGTTCTTCCTCGCCGCCGGCTATGTCGGCTACGACCCGGACGAGGACGATTTCGGCATGGACGGCTCGTCGATGACGAAAGAGCTCTAGAGCGCCGCAAGACCCGCGTTCAGATCCTCGATCAGGTCCTCGACATCCTCGAGCCCGACCGAAAGCCGCAGCATGCCGTCGCCGATGCCGCTCTCGGCGCGCATCTGCGGCGTCAGCCGCTGGTGCGTCGTCGTGGCGGGATGCGTGACGAGGCTCTTGGCGTCCCCGAGATTGTTGGAGATCTTGACGATCTGCAGCGCATTGGCGAACCGGAACGCCGCGTCCTTGCCGCCCTTCAGGTCGAACGCCATGACAGTGCCGCCGCCGCTCATCTGCCGCATGGCGAGTTCGTGCTGCGGATGATCCTTGCGGGTCGGATACAGGACGCGCGCGACTTTTCCGTGCGCCGCCAGATGATCCGCCAGCGCCACGGCCGAGCGCATCTGCTGGGCGACGCGCAGCGGCAGCGTCTCGAGTCCCTTCAGCAGCACCCAGGCGTTGAACGGCGACAGGGCGGGGCCCGTCTGGCGCAGCAGGTTGTGGATATGCGCCTGGATGAATTCTTCCGACGCCAGGATCACGCCGCCCAGGCAGCGGCCCTGTCCGTCGATATGTTTGGTGGCCGAATAGACCACGCAATCGGCCCCGAGCTCGAGCGGGCTTTGCAGCAGCGGCGTGGCGAAGACGTTGTCGACCGTGAGTTTCGCGCCGCCGTCATGCGCGATCTTCGCCACCGCCGCAATGTCGATGATTTCGAGCTGCGGATTGGTCGGGCTTTCGAGAAACAGCACCTTGGTCTCGGGCCGCATGGCGGCGCGCCACTGCTCGAGGTCGGTTCCGTCCACGAGCGTCGCCGGCACGCCGAAGCGCGGCAGCAGTTCCTCCACCACGTAGCGACACGAGCCGAACAGCGCCTTGGCGGCCACGATATGGTCGCCGGCCTTCAGCTGGCCCATCAGCGCGGCGGTCACGGCCGCCATGCCGCTGCCGGTGGCGCGCGCCGATTCCGCGCCTTCCAGCAGGGCCATGCGCTGCTCGAACATCGCCACGGTCGGGTTGGAGAAGCGCGAGTAGAGAAAGCCCGGCGCCTCGCCCTTGAAGCGAGCTTCGGCGGCTTCCATGCTCTCGTAGACATAGCCCTGCGTCAGGAACAGCGCCTCGGACGTCTCGCCGAACTGCGACCGCGTCGTGCCGCCATGGACGAGCCGGGTGGCGGGGCGCAGGCTGCGCATGGATTTCTTCGTGTCTCTGGACGCGTCGCTCATCAAGGCCTCGACCGGTGGCGCCGAAGGCTGGCTTCGGCGGACGGGAGCATAAAAGCGAAGCCGACGGGCGAGCTCCGGCCTTTTAGCCCCTTGTTTTACGTGGCGGCAAGCCGACCGGCTCAAAGTACCACGGGAGAGTTGGACTACACCTGCGGCGGGGTTGGCGTCAATCGGCTGCGGGGGGCGAAGCGACGCGGCGATCCAGCAGCATGCGCGCGCCGGTCGGCCGCGGCCGTCCCGGCAAGCGGGCTCCTTGGCGCAGCCGCGATCATCGGGTAGGACAACCGAGGCTTTTTTCCCGAGGACCGCGCAGTGGCGTCGACGCAGAACATCCACCCTGGCCGGGGCATTCTCGCGGCTCATCAGATCGAGGCTCTGGCCGCGGCGGGCGTCATTTCCTCGGCCCTGCCTTTCGCGCCCGGCCAGATCCAGCCCGCCAGCCTCGACCTTCGGCTCGGCGCGCGCGCGTGGCGCATGCGCGCCAGCTTCCTGCCGGGCCTCGGCCGCAAGGTCGAACAGTCGATCGCGCGGCTCGCCCTGCACGAGATCGACCTGTCGGTCGGAGCCGTGCTGGAGACCGGCTGCGTCTACGTGGCCGAGCTGATGGAAAGCCTCGCCCTGCCGGCGGAAATCGCCGCCGCCGCCAATCCCAAGAGCTCGACCGGCCGCATCGATGTCTTCACCCGCGTCATCACGGATTTCTCGCGCGAGTTCGATCTCATCGAGCCGGGCTATGCGGGCAAGCTCTATGCCGAAATCTCGCCCCGCACCTTTCCGATTCTGGCGCGCGCCGGCTCGCGCCTGTCGCAGGTGCGCTTCCGCAACGGTCATGCCCGGCTGGACGACGCCGGCCATCTCGCTTTGCACGCGCGCGAAAAGCTCGTCACCACGGCCGAGCCGTCCATCCAGGGCGGCGTCGCGGTGTCGGTCGACCTGTCGGGCTTCGACGGCACGCGCCTCATCGGCTATCGCGCCAAGCGCCACACGGGGCTGATCGACGTCGACAAGCTCGCGGCCCATGACGTGCTCGATTTCTGGGAGCCGGTCTATGCCGGCAGCCGCGGCGACCTCGTGCTCGATCCCGGCGAATTCTACATCCTGGCCTCGAAGGAAGCCGTGCGCGTGCCGCCCGACCACGCCGCCGAAATGACGCCCTTCGATCCGCTGGTCGGCGAGTTTCGGGTTCACTACGCGGGTTTCTTCGATCCGGGCTTCGGCGCCGCGGAGGCGGGCGGCGCCGGGTCGCGCGCCGTGCTGGAGGTGCGCTCGCACGACGTGCCCTTCATCGTGGAAGACGGCCAGATCGTCGGCCGCCTCGTCTACGAGCGCATGGCCGAGCTGCCGAAAAGTCTTTACGGCGCGGGCCTCGGCTCCAACTATCAGGCGCAGGGCCTGAAGCTGTCGAAACATTTCAGGCCGCTCGCGCCCTGACATCGGCCAGGCCCGACATTTGACGCAGGTGGCGCGCTTTCCTAGTGTGCCGCCCCCGGCCGCGACGGATTTTGCCGCGCGCGCCGGACCATCCTCGAGGAAACAGCATGTCTTCCGCCGACCACGCGGCCGCAGCTTCACCGTCCGAAGACGCCGCCGCCCTTCTCGACGCCGCGACCCGCTCCGCCGCCTGGCCCTTCGAGGAGGCGCGCAAGCTCGTCGAGCGCGTCAAGCGCACCGGCCAGATGGAGGTCCTGTTCGAGACCGGCTACGGCCCGTCGGGCCTGCCGCATATCGGCACCTTCGGCGAAGTGGCGCGCACCACCATGGTGCGCCACGCCTTCCGCATCCTCACGGAAGACCGCGTCCGCACGCGGCTTCTCGCCTTTTCGGACGATATGGACGGCCTGCGCAAGGTGCCCGACAACGTGCCGAACCGCGACATGCTGCAGGGCCATCTCGGCAAGCCGCTCACGCAGGTGCCCGATCCGTTCGGCAAGTTCGAGAGCTTCGCGCATCACAACAACGCCATGCTGCGCGCCTTTCTGGACCGCTTCGGCTTCGAGTACGAATTCGCCTCCTCGACCGACTATTATCGCTCGGGCCGCTTCGACACGGCGCTGCTGCACATGCTTGCGCGGCTCGACGACGTGCAGGCCATCATGCTGCCGTCCCTGCGTCAGGAGCGCGC
>JAIEQX010000370.1 GCA_019747375.1 Beijerinckiaceae bacterium | reverse complement strand
GTGGTTGGCGTGTCCTCGCTGGCGGCCTTCGCCGCGCCGCTGATCGGTAATTCGGGCGGAGCTGTGGTGGCGGCGGGAGTCGACGCCAAACACGGGCAGGTCTACGTCCAGGGGTACGGACCACAGGGACAGAATGTCCTTGCGCCGCGCCTCGCCACCGCTCGCGACGCCGTGCGCGCCCTTGGCGCCGGACCGTTGAAGCTTACAGGGTCCGGCGCGCCCATGATGGCGATTGAAGCCTGGTCAATGGGTCTGGAGGCCGAAGTCGTCGGCGAAACCGTCGCGCCCGACATCGCCTTCGT
This sequence comes from Beijerinckiaceae bacterium, assembly GCA_019747375.1. Taxonomy (GTDB): domain Bacteria; phylum Pseudomonadota; class Alphaproteobacteria; order Rhizobiales; family Beijerinckiaceae; genus Terripilifer. The sequence continues at coordinate 6,561 of JAIEQX010000370.1, read as the reverse complement.
GGCGCGGCTTGGCCGTCTGGCCGACCCAGCCAAAGCTCTGGCTCGCCCTTATTACATGAAGGGACCAGACGCCAAGCCCCAGTCGAACGGGCTCGTCGCCCGCGCCCCGGTCTGAACGGTGCGCTGGCCTTTCGGCGGACAACGCCTTGACCCCACCACCCGCCGCTTTGAAGCCAGATGGGCTCGAGAGTGCGCCCGCATTCATGCGGCCTCTTTCGCCAGCCCTTGGAGCCCGGACGGGATCGCCCAGATGGCGGCCGGCGGCGATATTGTCGCGGATGTGGCGCTCGATGGTCCGGGAGCCCGACTGCTTGGCTTCGCGATAAGCCGGACCGTTCCGCCGGAAGGCGAGATCCTGACGATCGCGGTCGACGCCGCGTTTCGTCGCCACGGCGTTGGCGGCATCCTGTTGCGGGAACATCTCGCTAGGATTGCCGCGAAAGGCGTCAAGACTCTTTTTCTCGAAGTGGACGAAGGCAATGCACCCGCCTTGAAGCTCTACCGCAGATTCGGCTTCCAGCAAGTCGGGGTCAGGGCCGGATACTACGCCAAGAAGGACGGGTCGCGCGCCACCGCGCTGGTGATGCGCGCCGACCTGGACTGAAGACATCTATTCTCAAAGGCTGAGGATGGCTCTAGAAGAGGGGTCTGCAGCTCATGCCGGAAGCGAAGGTATAGCCCGCTTGGACAGATATCTCTCCGACGATTCCGCAGCGCCTGTGCCGGTGGAGTCGGCCGGCGCGCCTGGGGTCCGTCGAAAACTTTTCGTCAAATCCTACGGTTGCCAGATGAACGCATACGACGCCACCAGGATGGCGGACGTTCTTGCGCCCGAAGGCTATGATGAGACGGCCGACATGGCAGACGCCGATCTCGTCGTTCTCAATACTTGCCACATCCGCGAACGGGCCTCCGAAAAGATCTTTTCGGAACTTGGCAAGGTTCGCCTGATCAAGGAAGACCGGGCGCAACGCGGTCTCGCCACCACCATCGCAGTGGCCGGTTGCGTCGCGCAGGCCGAAGGCGCTGAAATCTTCCGGCGTCAGAAGGCTGTCGATCTCGTCGTCGGCCCGCAGAGCTACCATCGACTGCCTGAGATGCTGAAGCGTGTCGATGGACTGACGCCCGTGATCGACACTGATTTCCCGATCGAGGACAAGTTCGATCATCTTCAGCCTCCGACCGCCGCCAAGATCCGAACCCGCGGCGTCAGCGCTTTCGTGACGATTCAGGAGGGCTGCGACAAATTCTGCACGTTCTGCGTCGTTCCCTACACACGGGGCGCCGAAACGTCACGCACGGTCGCGCAGATTGTCGAGGAGGTTACGCGGCTCGTTGCGGGCGGCGTTCGCGAGATCACGCTTCTCGGCCAGAACGTCAATGCTTATCACGGGGCTGGCGAAGACGGGGCGTCTTCTTCCCTCGCCGCATTGGTCGCGCGTCTCTCGACCATTCCGGATCTCCTGCGGCTGCGCTACACCACAAGTCATCCCAACGACATGTCGGACGATCTCATCGCGGCGCACGCCCAAGAGAAAAGCCTCATGCCGTTCCTGCATTTGCCCGTGCAGTCGGGCTCTGACCGCATTCTCGCGTCGATGAACCGCAAGCACGATGCGCGATCATATCTCGACCTGGTGGCGCGTATTCGCGCCGTGCGTCCCGACATCGCTTTGTCGTCCGACTTCATCGTCGGCTTTCCTGGGGAGACCGACGAAGACTTTGAGGCCACGCTGGATTTGATCAAAACGGTTGATTACGCCAGCACGTTTTTCTTCAAATATTCCACGCGCCCCGGCACGCCGGGCGCTCAGATGAAGGATCAGGTTCCCGAGCCCGTCAAAGCCGATCGTCTCGCGCGTCTGCAGGAACTGGCGGATCGCCAGCGTCGCGCTTTCAACGCGGCGGCTGTCGGGCGCACCATGGATGTCCTGTTTGAAAAGCCTGGACGTCATCCCGGCCAGATTGTCGGAAAGACGCCCTACCTGCAGGCTGTCGCGGTCGATGGCCCCGCTCGTCTCATTGGCGAAGTTGCGCTGGTCGAGATCGTCGGAACGAGCTCGAATTCATTGTTTGGTCGGCTCGTCGAGAGCCTTTCATGAACCGCGGCAAAGGGGATGCGAGCTTGAGATCACCCGACAAGGCAGGAGCCGGCCAGCGATCCGTTGATACGCAACGACCGTCGCAAATCGCACTCGCGTCGCAATCCGGGGCGGGCGCGTCCGCGGAAGTCGCCGAGGTGACGTTGGCGTTTGATGACAACAGGTTCGCCTCTCTCGTCTTTGGTCACTACGATCAAAACCTTGCGCGCATCGAGCGCCGTCTTGGCGTCAGCGCCGTCGCCAACGGCAATCATGTGACCATCAAGGGCCCGCAGGATTCTTGCGACCACGCGCGTCGCGTACTTGAAAATCTCTACGCGCGCGTCAAGACCGGACAGTCGATCACGCTGGGCGACGTCGACGGCGCCGTTCAGGAAGGAGCGCTGCAGGGCAATCTGTTCCCCAAGGAGCAGGACGCCGGTCGCGTCAGCTTCGAACAGGTCACTACGCGCAAACGCGGCGCCGTGCGCGCCCGCAACGCGGCTCAGGATCTGTACCTGCGCGCTTTGAAAGGAAATGAGCTCGTCTTTGCGGAAGGCCCGGCGGGCACCGGCAAGACCTGGCTGGCTGTCGGTCACGCCGTGTCGCTTCTGGAGCAGGGCGTCGTCGAACGGCTCATTCTGTCAAGACCCGCAGTTGAGGCGGGCGAGCGTCTGGGCTTTTTGCCCGGCGACATGCGCGAGAAGGTCGATCCCTATCTGCGGCCTATTTACGACGCGCTGTACGACTTCATGGATGGCCGCATCGTCGAGCGCGGCTTGCAGACCGGAATGATCGAAGTCGCGCCGCTCGCCTTCATGCGGGGACGCACCTTGACCAGCGCCTGCGTTCTGCTGGACGAAGCCCAGAACGCGACATCCATGCAGATGAAAATGTTTCTGACGCGGCTTGGCGAAGGCTCGCGCATGATCGTCACGGGCGACCCGACGCAGACCGATTTGCCGCCCGGCCAGAAATCCGGACTGAGCGAAGCCATCTCGCTTCTGTCAAATCTCGAAGGCATCGGGCACGTCCGCTTTCGTGATGTGGATGTCGTTCGACACGATCTCGTCCGACGAATTGTCGGCGCTTATGAATCCGCGACCGCGTCAGGCGACAGGACGGGCCGATGACACCCGATGTCGACGTTATGATCGAGGCCGAAAGTTGGTCCGCTCTGGCTGATCTGGAAAGCCTTTCGCGTCGCGCGATCGATGCTGCGCTGGCGCAGGCGCGGACCGCAATCGCGCCACACGCGGAAGTCAGCATCATGTTCTGCGACGATGCGCGGATCCGCGAGCTGAACCAGCAATGGCGTGGGCTCGACAAGCCGACGAATGTCCTGTCTTTCCCGGCCGCGCAGCCGTCCGCCCTCGCAACGGCGCCGCTGCTGGGCGACATTGTCGTGGCGTTCGAAACCGTTGAGCGCGAAAGTCGCGACGAGGACAAGCCCCTTCAAGACCATGTTTCGCATATGATCGTGCATGGCTTTCTGCATCTGCTCGGGTACGATCATGAAACCGATGCCGACGCCGACGTCATGGAAACGGCAGAACGCGGCGCACTCGCCCGCCTAGGTGTCGCGGATCCCTACGCGGGCACGGTTCCCTCAGGAGAGACAAGACGATGAGTTCGACCGATCGCGTGCCGGGGACGACCGGCGAAGCGAAAGCGGACAGGCCAAGTCTTCTCGACCGCATGCGCTCGCTGTTCGGACTTAGCGCAGCCTCGATACGCGACGACATCGAGGACGCGCTCGACGACACATCGACCACCGGCGATTTCACCCCGCAGGAACGGGCGATGCTTAAAAATGTTCTGGGCCTGCATGAATTGCGGGTGCAGGACGTCATGGTGCCGCGCGCCGACATCATAGCGGTCGGACTTGAGGATTCGCTCGGAGACGTGTTGGCGGTGTTTCGGACGGCAGGTCATTCGCGTCTGCCTGTCCATGGCGAAACTCTCGATGATCCGCGCGGAATGGTGCACATCCGTGACTTCGTCGATTATATCGCCAATTCGGCCGAGAACTTTCTTAAGGGAGCGACGCCGGCGCCGCCGTCCGAAGACGAGAACCGCCAGGCGCGGCGGCAGGCGATCGTTCGCCTGCGCGGCATGGGTGAGCTCGACCTCATGCTTCCATTGTCCAAAGCCGGAGTCGTTCGGCCCGTGCTGTTCGTGCCGCCGTCCATGCCGGCGCTCGACCTGCTCGTGAAAATGCAGGCGACGCGCACCCACATGGCGCTCGTGATCGACGAATATGGCGGCACCGATGGCCTTGTTTCCATTGAAGACATTGTCGAAATGATCGTCGGCGACATCGAGGACGAGCACGACGAGGATGATCATCCCAAGATCGATGCAGCGCCGGACGGCAGCTGGATCGCCGATGCGCGAGCCAGTCTTGAGGATCTCTCCGCAGCCATTGGTGTTGATCTCGAGTCGATTTATGATGAAGAAGATGTCGATACGCTGGGCGGACTCGTGACGACAATCGCCGGGCGAGTTCCCGTGAGGGGCGAGATCGTCGTATCATCAGGCCGGTTCGAGTTCGAAATTCTCGACGCGGATCCGCGTCGTGTGAAGCGTGTGCGTTTGCGTTCGCTTGATGTCGAACACCCTCCTCAGGACGACGGCGGCCGTGCGCGCGCCGGCTCGGCGACCACCAGCGAAAGCTGATCGTCGAGGCTGACGTTTTTGGCGTCACGCGCTTAAGTGCGACGCGAACTGAATTTGGACATTCATGATTTCGATCGTTCATTCCATCATGTTGTCCTACGGCTGGAGGCGCTGCCTCACGGCATTTGGCAGCGGCGCCTTGGGAGCGCTCGCGCTCCCCCCGGTGAGCTTCTTTCCGGCGATCGTCCTTCCCATGTGCGTCGGAGTCTGGTTGCTGGATGGCGCCGCGTCACTGTCGGTCAAAAGCGCAAGCCTTCGCCGTAGCCGATGGCCGAGCCTGCGGACGGCCATGACCATCGGCTGGTGGCTGGGATTCGGTTATTTCGTGGCCGGGCTCTGGTGGCTGGGCGCCGCCTTCCTCGTTGAAGCGGATCAGTTCGCCTGGGCATTGCCGCTTGGCGTCATGGGGCTGCCAGCACTGCTGGCCTGCTTCACGGCGATCGGGTTTGCGGCCGCACATTTGTTGTGGTGCGCGGGATCAGTGCGCGTGCTGGCCTTCGCCATCTGTCTGGCCGGGTCCGAATGGGCTCGGGGCGTCCTGTTTACCGGCTTCCCTTGGAACGACCTCGGCATGTCGCTCGCTGGAAACATCGTGACGGCCCAAGCGGCCAGTCTTGTCGGGCTGCACGGCATGACGTTGCTGGCCGTGCTGATCTTCGCCGCTCCCGCTACGTTGGCCGACCGCACGACGGGCCGTGCCGGCGGACGTTACCGGGCGGTTATCGGCGCGGCTCTTCTCTTGGCCGCCATTGCAATCTTTGGCGGCCTCCGCCTCGCAGGCGGCGCCGTGGAAAATGAAGCGGGCGTCAAGCTCCGCCTCATGCAACCGAACCTTCCCCAGGACGCAAAATTTCGTCCGGAAAACAAAGACCCGATTCTCAAACATTATCTTGAGCTGTCAGACAGCGCGACGTCGCCGGGCACGTCGGGGCTGGCCGACATCACGCATCTTATCTGGCCTGAATCCGCTTTTCCTTTCATCCTTTCGCGAGATGCGGGCGCTCTGTCGCGAATCGGCGAAGCTTTGGGATCCACCGTGCTGGTCACCGGCGCCGCACGCGTGGAGCTGGACGCCGCGATTCTTCCTGGCGAAACGAAAGCTTCGTACTTCAACTCGATACAGGTCGTGGGCGCCGGCGGCGTGGTGCTGGATTCTTACGACAAGACGCATCTTGTTCCGTTCGGTGAATATCTTCCCTTTGCATCCGTGCTCGAGTCGTTGGGCGTCCGCCAGTTCGTGCACATCCCGGGCGGCTTTGAGAGCGGCCAGATCAGCAAGTTGTTGACGATCCCGGGATTGCCGGCAGCGTTGCCGCTGATCTGCTACGAAGCGATCTTTCCCGGCGCCGTGCCGCCCGACCTGCGACAGGCTTCGGGCTTTCTGCTCAACGTCACGAACGACGGATGGTTTGGCGTGACTCCCGGGCCTTATCAGCACCTGGCGCAAGCAAGGGTGCGCAGCATCGAACAGGGATTACCGTTGCTGCGCGCCGCAAACACGGGCATTTCCGCCATCGTGGATCCTTACGGCCGTCTGGTCGCAAGTCTGCCTCTCGGAGTTGAAGGCGTACTTGACGGCGCGCTTCCGAAAAGGATCGACGCAACACTGTTTTCGCAAGCCCCCGTGGGAATGCCTCTATCTCTTTACGGGGTCGCGCTTTTCTTTCTTTTGTTCATGCGCATGCGGCGCTGACGCTGCGTAAACTGCGTCCGGGCGCCCAAACCGAGCTTGCTCAAGCTTGAGCTTAGTGAGACAAGTAAGCTTGGCTTTAACAGGTCTGGATGGGGAGCGGCCACCATC
>JAIEQX010000150.1 GCA_019747375.1 Beijerinckiaceae bacterium | reverse complement strand
TCACACCCAGGGCCGCCTGACGAATGACTGCCTCAGCTCAACACCGAAATTACACCACATTGACGGACACGACCCTCGATGAAGGGCGCGCGCATGACGGCGTTGAAAGACGCCAGCAGCAAGATGGTCAACACGGTCTACGATCGCCTGCAGCGCGCCAACCAAGTGAAAATGGCGGTCGTGCCTTTCGCGCGTTACGTCAATGTGGGCATGAGCAACCGCAACGCCTCGTGGATGAGCGTGCAGGACGATTACTCGGTCACCAAGCAAGTCTGCACCACCAAGAAGCCGGTGACGCGGACCTATAATTGCCGTCAGGTGACGTCGACCAGTTACAACGACGGCGTGCCGACCACCAAGACGTCGACCGTCTGCGATTACGAATATGGTCCGGGCGTGACGACCTGCGGGCCCAGCACGTCCAATTACAAGTGGAACGGCTGCGCGGGCTCGCGCAACTCGCCGCTCGACACCCAGGACGGCAGCTACACGACGCGCATTCCGGGCATTCTCAACGTGTCGTGCCCCGGCGCCATCGTGCCGCTCACGGCGGCGCGATCCACGGTTCTGGCGGCCATCAATGCGCTCAACGCCAATGACGAGACCTATATTCCCGGCGGCCTGATCTGGGGATGGCGGACGCTCTCGCCGGGCGTTCCGTTCGACGAGCCGACGAATCCGAAGGTCACCACGAGCCGCTATCTCGTGCTGATGACCGATGGCGTGAATACGGTGTCGCCGTCCTATCCCTCGCATGGCGGCAAGAACCAGACGGTCGCCGACAAGATCTCGGCCGATCTCTGCCGCAACATCAAGGCCACCGGCATCACGATCTTCACCATCGCGTTCGAAGTGACGGATGTCGGGGTCAAGAAGCTGCTGGAGGATTGCGCCAGCGCGCCGACGAACTTCTTCGACGCCACCAATGCGGCGCAGCTCAATTCGAGCTTCACGACGATCGCCGACCAGATGGTGACGCTGCGCCTGACCAAATAAGGGCGGCGTTCAGAGAAGCGGCTGGATCTCGGAAATGAAATTTTCGAGGCCGGCCTCCATCGGGTGGAACTGCAGCAGCAGCAGGCCGATGCCGATCTCGTCATAGGCCCTGATGCGTTCGGCGATCACCTCGGGCGTGCCGACCAGGCAGGCGCCCAGCGCCGCAACCGAACTCTTGTTGTAGCGCGCGGCCCGGCCGTGCTGCTCGAGCCTTTCCGCCTGGGACACGGCCTCTTCCATCGTGCGGGCGCAGACGACATTGGCGCTCAGGCCGTAGCCGATGCTGCGGCCGCATTCCGCCGCGAGCCTGTTCATGGCCTCGATCTCGGCGCGCATCAGCTCCAGCGTCTCGCGCGGCTGGCGGAAGTCGCCGCGGTCGGGCACGAACCAGTGATCGCCATATTGCGCGATGGTGCGCTTGCCTTCCGGAGAACGGCTGGCGGTGTAGATCGGCGGGCTCGGGGCGCGTCGGCTCTTCAGCGGCAGGCTGCCGTCGCGCACGCGGTAGAAACGGCCTTCGAACGTGCAGGACTCCTGCGTCCACAGGCCTCGCAGCACCTGGATGAATTCGTCCATCCGGGTGTAGCGGTCCTCGAGTTCGGGGAGCCATGCGCCATTGCCGAATGTGCCGAATTCCTCGACGTTCCAGCCGTTGACGACATTGACGCAGAGACGTCCGCCGCTGATGCGGTCGAGGCTCGCCCCCATCTTGGCGATCATCTGCGGGTTGATGATGCCGGGATGCGCCGCCACCATCAGCTCCATATTCGTGGTCTTCATCGCGAGCGCGGTCGCCAGCGTCCAGGCTTCGAGATCGGGACCCTGATGGCGCGCGGCGATGAGCGTCATGTCGAAGCCCGCGCTCTCGGCGCGCGTCACGACATCGATGGCGAATTGCGTCGCGGCGTCGGGGCCTTCGCCCCGGCCGGCCTGCGTTGCGTCCGCTATGGCGGCCTGCATGCGCGGCTCCGGCACGAGCGTGTGGGGCAGGGGCGTCCAGATTCCGAGCCGCATGGCCGAGCCCTTTCGATGCGGCGCTTATTGCGCCTCGATGACGTATCTGGCGATCTCCGGATCGATGAAGCGGGCGGGATCGGCCGAGCCCGCCAGATCGCCTTCATCCGCCATGGCCTTCACCAGCGTCGCGATGGCCTCCGGGGTGACGACGCCCTTGGGCGAGAAAATCTGGATGCTCTGCAGATAATCATAGGTCTTCTCGCCGTCGGCCTGCGCGAGCTTGGTGGCCTGGACCAGAATGTCGATCGCCTCCTTGCGGTTCTCGGGCTTGTAGAACCAGTCCACGGCGCGCTGGTAGCCTTTCAGAAAGGCGATCGTCGGCGCCTTGTTGGCCTTGGCCCAGGCGGTGTTGATCGCATAGCCGGTGAAGGGCAGGTCCTTCACGTAATCGCTGAGGCGTCCGACGAGCGAGAAGCCCGCGGCCTCCGCCCGGAAGCTCACGGGCGGCAGCAGGATGGCGGCGTCGACCGCGCCGGCCTGCAGGGCGGCGAAGCGCGCCGGCGTGGTGCCGGCGTAGACATGGTCGTAGTCGCCCTTGTTGAGATTGTTGGGGCGGACCATGCGGTCGAAATAGATGCGCGTGATGTCCTTGGCGCCGCCGACGATGATGGTCTTGCCGCGCAGATCCGCGAAGGTCTTGATGCCGGGCTTCGCCCAGAGCGTGTAGGGCGGAACCTGCGAGTGGATGCGCAGCAGCGCGACCTTGGCGCCCTGGTCGATGGCGCGCATGGGATCGGTGAGGCCGCCGCTCGCCAGCTGCCCCGAACCGGCGGCGATCTGCTGGACCGCCGAGGCGGTCGAACTCGCCGCCACCATGTCGAGCTTGACGCCGAGTTCGTTGAAATAGCCTTTGGCGTTGGCGATGTAGATCGGCCATTCATTGGCGGAGGCCTGCCCTGTTCCCACCAGGGTGATCGTGGTGGGCGTCTGCGCCTGCGCGGTCGTGGCGAGGCCCGCGAAGATCGCGGCGGCGGCGACTGTCCGGAATTTCCGGTTGATCATGGACATGGGCTCGCTCCATATGGGTTTTTGCAGCGCTGTTCTGGGTCGTCTCAAAGCAAGTAGAAGGCCAAGTTGACGGCGGGAGGCGCGCGCGGCAGTTTCGCGGCGTGGTCCATGCTGACCCGAGATGGAGATTTGTAATGAACGAATTGCGCGTCGTCGCCGGTGATTTCACGTTCGAGGGGCGTTTCGAGGATGCGCTCGCGCCCGCGACCTGCGCGGCCTTCCGCAAGCGCCTGCCGTTCGAAAGCCAGGTCATCCATGTCCGCTGGAGCGGCGAGGGCGTGTGGATTCCGCTCGGCGATCTGGAATTCGGCGTGGGCTACGAGAACGCCACGAGCTATCCGGCGCCGGGCGAGATCATCCTGTATCCGGGCGGCGTCAGCGAAACCGAAATCCTGCTCGCCTATGGCGGCGTGCAATTCGCCAGCAAGGCCGGCCAGCTTGCGGGAAATCATTTCATCACCCTGACCACCGGCCTTGAAAACCTGCGCGCGCTCGGCAAGAGCACGCTCTGGAAGGGCGCGCAGAAGATCGTGTTTTCGGCGATCTGAGCCCATTTATTCAGCCCGGCGTCGTCAGTCGACCATGTCGAGACCTGGAAGGACGAGCCTGTCGACTGCGACCGGCTTGTCCAGATCGCCGACCGCCACGAGCGCGTCGACGACGGATTTCAGCTTGCCGCGCGAAATGGCGCTCGAGGGCTCGTAATAGCGGCCGCCGACCATGAAATCATAGGTCTTCTCCACGTCGGCGGGCTGGCCCTTGCTCACCTCCACGAGAATTTCGATGGCGCGCCGGCGGTTGGCCGGATCGTAGAGCCACGCGACGCTGCGGTCGTTCACGGTGAGGATCCGGCGCAGCAGGGCCGCATTGGCCGACGCCCATTTCGTGTTGGCGACGGAGCCGGCGAAGGGCATGTCGGGCGCGACGTCCTTGGTCAGGCCGAGCGTGCGGAATCCTTCGCTCTCGCCGTAGAAGTTGAAGGGCGGCAGCACGATGGCGGCGTCCACCGCGCCGGTCTTCAGGGCCGAGAGACGCGCGGGCGTGGCGCCGGCGTAAGAATAATCGACGCTTTCGGGATCGACGTTTGCGGCGCGCAGCATGCGGTCGGTGAGGATGCGGGTGATGTCCTTCGCGCCCCCGACCGTGATGCGCTTGCCTTTCAGATCCGCCATGGAGGCCAGCGAGCCCTTGCCGAGCAGAACGAAGGGCGCGGGCGTGATCTCGAGCCGGATCACCGCGATGGGCGCGCCCTTGTCGATCGCCTGGATGGGGCCGACGAGGCCGCTGTTCAGGCCGACATCGATCGAGCCGGCGGCGAGTTGCTGAGCCAGCGCGGCGTTGGACGGCGCGAAGACGAGATCGACCTTGACGCCCTGCTGTTCGAAGAAACCGTTCTTCAGGCCGATGAAGACCGGCCAGAGCGAGGCGCTGGCGGAACCGACCGAGCCCATCGTGACGGTCTGGGCCGTGGCCGACATGGGCGCGACGGCGAGCCCCGCGGCCACGAGGAAGACGTGCAGGAGTGGCGTTATCCGCATGGATTTTCTCCGCAATCGAGGCCCGAACATGCAGGATCGGCCAAGAGCCATGGCGGAGTCAAACGGGCTTGAACTGGACATTGCGTCGCCCGGCGTCCACAAGCGGTCCCATCCCTTCCAGATGCGAGAACAGCGATGACCGATCCCGTACGCGACAGCAATGGCACGATCCTGAACGACGGGGATTCCGTCACGCTGATCAAGGACCTCAAGGTCAAGGGCACGTCGGTGACGCTGAAGCGCGGCACGCTGGTGAAGAACATCCGGCTGACCGGCGACCCGGCCGAAATCGAGTGCAACGCCGAGAAGGTGAAGGGTCTCGTGCTGCGCACGGAGTTTTTGAAAAAAGCTTGAACTGTCAAAGTATTGGTCGAGGTTTAACCCGTCTGGCGCGCTATTGGGCGCGTCATTTACGTAACGGTTCGCGGCTCTCTGGCAGAAGCGGCGCGAATCATGTTGTTCGCGTCTGTCTGATTCGTTAAGATGTTGCATTGGGTTATTTAGTTTTACTTATAGTATTGGATTCAAGATGCATGGACCTATTTTCAGGCCTCTGATCCTTGCGTCTTCGTCGGTCCCGAAAGCGTATGCGTTCGTCGCGGTCGTGATCGGCTTTCTGGCCGCGTCCTTCGGCGCGCAGGCGCAGACGGCGTCGCAGATCACGCCGCGCAGTCTTCGTCCCGAGGCTTCGGCGCCCGGCGTCGCCATCGAGATCGCCGAGCGGCCGGCCGCGAAGCCGCCCGGAGGCGACGAGACGCTCAGCGTGAAACTCTCCTCCGTTCGCGTCGAGGGTGAATTCCCCGAGCTTCGTCTGATGACTTCGGCCTGGAGCGCCGAGATCAGCGCCCGCCGCGTCACCGCTGCGGAAATCTTCGCCTTCGCTCGGAAGCTTGAGGCCGCTTACGCGGACGCGGGTTTCGCCCTGGTGCGCATCGTTCTCCCGGCGCAGCGGCTCGTCGACGGAGCCTCGCTGCGTCTTGTCCTGTTCGACGGCGCGCTGGAGAGGATCGACACGTCGCAGGTGGATGCGTCCATTCGCGCGAGGGTCGAAAACGTGCTCGCGCCGCTCGTCGGGCAACGCCGCCTCCGGCTGAAGGAGATCGAGCGTCGCCTGCTGCTGGCGTCCGACACGCCGGGCGCGCGACTGCGCTCGACCATCGCGGCCGGTTCCTCGCCGGGCGCGAGCATCCTGTTGATCGAGGGCCGCCACCGACTGGTCACCGGCGCCCTCACGTTCGACAATTCGCTCTCCAGAGCCCTCGGCCGGGCGAATGCGGGCGCGGCCCTGGAAATCAATTCGGCGCTCGGCATGGGCGATCTCTTCTACTTGCGTCTTGGCGGACGGCCTCAGGGCGGGGGAGACGGATTTTTCACGTCGCGCGCCATGAATTCTTCGGTTGCGGCGGGTTTCGTTCTTCCGCTCGGCGCGGACGGCCTGAGCCTCAATCTGGAGGGAGCGAACACGCGCGCCACACCGCGCGCCGAGGGGCTTCGCTCCTCGTCCGAGTTCGAGCGGCTTTCGGTTCGTCTGCACTATCCCTGGCTGAAGTCCCGCCGCTTTTCATTTTCGTCCGATATTGTTTTCGACGCAGCCAGCGAGCGGTCGACGGTCGTGGGATCCCAGAATCTTCCGCTGTCGCTCGACCGTCTCCGCATCCTGCGCGCCGCCGGCGACCTTGTCTGGTCCACGCCGAGCGACGGATTATTGACGGCGCGCGTCACGGCGTCGGTCGGGCTCGACGCATTGGGCGCCCGCCCTGCGCGGGAGGCCACGGCGGACCTGCCATTGTCGCGCGAGGGCGCGGATGCGTCGTTCGGAAAGCTGGACGCCAACGTGACCTTCGGTCAACCGCTGACCGATCATCTCGCCATCGAACTGCGGGCGCGCGCTCAAAGCTCGTTCGCGCAGGCGCTGCTGCGGTCGGAACAGATCGGCTTATCGGGCCCGACGAGCGTGTCGACCCTGGATGCGGGCGGCATCCAGGGCGACTCAGGCCTTGTCCTGCGGGCGGAATTGCAATCGCCCTGGACCGTTCCCGTCAGTTACGGACACTGGTCGGCGGCGCCTTACGCCTTTCTGGCGGCGGGCAGGGTGTGGCTCGAGCGTCCCACAGCCGTCGAGCCGGGACGGATCGACGCGCATGCGTTCGGTCTCGGCCTTCGCCTCGCCGGGGCGCCCGGCGGGGCGCTGTCGCAAAACCTGTTCTCGCAGGCCTCCGTGTCGATCGAATGGGGTCGCGAATACAGGTCTGACGGAGGCTGGTCCAGC
>JAIEQX010000239.1 GCA_019747375.1 Beijerinckiaceae bacterium | reverse complement strand
GCATCTGGTCTTGTCGCCAAGGAGGCGAACCCTGACGACCGACGCAGGGTCGTTCTGGCGGTGACGGCGGCGGCGCGTGAACGGTTGCAGAAACTCCAGCGCGTCCAGTGTCCCGCCAACGACACCTTGTTCGAAGGCCTGTCAGCTGAAGAGTTCAAGACACTGCGTAAGATCATGTCGAAACTGGCGGGCTCCGGTGCGCGAACGCTCAGCCTCATCGACTATCTTGCGCCGCGAGGCAGTCTGGACGAAATTTGAAGGCGCCCGCCGGTCAGTGGGCCACAACCGCATCAATGGCGTCGCGCGAAGCCGCCCGAGCCTTTCGACGGTTTCGCTCCGCCACGATCGGCGCGTAGACGCTGTCGATCAGCACCATGGCGCGCATGAGCCGGAAGCGTGTCACGTCCTGCGCGGGATCGGCATGTTTGAAGACGATGGGAACGAATCGACGGTGCGGTCCAAGCGCCTCAAGATCGTTTTTTAACAGCGCGTCCCGATAGAGGTGCAGCATTTCGCACCCCGTCACGACATCGTTGTAGGTTGCCAGAACGTCTGCAAAAGCGAGATCAAACGTTGGCCCAAAGAAAAAGCAGAACTGCCGGCGTTCATCGAGCAGGTTTTGAAAGAAGCCCGAATGCGCTTCAACGCGTGCTTGCAGCTGCGGAAAAAACTCGGGGTCGCGTTCATCGTCAGGCGGGCCGCTGACCCGCAGGAGATCAAAAATCTCCGTCGCGACGACGAAGTCCCTGGCCACGCGTTCGGCGATCCGAGCCTTGATGATCATCGTGAGATGGCGCTTGGCTATGAAGAACAGCGTGGCGAGGGCGAGCAGTCCAAGCCCCAGGCTGGCGCCCGTCCAGAACTCCCGAGTGGCATAAAACGCATCACCAACCATGTCGCCCCCCGGCAGTACGCTCAACATGCTCGCGGCCCAAGACATCATGGTGACCAGAAGTTGTTGAATTAAGGTTAAGACAACGCTGGGTTGTGGACCTACGAATGCGTCGGCCGCGCGTTGTAGACATGAGTCAGGCGGAAATTTTTGGAGGCGTTGCATGATACAGCCAGGTCCGAAACACCATATCGAGATCGAGCCGGCGGAGGATTGGGTGCGGGTTCTCTGGGGCCAGCATGAGGTCGCCAGTACAGGACGGGCGCTGGTGTTGCGAGAGGGGTCATACGCACCGGTCTTCTACATTCCGCGCGACGACGCCCGCATGGAGCTTTTCGAGCCGACCCCACGTCGGACGACATGTCCATACAAGGGCCAGGCCAGCTATTTCTCGCTGGCGTCGGCCGACGGCAAACGCGACGAAAATGCCGTCTGGTCTTACGAGCAGCCCGACCCCGCCGTGGCGGCCATCGCCGGTCATCTGGCCTTCTATGCCGACCGTGTTGTCATTCTGGTCGAGCCTCCTGCCGAAGATGTCCCGCCCGACCCGCCCGAATAGGAGCCAACTCGACATAAGTGGGGCCGCGCGATAGACCCGGCGCGTCCCGGAAAATGGGTGGGTGAGCGGAGCGAAACAATGACCAGGCCAGCAATTCCCGATCCGGCGAAGGTCGCGGCTGAACTTGTCACGCCGCGCGACTTCATGCGGCATGCGATCAGCCAGTTCCGCGTCCATGATCTGGTTTTCGGCCACGGCACGACAGATGCGCTGGACGAGGCCGTCTTCATCATTCTGGAAGCGCTCAACCTTCCGATCGACAAGCTCGACCCCTTCCTTGACGCGCGCCTCCTGCCCGAAGAACGCCGACGCCTGGCGGATCTCGTCAACGCCCGCGTCACGACGCGCAAGCCGGCCTCTTATCTTCTGAACCGCGCCTATGTCGGTGGAGTGCCCTTTTTCGTGGACGAGCGCGTGATCGTGCCCCGCTCTTTCATCGGCGAGTTGCTGCGCACCGGTCTGTTTTCCGTGGAAGAGGGGCCGATCCTGATCGAACCCGAAGACGTGACCATGGCGCTCGATCTCTGCACCGGTTCGGGGTGCCTCGCGATCCTGGCCGCGCAGGCGTTCCCCAACGCCCATGTCGATGCAGTCGACCTGTCGGAGGACGCCCTGGAGGTCGCCAAGATAAACGTGGCGGAAAGCGGTCTCACAGAAAGGCTTAACCTCTTTCACGGCGACCTCTTCGCCCCGTTGTCGGGCAAGCGCTACGACGTCATCATCACCAATCCCCCCTATGTCGACGCCGACGTGATGGAAGCTCTCCCGGATGAATATCGTCACGAGCCGCAAATGGCGCTGGCCGGCGGACCGGATGGCCTTGATGTGGTCCGGCGAATTTTGGCCGAGGCTGGAAAGCATCTGACGGACGGCGGGGGACTGCTTTGCGAAATGGGCGAAGGGCGCGACATCATCGAGGCCGAATATCCGGATCTACCCTTCCTCTGGCTCGACACGCATGAAAGCGCAGGAGAAGTGTTCTGGCTCGAGGCGGCGGCGCTGCGCAGCTGAGCAGTTCTGCCGCAGGGGCAATATAAAGATATCTTTATATCTCTATTGCCGGTCCCGACGCCGCCTGCTATAGAGCCGCAACACGCGAAAGAGGCAGGATACATGACCGCTCACTTCAACGATTACGTCGTCGCCGACATCAAGCTTGCCGATTGGGGCCGCAAGGAAATCGCCATCGCCGAGACAGAGATGCCGGGCCTCATGGCGACCCGCGCCGAATATGGCGCCAGCCAGCCGCTGAAGGGCGCCCGCATCGCCGGATCGCTGCACATGACCATCCAGACCGCGGTGCTCATCGAGACGCTGCAGGCTCTTGGCGCAGACATCCGTTGGGCCTCGTGCAACATTTATTCGACGCAGGACCAGGCTGCCGCCGCCATCGCCGCCAAGGGCACGCCGGTATTCGCCATCAAGGGCGAAAGCCTGGAGGACTATTGGGACTACACGCACCGCATCTTCGAGTGGGCTGACGGCGGCACGCCGAACATGATCCTTGACGACGGCGGCGACGCCACCATGCTCATCCACCTCGGCATGCGCGCGGAAAAGGGCGACGTGGCGTTCCTCGAAAAGGCCGGCAACGAGGAAGAGGAAATTCTTTTCGCCGCGATCAAGAAGCGGCTCAAGTCCAATCCCGGCTGGTACACGCGCAATGGCGAGGCCATCAAGGGCGTCTCGGAAGAGACCACCACGGGCGTGCATCGTCTGTACAATATGGAAAAGGACGGCACGCTCCTCTGGCCTGCCATCAACGTCAACGACTCGGTGACCAAGTCGAAATTCGACAATCTTTACGGCTGCAAGGAATCGCTGGTCGACGGCATCCGCCGTGGCACCGACGTGATGATGGCCGGCAAGGTCGCCATGGTTGCGGGCTTCGGCGATGTCGGCAAGGGATCGGCGGCTTCATTGAAGAACGCCGGCTGTCGCGTCATGGTTTCGGAAGTCGATCCGATCTGCGCCCTGCAGGCCGCCATGGAAGGCTATGAAGTCACCACCATGGAAGACGCCGCCAAGCGCGCCGACATTTTCGTCACCGCGACCGGCAACGTCGATGTCATCACGGTCGACCATATGCGCGACATGAAAGATCGGGCGATCGTCTGCAACATCGGTCACTTCGACTCTGAGATCCAGGTCGCCGGCTTGAAGAACTTCAAATGGTCGAACGTAAAGCCGCAAGTCGACGAAATCGAATTCCCGTCCGGCCGACGCATCATCCTTCTGTCTGAGGGTCGCCTGGTCAATCTCGGCAATGCGACCGGGCATCCGTCCTTCGTGATGTCGGCCTCCTTTACGAACCAGACGCTCGCCCAGATCGAGCTGTGGACCAAGCAGGGCCAGTACGAGAAGAAGGTCTACACCCTGCCAAAGCACCTCGACGAAAAGGTTGCGGCGCTCCATCTCGAGAAGATTGGCGTAAAACTGACCAAGCTCACCAAGGAGCAGTCAACCTATCTCGGTCTGCCCGAGCAGGGACCGTACAAGCCCGATCACTATCGCTATTGAGCAACAGCCCGCATTAAAACGCACTATCCGCGCCCCCGCCCGACCGGCGGGGGCGTTTGCGTTCCGCTAACCACTTTCAGATAGCCGCCCCGTCCGGATAAAGTGCCTTGATTCGATGGACGACTCCGGTTGTTCGGGCGACGGAGGGGCAGGCGGGGAATGGGAAGGCGAAATGGTTGGCGTCACGCGGCACGCGCCAGCACAGCGCTAAGGCCTATCCCGATTGTGCTCCTGGCAACCGCGTTGCCGAGCTTCGCGCGGGCTCAGGCGGCCAATGCGCAAGGCGATATGGCCAACATGGTTTTCGCTGATCCTCAGGGCGTCATGGGAATCTCGGTCGCCGTGGCGCTCGGCGTCTTCGCCACGGTGGCGACGCTGCTGCATCTTGCCGGCCGCAAGGCCTGGATCGAGCGGGAAGCCGAACTTTCGGCCGAATTGACCGACGTGCGCGCGCGGCTCGATCGCGCTCAGGTCTTCCTGGCCTCGGAAACCCAGATTGTTATCGCCTGGGGGGCTCCAGACGCAGAGCCGGAAATAGAAGGCGATATTGCGCTGCTGGCGGATTCGCCCGTCGCGCGCCGCGTCCTTGGCTTCGGTTCGTGGCTTGCCCCGCAGGCCGCGCAGCAGCTTGAGGGGCATGTGGAGCGTCTGCGCCTCCGCGGCGAAGCGTTCCGTATGCCGCTACAAAGCGCGAGTGGCCGACATCTTGAGGCCGAAGGCCGCGCCGTCAGCGGGCGCGCAGTGATGCGCATTCGGGACGTATCGGGGGACAGGCTCGAGCTGACTCGATTGCGGGAGCGTCATGTCGGGGTGACGACGCAACTCGAATCATTCCAGGCCATGCTGGACGCAGCCCCCGGTCCCGCATGGTTGCGTGACCAGGATGGTCGCCTCGTATGGATCAACGCCGCCTATCTGCGCGCCACTGAAGCACAGGGACGCGACGACGCCCTTTCGCGTCAGGCCGAGCTTCTGGACCTTTCAGCGCGGGAGGACGCAGCCCGCGCGCGTGGCAGGCATGAGGTGTGGTGCGCGCGCGTGCCCGCCGTCGTCGCCGGCCAGCGTCATATGCTTGAAGTCGTCGATCTGCCTGCTCCTGGAGGTTCGGTCGGCTTCGCCACCGACGTCTCCGAAGTCGAAGACATGCGCGCCGATCTCGGTCGCCAGATGGACGCGCACGCGCGCACGCTCGATCAATTGTCGACCGCAGTGGCGATTTTCGATCGTCATCGCAAACTTGTCTTCCATAATTCCGCCTATCGCCATCTCTGGTCGCTCGACGTCGCTTTTCTCGATCAATATCCCCAGGACGGCGAAATTCTCGATCGCCTCCGCGCCGAAGGGCGCTTGCCTGAACAGGCGGACTTCCGCAGCTGGAAGGCGGGCCTCATGGCGGCCTATCAATCGGTCGAAACCAGCGAACACGTGTGGTATCTGCCCGACGGCCGCACATTGCGCACGGTCGTAAATCCAAACCCGCAAGGAGGCGTCACATACCTCTTTGACGATGTCACCGAACGCTTCCACCTGGAATCCCGCTATAACGCGCTCATCCGGGTGCAGGGAGAAACGCTGGACTCCTTGAAGGAAGGCGTAGCGGTGTTCGGCACCGACGGGAGGCTGAAGCTCTTCAATCCTGCCTTCGCGCATTTGTGGCATTGCGAAGCGACGGCGCTCGCTGATCGTCCGCATTTCGATCAAGTGGTTGCGCTCTGCCGCGGCCTGCACGACGTCGAGGCTGACTGGAACGACCTTCGCAGCATCGTCGCGGGCTTGCATGATCAACGCACGGGACTCGAACGCAGATTGGCGCGGCGCGACGGGTCGATAATTGATTGTGTGACGGCGCCTCTTCCAGATGGCGCGACACTGCTGACCCTCACCGATGTTTCGGCTGGCGTGAACGTCGAACGTGCGCTGACGGAACGCAACCAGGCCCTGATAGACGCGGAAAAACTCCGCAACGATTTCGTCCACCACGTCTCGTACGAGTTGCGCTCGCCTCTCACCAACATCATAGGATTCATTCAGCTGCTTGGCGATGGCGCCGTCGGGCCTCTCAATCCCAAGCAGCGCGAATACACTGGTTACGTGCTGAAATCGTCAGCAGCGCTGTTGGCCATCATCAATGATATTCTTGATCTCGCTTCGATCGACACAGACGCCATGGAGCTCTCGCTCGGTGACGTTGATATCGTCGAGACGATCGCGGCCGCGAGCGAAGGGCTGCAGGATCGGCTTGCTGAATCGAATATTCACCTGAACATCGTGGCGATGGATGGCATCGGGGCGTTCCGGGCCGACGCAAAACGCATTCGGCAGATCCTCTTCAACCTCTTGTCCAACGCCATCGGGTTCTCGGAGCCAGGCCAGACCGTCACGCTTGCGGCGCTGCGTCGTCCGGGGGAGGTCGTGTTCAAGGTCAGCGATGAGGGACGCGGCATCCCGCTTGAAGTGCTAGACCATGTCTTCGACCGCTTCCATACGCACACGATCGGCTCGCGCCATCGGGGCGTAGGGCTCGGTCTCGCGATCGTGCGCTCCTTCGTTGAATTGCATGGCGGCGAAGTCCATATCGAGTCCGCCCCCGGCGAGGGGACGATCGTCACCTGCGTATTTCCCGCCAACGGCGTTCGCGTGGAAAAAGCCGCTTTCGCATAAGGAGCATGAGCCGTGGCGGAGGGGAGCACGTCCCGATGGGAGATCGAACTCCCGGACGAAAGCGCCACGGAGGCTTTGGCGCAGCGCGTCGCAGGGCTTGTGCATGCGGGCGACCTCGTCACGCTTTCGGGTGATCTGGGCGCGGGCAAGACAACGCTGGCGCGCGCTCTGATCCGCGTCTTGAC
>JAIEQX010000336.1 GCA_019747375.1 Beijerinckiaceae bacterium | reverse complement strand
TGAAGAATTCGCTCATCGCCCGGTTCACCCATGAGGCGCCGGGCGTGGCGCCGGACGGCACGATGATGCGCGAGCCCTATCGCAGGCTCGCGCACGACTTCGGCCTCAAGGCGCTCGCCCGCGCCCGCTGAGCGCTTTCATGATGGCCGGCCGGGGCGGCTTTCACCAGGGATTCCCGGCCGGCCTTTACCCTGGGCTTGGCGTCGAGCACGGTCGGGGCCGGAGGACGTCAGGAGCCCCTTGAAAGCTCGAAAGATCGGTTTCGGACGCAGGACGCCAGCCGCGTCGCAAACGGAAAGGGATTTGGAACACCCTCGAACGCATGCGCGTTGCGCCTTGGCGGCATAGGTCTGGAAACCCCATGATGCTGTTCAAGCGCAAGACAGCCGGCCTCTGCAGCATCGCCGCTCTGGCGACGCTGATGCCTTTCTCGGCCTTGGCTCAATATGAATTCGACAGACGGTTCCCCTGCAACGCGTTCTGCCGCGCCTGGATGGGGTGGGATCAGGCGCCTCGCGCGGCCAGAAGGCTCAGCGTCATCGAATTTGACGAAGAAGTCTTCTATGTCGACCGCTCCTATCGAGATGGGCGTGGACACCGCATTAACCAGCGCTACGCGCGTCCAAAACCCGCAAGGCCGCCCTCCGCGAAGCCGTCGGCCGCCGCGCAGCGCAGGGCCGCCGCGAAACAGAGCAATCGTCGCCAAAGCGCATCGGAGCGGTCGGCAACGCTCAAGGGCGCCCGGAGCGCATCGAGAGCGGCGCCGCCAAGCCCGACATCGTCCCAAAGCCTGAACGATGCTCCTCCACCGAATGCTGAAGCGCAAAAGCCCGCTGATTTGAAGCCGAATCTCGCCGCGCCGCGGCCGCCCGTCGCGGCGGCGCCGCCCGAAGCCAATGCTCACGCCGACGGGCCACCGGCTCGCAAAGACGCGATGCTTCAGCCAACTTCGCCGACAAACGCCGACCCGTCCCTTGCAACGGGGGCGTCTGAAGACAACGGCGATCAGTCCGAACCCGATGTCGTGTCCACGATCGGGCCGCCCCTTGACGACGCCCAGGCGAATCGGGAGCAGACGAAAGAAGCCGGAACGCCCGACCCGGTTCCCGCACGGGAAAGTCGGGAGCCGGATCCGCCGGAAAACGAGGCCCGATCGAGACGCATGGCCGGCCTTCGAGCCATGTCCGAAGCGGATCGGGTTGTCCTCTCGATCCTGCAGCAGAGCGCATCCGATCTTTCATTGCCTGTCGATGCGCCGCATATCGGCCAAGTACTGAACGATGATGTGCCCCTGAATGATCTGCCGAATGAGATCATCGATCAGCTGCCCTCATTTCGCGGACTGAAGTTCGTTATCTCGAAAGGCGACGCCTATCTGGTGAGTCCCGTAAACCGGCGCGTCCTGCGGATCTGGTACACGGACCCCAGCCGACCGGGCTGAGCGCCGGGGCTTTCGCTTTTGGGAAGCCGAAGACGTCCGGGACTGCAGAAGCGACAATCGGACTGCAACCGCGCGTCTGACTCGGGCGTCCAGGGCGACGCGCGCCTGAGCCTTCATGAGAGGGGTTTCTCGTCGATCAGCGTGGAACTGCAATCTTTCACGACCATTGATTGGTGCACGCATGTGCAAGAGAGCCCTGGGAGAAAATCCATGAAGAATCTCATGATCGTCGCCGCCGTAGCTGTATCGGCGATCGGCCTGGCGGGATGCAACACGACCGAGTCGCGAGCGGGCGGCACCGGCGTCGGCGCGGTGACGGGGGCCGCTGTCGCGGGTCCGGTCGGCGCAGTGGTTGGCGGCGTCGCGGGTTACGCCGCAGGCCCGACCGTCGCGCGCGAGACTGGAATAAGCCAGCGTCGTCCGGCGCGGCGCAGCTCTGCCCGTCGCGTGCGTTCGAGCAGCTGACGCGCGTCTCAGGCCACGTCGATGTGGCCGTGCGCTTGATTGACCCATGTGTCCTCGGGCGCATGGGCTCTCGCTGTCGACCGGCCTCGCCCGCGGCACAGGATCCGGACGAAGGCAGCGGCTAACGAAGCGCGTTCTCTCCGCAGAGCCCTGCCCCATATGGAGGACCAGCATGAACCATGTTCAGCCGATGATTCACGAAGACGGTCTGCCGGGTGATGAAAGCCGACTGGAGCCAAGGCCTGAATGGCGTCCAAAATATCCCGGGTCTGGGCGTGTGGAAGGCAAGGTTGCGATTATCACGGGAGCCGACAGCGGCATTGGCCGGGCCGTCGCCGCGCTTTATGCCCGCGAAGGCGCGGATATAGTCATCGTCTATCTGCTTGAAGACGAAGATGCCGAAGAAACGAGGCGGATCGTCGAAGCCGAGGGACGCAAGGCCATCGTCGTAAAGGCGGATGTGGGCTCCAAGAAAATGTGCGACCGCATCGCCCGGCAAACGATCGAAACATTCGGCCGCATCGACATATTGGTGAACAACGCCGGCGAACAGCATCCGGACGAAGACATCACGGACATTTCCGAAGAGCAGCTTTTGCGAACATTCCAGACGAACATCTTCGGGATGTTCTATCTGACGCAGGCCGTGCGTCCGCATCTGAAGTCCGGCGCCGCGATCATCAATTGCACGTCGGTCACGATGTACAAGGGCAGCAAGGACCTGCTGGACTACAGCTCCACCAAAGGCGCCATCACGGCCTTCACAAGATCATTGTCGGAAAATCTCGTCAGCCAAGGCATCCGCGTCAACGCCGTAGCGCCAGGGCCGATCTGGACGCCGCTCAATCCGTCCGGCGGAGCAAGTCCGGAGAAGCTGGAACATTTCGGCGAGAAGACGCCCATGAAACGCGCCGGGCAGCCAAATGAAGTCGCCCCCTCGTTCCTCTTCCTGGCGTGTGACGACGCAAGCTACATGTCCGGTCAGGTGCTGCACCCGAACGGCGGCATCATCGTCAATTCATAGCGCCCCGGCGACCCGATTCACC
Organism: Beijerinckiaceae bacterium; assembly: GCA_019747375.1. GTDB lineage: Bacteria > Pseudomonadota > Alphaproteobacteria > Rhizobiales > Beijerinckiaceae > Terripilifer. The sequence goes on along the minus strand of JAIEQX010000336.1, from coordinate 3,836 downwards.
TCGTGAAGCGAACCGGGACCGCCAGCGACAAGCCTGCGCCCATGCCCGGGGGCGGCGCGGGCACCGGACTGGCGCGGCGCACCAACGCCACAGCCTCCTGATCCAGTCCCGGATCTCCCGAACTACCGGCAAGCGATACGGACAGAACCTGTCCTCTCGCGTTGATGCGGAAGGCCACACGGGCTGTCCCGGTCGCGCCGGTGGCCGAGGACCGCTTGAAGCGATTGAGATGGGCCGCCACCTCGCTCTGCCAGTTAGACCTCGAAGCCGCCGACGCTGCGGGCATGCCGGCCGAAATCGCGCTTGGGGTTCGAGGCGCGGGAACGGCGGCGGGCGCTGACTTTTGGCGTGCAACTGGACGCGGCCGCGGCTCGACCTTTGGCGCAACCGGTTTCTTCGCTTCGCGCTTCTGCGCCGGCGCTTTCTGGAAAGCTTTTGGCGCCGGCGGCGGCAGAACGGCCTCGGCCTCCGCGACGGGCGGCGGCGGATCGGGATCCCTTGATGATTCCGCCGGCGGCGATTCGTTCATTGGCTCAGGCGGCGGCGACGGCTCGGCAGGCGGCTCGGAAGTCTTTGGCGGATTGACCTGCGGCTCCGCCTTCGCCTCTTCTGTCTCGGCCTCCGGTTCTGGCGGCGGGTCGGCGGACGCCGCGTCCACGGGCGCGGGCGCCAGTTCGATCATGATGGGTTGATCAGGCGCAGCCGAGGCGCCTGAGGGCGTGACCCAATGCGTCATCATCCACAAGGCTGCGGCATGAGCCGCCAGCACCGCCGACGCGCAGACGGACCACTTCGCCGCCGACAGGAGGCGCTCGGCCCCGGGAGCAGACTCGATCCCGCGATTGGAATGCGGCGCCTGAACGCGCGTCATCGCGCAGCCGCTCCCGAACCTTGCGTATCCTCCAGTCCGACCAGAGCGACCTTCAGATAGCCGCTGCTCCGCAAGACATTCATGACCTTCATGACTTCTCCATACGGGACCGCCTGGTCCGCACGGAGAAAAATACGTTGGCTCCGGTCGCCGACAGTGTGCCGGTCGAGCACCGCCTGCAGGCCCTCTCGCGACACCGCATCATTGCCGAACGCCAGCGTGAGATCGGGTTTCACCGTCAGGAAGACGGGGATATCCGGCCGAGGCTGCGGCTGCGCGTTCGACACCGGAAGGTCGACCGAAATATCGACGGTCGACAAGGGCGCCGCCACCATGAAAATGATCAGCAACACCAGTATGACGTCGATGAACGGCGTGACGTTGATCTCCGCGATTTCGCCCGGATCGCCGTCGCTCGCTTCTTTCAGGCTCACAGCCATGAGGTTACTCCACGGCGCGGACGACGGCCCGCCCTTTCGAAGGGGAGCGTGGAGCGGTGCCGTCCGCCATCGCCGCACGCGACAAGGCGTCCCGCTCGAGATCGCGCGACAGATGCTGCAGCACCTCGCCTGAGGCATCCGACAGGATCGCCCGATAGCTTGCGATTGCGCGCGCAAACACATTGTAGATGATCACCGCCGGGATAGCGGCCACGAGACCGATGGCGGTGGCCAGCAAGGCCTCGGCGATGCCGGGCGCGACGACCGCAAGGTTGGTCGTCTTGGACTGGCTGATCCCGATGAACGAGTTCATGATTCCCCATACCGTGCCGAACAGGCCGACGAACGGGGCGGTCGCCCCGATCGTCGCCAGCAATCCGGTGCCGACCGCCATTTCACGCCCGGCCTTTGCTTCGCACCGGGAAAGCGCAATCGCGACACGTTCCTTGATCCCGTCGTCGGCAAGATCCGTCGATCGGTGAATTTCGTCCAGGGCCACACGAACCAGCCGCGCAACCGGGCCGCCACGCTTCGACTGCGCCACGATGGCCGCTTCCGCCAGCATCAGGCTCTCGGCGTCAGCAAGCCGAAGAAGCGCGCGTCTCGCCTTGCGCTTGGCCACCAGCAATTCAAGACCCTTGGCGAGCCACACAGTCCAGGTCACGACGGACGCGAAGGCGAGGCCCACCATCACCGTCTTCACGACGATGTCGGCCTGCATGAACATGCCCCACGGGGAGAGATCGTGCGGCAGGGTCGCGAGCGCGGGTTCCGCCTCTCGACGCGGCGGCGGGTCCGGCGCCTGCGACGGCGGCGGGGTCTCGGACGCGGCCCCCGCGGCTGGAGCGGAGAGGGACGGCGCGGAATTGGTGGACGGCTCCCCCGGAAGCGAAGTCTGGGCCTGCGCCATCGGGAAGATGCCCAGCACGCCCGCCACCAGGATCAAGTTTCGCAGTCTCATTCTCAACGCCACGACCGCTCCTTTCCGGACATCTGCGCCCCGCCGGGGACCGCCCGCCACCATAACATTCCCAGCCCGATGTATGATGAACTTGATAGCTTATCATACACGCGCTAAAAGGAGCCGTGCTCGCTCTTCCTCCCGAAGACTGCACACAGCTTCCTGACTGGCCGCCCTCCTCGGGGGGCGGCCCTTTTTCTTTTGTCTTATCGTGCCGGCGCCGGCCCGTGTCATGCGCAAAGGCTCGCGTCCGTCTCGCCATCCAGCTTTTTTCGAACACAGGCAGGCCGCCGGCTCGATCAAAGGGCGTTCCGGCGGCCCGCAAACATGCAGCGGCCCGTGCCTGTATAAAACCGCGCGTCGCCAGGCGGATTGTAGGTCTGCGTCGCGGCAAAACCAGGAACCGAGCGGCGGTCAGCCGGGTTTTGCGCGTCAAGATGGAGCGGAAGGCGGACGCATCCTCCGCCGGGACGCCAGCAAAACTTGGTCTCCTGCGCCCCTTCGTCTTCGCTTGCCGGAACGCGACATGCGGTCGCTTTAGGTGCGCATGGCATGTGCGCTTCGACACTGCGGTCAATGGTGATTCAGACATCCTCCCGCTCCGGATGAGTGGAAAGGAAAGCAATCATGACCAGCCAGTTCGAACTGCTTTCGATCATTCCGAAAGTCGCGCCTTCGCTCGAAGATGGCGTCCACGAGCGTGACAATCGCGACGTCTTCGCTGCGGAACAGATCAACCTGTTGCGGCGAGAGCGCGTGTACTCGGCCCTTGTGCCTCAGGACATCGGCGGCGGCGGCGCGCGCTATTCCGACATGTGCGCGTTTCTGCGACAACTCGCACACCATTGCCCCTCGACCGCCCTGGCGGTGTCCATGCACCAGCATCTCGTGTCGGCGGCGCTGTTCAATCATCGCAACGGACGCCCGGGCGTCAAAGTGCTTGAACGCGTGGCCGCCGATGAAGCCGTTCTCGTCTCCACGGGCGCGAACGACTGGATGGACTCGAATGGAACAGCCCGGCGCGTCGAAGGCGGCTACAGGATCACCGCGCGAAAGCCCTTCGCCAGCGGAGCGCCGCTCGGCAACATCCTGATGACGTCAGCTGTGTCCGATGAAGCCTCGGGCAGCCAGGAAGTGCTTCATTTTCCCGTTCCGATGGCGTCGGAAGGCGTGTCCCTCCTCGATGACTGGAAAGCCATGGGCATGCGCTCGACGGGGTCGCATACCGTCGTGCTCAGCGACGTGTTCGTGCCCGAGGAGGCCATAGCGTTGCGGCGACCGCGCGGACAATTTCATCCAGTCTGGAACACCGTGATCGCCGTCGCCATGCCGCTGATCATGTCCGTCTATGTCGGAGTGGCGGAATCGGCCGCCCGGAAGGCGCAGGACTTGACCCTGAGCCGAAAGGGCGATCCGACCATTCCCTTCCTGCTGGGAGAGATGAACAATGCGCTGACGGCGGCGCAATTGGCTGTCGACGACATGATCCGTCTCGCAGCCGATCTTGATTTCACGCCCGGCCTGGAGCTGAGCAGCCGCATGCTCACACGCAAGACCCTGGCGG
>JAIEQX010000266.1 GCA_019747375.1 Beijerinckiaceae bacterium | reverse complement strand
TCATTGCGCATGGACGACTCGCGGTCGAATGCATCCCGAAGACGTCTGATCGCGCGCTGCGGCGAGAATCGGCCCCGAGGGCGGTGCAGATCGGGGTGATGCATAATTTCCGTTTCAACGAGCGCCTTCGGAAAATGGACGCCTGGTTCGCGGTCTCGCCGGGCGTCGCCTCGGCGCTGCGTCTCGTGCCGGCCGGACAATCCGTGGAGACGGTTGAAAACTTTACCGATCTGATCGGCGAAAGCGGGCGCGCGCCCTGGAGCGGTTGTCCGAAGATCGGCGCCATCGGCCGCCTGCACGCCAACAAGGGCTTCGACCTGCTGCTGACCGCGCTGGCCCAGCCCGACATTCGGGCGAGATCCTGGACCCTGACGATTGCGGGCGACGGACCGGAGCGGCCGGCGCTCCAGGCTCTGGCGAAAACGCTCGGTCTCGCGGGCCGCGTTACATTCACCGGCTGGGTCGACGACCGGCGCGCCTTCTACAGCGCAGTCGATCTGGTCTGCATCCCGTCCCGCCAGGAGCCGTTCGGTCTTGTTCTGTTGGAAGCGCTCGCCCACCGCCTGCCGGTCGTCGCCAGTGCGGCCTCGGGCTTCGTCGACATCGCCACCGATGGCGTGCATGCCCTTCTGGCGCCGCTCAATGAAATCGACGGTTTCTCGGCCCGCATCGCCAATCTGCTGGACGATTCGACGGAGGCCCTGGAGATGGGCCGGCGCGGTCAGGAAATGGTCGAGCGCCGCTTCCTGTATCCGGCGTTCCGCCAGCGGCTCGACGCCGCCATCATCGCCGTGGAATCGAGGCGGCGGACCGGCAGCCTCGAACGCCTGGGCGACATCGCAAGCGTCACCGCCTGATGGTGAAAAACGCCTGGCCCGATCCTATTTCGGATCGGGCAGGTTCAGGCGAATGTGCAGCTCGCGCAGCTGCTTCGGGCTCGCCTCGTTGGGCGCGCCCATCAGCAGGTCGAGCGCCTGCTGGTTCATCGGGAAGATCGACACTTCACGCAGGTTCTGCGCGCCGCAGAGCAGCATGATGATGCGGTCCACGCCCGCCGCCATGCCGCCATGGGGCGGCGCGCCATACTGGAACGCGCGATACATGCCGCCGAAGCGCTCCACCACCGTCTCCTCGCCGTAACCGGCGATCTCGAAGGCCTTCACCATGCCTTCGGGGCGATGGTTGCGGATGCCGCCCGACGCGATCTCGAAGCCGTTGCAGGCGATGTCGTACTGGAACGCCTTGATGGTCAGCGGATCCTGGTTCTGCAGCGCGTCCATCCCGCCCTGCGGCATGGAGAACGGGTTGTGCGAGAAATCGACCTTCTTCTCGTCCTCGTTCCACTCATACATCGGGAAGTCGACGATCCACGCCAGTTCGTAACGGTCTTCGTCCACGAGCTTGAGATCGACCCCGACCTTGATGCGCGCCGCACCCGCGAACTTGACGAATTTTTCCGGATCGCCCGCGGCGAAGAACGCCGCGTCGCCGGCCGCAAGACCGAGCTGCTGGCGGATCGCCTCGGTGCGCTCGGGTCCGATATTATTGGCGATGGGGCCGGCGCCGCCGTCCTCGCGCCACATCACGTAGCCCAGCCCCGGCTGTCCTTCGCTCTGCGCCCAGGAATTCATGCGGTCGCAGAAGGTGCGCTGTCCGCCGCCCGGCGCCGGGATCGCCCAGACCTGGTTCTTCGGATCTTCGAGCATGCGCGCGAAAACCTTGAAGTTCGACCCGCGGAAATGCTCGGACACGTCCTGCATGACGATGGGGTTGCGCAGGTCCGGCTTGTCGGTGCCGTATTTGCGCATGGCCTCCGCATAGGGAATGCGCGGCCAAGGCGCGGGCGTCACCGGCTTGCCGCCGCCGAACTGTTCGAATATCCCGCCGATGACCGGCTCCACCGCATTGAACACGTCTTCCTGCTCGATGAAGCTCATCTCGAGATCGAGCTGGTAAAACTCGCCCGGCAGGCGGTCGGCGCGCGGGTCCTCATCGCGGAAACACGGGGCGATCTGAAAATAGCGGTCGAAGCCCGCCATCATGATCAGCTGCTTGTACTGCTGCGGCGCCTGCGGCAGCGCGTAGAACTTGCCCGGATGCAGGCGCGACGGCACGAGGAAGTCGCGCGCGCCTTCCGGCGAGGATGCGGTCAGGATCGGCGTCTGGAATTCGAAGAAGCCCTGCCCCTTCATGCGCGACCGCATGGCGTCGATCACCTGACCGCGCAGCATGATGTTCTTGTGCAGGCGGTCGCGGCGCAGATCGAGGAAACGGTATTTGAGCCGCGTCTCTTCCGGATAATCCTGGTCGCCGAACACCGGCAGCGGCAGTTCGGCGGAAGGGCCCAGCACTTCGATGTTGGTGACATAGACCTCGATCATGCCGGTCGGCATGTCGGCGTTCTCGGTGCCGGCGGGACGCTTGCGGACGTCGCCGTCGATGCGCACCACCCATTCGGAGCGCAGCTTCTCGGCGGTCGCAAAGCCCGGCGAATCCGGATCCACCACGCACTGGCTCAGCCCGTAATGATCGCGCAGATCGATGAAGAGGACGCCGCCATGATCGCGGATGCGGTGGCACCAGCCCGAAAGGCGGACCTTCTGGCCGGCATCGGTCTCGCGGATCTGGCCGCATGTATGGGTGCGATAGGGGTGCATCGGGACTCTCAAGCGGCAATGTTCGACGGAAGCGGGGAAAAGCACATGGGGGGTGCGGTTTGTCAAGAATTCGGGGGCTCTCCTGTCGAGAATGCGGGCAGAAGCGCTCAAGCTTCGGGCGAGACGCCGGCCCGGAGGAGCGTTAGGCTGGCCCGCATGCGCAAGGCCTCTCGCCTCAGGGCGCTTTTGCGGGTATAGCCAGAAAACATGAGCCTGATCACCACGACCGAGTCCCTCGCACAGACGTGCCAGCGCCTCGCTCAGCACCCCTTCGTAACGGTCGACACGGAGTTTCTCCGCGAGACCACCTTCTGGCCGAAGGTCTGCGTCATCCAGATCGCCTCCGACGACGAGGCGGTGGCCGTCGACGCTATGGCGGAGGGTCTGGATCTCACGCCGTTTTTCGAGCTGATGGCCGACCGCAAGGTGGTCAAGGTCTTCCACGCCGCCCGTCAGGATCTCGAAATCGTCTGGAATCTCGCCAAGATGATTCCCGCGCCCCTGTTCGACACGCAGGTCGCCGCCATGGTGTGCGGCTTCGGCGACCAGGTCGCCTATGGCGAACTGGCCCAATCCATCTGCAAGGTCACGCTCGACAAATCGTCGCGCTTCACGGACTGGTCCCGCCGTCCCCTGTCGGATGCGCAGATCACCTACGCGCTGGCCGACGTCACCTATCTGCGCGACATCTATCGCTTTCTCGTGGCCAAGCTCGAAAGCAGCGGCCGCATGTCGTGGCTCGCCGACGAGATGCAGACGCTCTGCTCGCCCGCCACCTATGAGCAGCATCCGGAGAACGCCTGGGAGCGCTTTCGCCACCGCGCCCGCAAGCCGCGCGACCTCGCCGTGCTGATGGACGTCGCCGCCTGGCGCGAACGCGAAGCGCAGACAAAGGACGTGCCGCGCTCGCGCGTGCTGAAGGACGACATCCTGATCGAGATCGCGCTCGCGGCCCCGCGCACGCCGGAGGCGCTCGGCAATCTGCGCGCCTTCCCGCGCGGCATGGAGCGCTCCCGCACCGGCGCCGACATTCTGGCCGCCATCGAGCGCGGGCTTGAACGCGATCCCAAGACACTGCCGCGCATCGAGCGCGAACGCCGCTCCAACGGCGGCGGCGCGACGGTCGAACTGCTGAAAGTCCTGCTGCGCCAGGTCAGCGAACGCCATGGCGTCGCCGCCAAGATGATCGCCACGGTCGACGATCTCGAAGCCATCGCGACCGACGACCGCGCCAAGGTCCCGGCCCTCACCGGCTGGCGCCTCGAACTCTTCGGCGCCAAGGCGCTGGAGCTGAAACACGGCCGCCTCGCCCTCACGGTCGAGAACAACAAGGTCGTGACGCTGGAATGGCAGGAAGCGCCGCCGGTCGTGGAATATCCGGTGAACTGAACGTCCCGGTCGGAACGAGCCGCTAGGCCACTGTCCTGACCGCGCCCTCGCGCCCGATCAGCCGCGACAATTGCTTCATCCGGCTCTGCACGCGCTCATTGGCGAGGTCCGCGAGATCGCCCGGCAGCGTCAGCACCACCTTGTCCTTGACGCACAGGAGCGGCGCGCGCGGCAGCACGCCCGGCATGGCGGCCGTCACCACATAGGCGAGCCGCATGGCGGCGCCCAGAATATGCGCGCGGTCGAGCATGCGCGCGGTCGCGAGCGTGCGGATCTGCGGGCTCACGTCCTCGTCCGGCCCCATGTGCCGGTAGGATGCGGCAAGCGCCAGAAAGGCGCGGCCCGGATGATCGATGCCGATAAAGGCCGCATGCGCGATGATGTTCAGCGATTGCTCGCCGCGATAATCGGGATGCGCGCGCCAGCCGATGTCTGTGAGCAGGCAGGCGGCATGGCGCAGGCGCGTCTCCTCCTGCGTTTCCTCCAGATGCGTCGAGCGCATGAAGGCGTCCGTCCAGGCGCATAATTCCTCGCCATGCTGCGGAGCGCGGGAGCGCAGGACGTTCAGTTCGCGCGCCGCCACGAGCAGCGGATCGCGCTTGCGGTCGGCCGCGTCGAGGCGCTCGAACAACAGGCCCTCGCGCACGCCGAGCGCCGAGACGACGATTTCCTTCGGTTTGGCCTGCCGGATGATCTCGTCGAGAACCACGGCGCCATAGGCGAGAAGCGGCCGCCGGGCCGACGGAACGGCCCCGATGGAGATGAGCGTATCGGCATGAACGCGCTCGACCAGCGCGGCGAAATCCGCAGCGTCGCGCGCCGGGATCACATAATGATGCATGACGTTCAGCGGATAATTGCGCTGCCGCATGTGCAGCCGCGCCAGCGCGCGCCACGTGCCCCCGATGGCGTAGAAGGTGCGGCCTTCGAGCTTTTTGAGTTGCTTCGTGCCGGCCAGCGCGTCCCGCACGATCTTGACCGCCTTCTTGGGCGAGCGGTCCGAAATATCCATCAGCGAGAGACCGCCAAGGCGCAGGGTCACGCCCTCGCCGAGCTTCGCGCCCTTCACGTCGTTGAGTTCCAGCGAGCCGCCGCCGAGATCGCCGACCACGCCGTCGGGCTTCCAGAAGCCCGAGACGACGCCGAGCGCCGACAATTGCGCCTCGCGCTTGCCTGACAGAAGCTCGATCGGCGCGCCGATCGCCTCCCGCGCGGCGGCGAGAAAATCTGCCCCGTTGGCGGCGTCGCGCGCCGCAGCGGTCGCGAGCACGTGAATGTCGGTGATTTCCATGGCGCGGCACAGCACGCGGAAACGCCTCAGAGCCGCCAGAGCCCGGTCCACGGCATCCTGTGGGAGGCGTCCGGTGGTGGCGACGCCACGCCCCAGCCCGCACAGCACCTTGTCGTTGAAGATCGGCGTCGGCGAGCGCGACAGCCCCTCATAGGCGACGAGACGCACGGAATTCGACCCGATGTCCACGATGGCGACAGGCGCCAGAGCGGCAAGGCGGCCCGGTGCGTCCTTTTTTGCAAGAAACATGGAAATCAGTTTTTCTCCAGACGCTTGAAGAGCGTCTTCGGGCTCGAGTCCTTCAAGGATTTGCCTCGACCGGACAGGCTTGGGTTGGTCATGAAATACGAGTGAGCGTTGAACTTCTCCTCGCCTTTGCCGGCGACTATGCGCTCGCTCGAACCGTCGGGCAAGACCCGGTAGCTCTGCTGGTTGTCGATCAGATTGGCCACCATGATCTGGTCCAGAACCTGCTCATGGACGGTCGGATTGAGAATCGGCGCCATCACCTCGACGCGACGGTCGAGATTGCGCTGCATCAGATCGGCCGACGAAATATAGACATGCGCCTTGGCGTGCGGCAGGCCATGGCCGCCCCCGAAGGCATAGATGCGCGCGTGTTCGAGGAAGCGTCCGACGATGGATTTGACCCGGATGTTCTCCGACAGGCCCTTCACGCCCGGCCGCAGGCAGCAGATGCCGCGCACCACCAGATCGATCGATACGCCCGCCTGGCTCGCCGCATAGAAGGCGTCGATCATTTCGGGATCGACCAGCGCGTTGCACTTGGCCCAGATCGCCGCCGGGCGTCCGGCCTTGGCGAAAGCGATTTCTTCCTCCACATGCGCCAGGAGCCGCTTCTTCAGCGTCAGCGGCGACACCGACATGCGCTCGAGCCCGACGGGCTCGGCATAGCCTGTGATGAAATTGAAGATGCGCGACACGTCGCGACCGATGACGGGATCGGCCGTGAAGAACGAGACGTCCGTGTAGATGCGCGCGGTGAGCGGGTGATAATTGCCCGTCCCGATGTGGCAATAGCTCGTCAGCGAACCGCCCTCGCGGCGCACCACCATCGACAGTTTGGCATGCGTCTTCAGCTCGATGAATCCGAACACGACCTGCGCGCCCGCGCGTTCAAGATCGCGCGCCCAGCGGATGTTCGCCTCTTCGTCGAACCGCGCCTTGAGTTCGATCAGCGCCGTCACCGACTTGCCGGCCTCCGCCGCCTCGATCAGCGCACGCACGATCGGACTGTCAGACGACGTGCGGTACAAGGTCTGCTTGATGGCCACGACATTAGGATCGCGCGCCGCCTGGTTGAGGAACTGCACCACCACGTCGAAGGATTCATAGGGGTGATGAACCACCAGATCCTTCTGCTTGATGGCCGCAAAGCAGTCGCCGCCATTGTCGCGCAC
>JAIEQX010000117.1 GCA_019747375.1 Beijerinckiaceae bacterium | reverse complement strand
TCAGTGCTCTTCGCAGAGGCTGTCCGGGGACTTCTCAATTCAGAGCGCAGAGCGCGCCACTTCGCCGCTCGTGCCCAAGCTTGAGCTTCGGCTTGATCTGTTCACATGTAAGTGCCTCATGCGATTGACAGTTTTTAAACTATTCTACAAGTTGGATCCGCGGCGTTGTTGCGGATATTTAACCATGAAGAAAAATGTTCTCCGTTCTCTGATCCTGGCTGGATTCATGTTGGGCGCGGTTCCGGCCTCCGCCTGCGGGAGTTTCAGCTTTATTTCGAATGGCTGCTTCACGAATTATCAGGCTCACGTTCCCGTGCCTGGTCCGAGCGCCGGCCAGGATGCTCTTTCCGCAGGCTTTGTGGCGCTTCGCAGTAACGGCGGAAACCCGGATCCGGAGTTGCAGCTGAATGTCCAGTCAGGGTTTATCAATACTGTCTCGGTGTTGTTTCGGCATGTCGGAGAGTCCGTGCCGTTTTTCCTGAGCCTCAGTGGGTTCTCGCCAGCATTATCGATTCAGTCGACGACGGTCAGTCAGTCGATCACCTTCACGGCCTTGGTGCTGAACAGCTTTGGGGCCGGCAGCCAACTCGTGTTCAAGATGGACGGAGTCACAAGCGGTGCGATCACGGCCGAACTTGGGGCGATCACGGTGAGCGATATCAACGCTGCGCCTGCGCCGCTGGCCGGGGCGGGTCTGCTCTCCTTCCTGGGGTTCGGCATAGCTGCTCTGCGCCGTCGTTTCCGCGTCTTTGTGCGGCTGTTGACCTACCGCGCCAAAGACGTCGCGGCCTGACCACAGATTTGGCGAGCGGTGATCTGTCCATGCACGGGAGCGTCCGTGCATGGTCGGATCGCGCATCGGATGCTTCAGTCAGAACCGGTCGTTTCCTTCACCCATGCGGTCGATCTTTCGATCGAACGCGTCCGGGTCTCGCCCTTGACTCTGGTCGAGCCTGCGCATCACAGGCGTAACGGTGACGCCATGTAGGATTATCGAAAAGAGCACAACAAGTCCCAGGATCGCCCAAAGGCGATCGGCAGGCTGGATCGACGAGTGGTTTAGCGCATAGGCGAGATAATAGAACGAGCCCACGCCCCGAATGCCGAAGAATGCGATCGTCATGCGTTCCATGGGTGCGATCTTCAGCCCGGCCAGTCCGAGCCATCCAGCCGCCGGACGTATGACGAGCACAATGACCAGCGCAGAAATCACATCGGGCAAGGTGAGTGGCGACAGGAGCCCGTGCATGAGCGCGCCGCCGAAGAGCAACAGCACGATCATCATGGCGACCCGTTCGATCTGTTCGATGACGTCGTGCATGTCCGTGTGAAAATCATGCTGGCGGTGGGCGTGGCGCAAGGTGAGCGCGGTGATGAAAACCGCGAGAAAACCGTAGCAGTGCATGATCTCAGTCACGCCGTAGGACACGAAGGTGGCGGCGAGCGCTATGAGGCCATCTCCTGTGCGCGCCAGGCTTTTGTCTGACGGCGCCCGGAATGTCAGCCAGCCAAACGCGAGACCTATCAGCCATCCGGCCAGAACGCCGAAGCCGATCTCCCAGACGACATTGAAGGCGAACCATCGTGTGAGCCAATCGGGATCGCTGGCCGCCAAGCTGATGGCAATCGCCAGATGCACGAAGGGAAACGCGAGTCCGTCATTCAATCCGGCCTCAGACGTAAGTCCAAAACGCGCTTCGTCCTCCTGACCAGATCGTGGCGGGCCAACCTGCACGTCGGCGGCCAGCACCGGATCCGTTGGGGCCAGGCTGCTCGCCAGGAGAAGAGCGGCCGCAAGCGACAGGCCAAGGCCCCAAACGCCAAGCGCCATGATCGCAAGGATGCTCAGCGGCATGGTGATGGCAAGCAGGCGCCAGGTGACGCGCCAGGCACGCCAGCCGATAATTCTGTCGATCTTGAGCCCCGCGCCCATCAGCGCGATGATCACCACGAACTCCGTCAGCCGCTCTGTGATTTCGGGATATGCGAAAGGAAGCGGCGCGATGCCGATCCGCGGCGTCAGGGAGATCGCTGCGCCAAGGCCGATGCATATGATCGGCAATGACAGCGGCGCCCGCCGCAACAGGAGCGGCAACCAGGCGACAAGCGCTATCAACACGCCGGCGCCGGTCAGAAACAAGATATAAGCGTCGGGCATTCAGCCTCTTCGTCGGTGCTAAGAGAGCTGCCGCTCGGCTATGGCGACATGGCTGCGTGGTGCAGCCTCCACGGGTTTTCCGGACATGTCGATCGCGGCTGTCAGAGCCTGGTGCAAAGACGTTACAAGCACTTGCGCGGATGTTGCGCGCCGCAAGGCTTCGAGCGTCGAAGGATCGCGCTGGCGCCAGAGGCCTACCATCACATTCTGTCTGCCGGGAACGCTCCGGCGGAGGCGTCTCGCTGCGTACCTGATATGGACCGTACTCAGGGCGTCGAGATACGAAAAGCAGATCAGCGCAATTCCATCGTCTTGGCCGAATGGAGGGGGATCCTGCGTGATCGCCTCGTGGGTGACGACGCGCGTCGCAAGTCCATGCTTGGTAAACAATTGGCCCAGCATGCTCGCCACCGCCTGGTCAAGCGCGCCCTGTCCGGCGACGACAAGGACCGGCGTGCTTCCTCGCCAGTCTGGATGCATGTCGTCTCTGCTGCGCACCAGGCTGGCGATGTCCCGATCCGGACCGATGGTCTCGACTGCGGCGGCGGCCTCGGCTCCTACCGAACCGCGATGCGAAGGCAACGGGCCCTCGATGGTGGCAAGATCTTCGACCAAGCGATTGATTGAATGCTTGAGCACATCTTCGCGGGCACTGGTGATTGACCCGCGAGCAATATCTTCCTGAGCAAGCCGCAGCCCTTCTAGCGCGACCTCGTCGTAATAAGTCGCAAGCGCCCGCTCTTTCAAGAAGTCTCGCGCTTGCTCGACCGCCTCATCCGGGTCGCCCGCCAGCATGCGCTGGTAGAATATTTGGCGCGGCGACAAGGCCGGCCTGTCTCCCAGCAAGATATCGAGGAACTTCAAGCGTTCTACATGCCGGCCAAGCACCACGAGGCAGACCGTCAGAGGCGTCGCCAGCACAAGGCCGATCGGGCCCCACAGGAATGTCCACAGAGTCGCCGCGACGATGACGGCGATAGGCGACAAGCCGGTCGAATGACCATAGACGAGCGGCTCTATCGCATGGCCTACGATCGGTTCGATCACAATGAAAAGCAATGCGGTCCAAAGCAGCATCGACCAGCCGGGGTCCACCGCAACCGCCAGGCCAAGCGGAAGAACCGCCGAAATGACAGCGCCGACATAAGGCACGAAGCGTAACGCCCCGGCCAGAATGCCCCATAAGGCCGGGCTTGGCACGCCAATGATCCAGAGGCCAATGCCGATGACAACGCCGAAGCCAGCGTTGAGGCCGAGTTGCGTCAGAAAGAGACGACTCAAGCGGCTCGCCGCATCATCTATTGCGGCGGTCGTGCGCTGGAGGTCGTCATTTCCAGCCAGCCGAATGAAGCGGTTCCGCAAGTCTTCTCTTTGGATCAAAATGAAGATGGCGAAGATCAGCACCAGGCCGATGCTGGCGAGAGGATGCAACAGCGGTGAAAGCACCGTCGTGATCGTCGTCAAAGGCCCCGAACCCGCCTCGCGTACTTCGACCGGCACGGGACGCGGCGTCTTGACGTCGGTCGCCAACGCGCTTTCATCGCCGCTTGTCGGCTTGTCATTCCCAGGCACGGGCGCCTGCAACTGCTCGCCAAGATTCTGCAGAACGTCAAAGGCCCGGCCGAAGGCTCCGGAATCCGCCGACATCGCCCGGATGGAGCGGATTTTATCCTGCATGTTGGTTTGATAGCGCGGCAGGTCGGCCGCCAGCTGCGCCACCTGGCCGAAAACCACCGTGCCGAGCATGAACAGGCTCAGCGCCGCTACGACCACGGCGCTCAGGACAGCGAGGCTGCGCGGCAGCCTTATCTTCTGAAGCAGTCGCACGAGCGGCGCGAGGACGAAGCTCAGCAGGATCGCGAGCGCGATGGGTACGAGCACGTCGCGCCCAAGGTACAACATCGAAGCGATCAGGAGCGCCAGGCCGAGACTCGCCACAGCGATGAAGACCGGTAGGGCGTCGCGCATACGACGCGCGAGGATTATGTCGTCGCTCATTCAGCTTGCCGCCGCCGGCTCACCCAAAGCCGACGCAATTTGCGTGAGCAATTTGGCGAAATCGACAGGCTTGGCGTGATAATCGTCGCAACCAGCTTGCATGGCCTTGTCGCGATCGCCCGACATAGCATGGGCGGTCAGCGCGATGATCGGAATTTTCGCCGTCTGCGGGTTGCCCTTCAGCGCCCGCGCCGCAGTCCAACCGTCCATCACCGGCAGGTTCATGTCGAGAAGTATGACATCGGGCCGGCCGGTTCTGGCTTTCTCGAGCGCATCCTCTCCATCATGCGACAGCATGACTTCATGGCTGCGCCGTTGGAGCCGTCGCGACAGGAAATCCCAGATTTCCTCATGATCCTCGACCAACAAAATCCTGGCCATGCGCCCCGCTCCCCCGTTTGAACTTCGAAACATCCGCCCACAATGCGGGAAATCCCGCTCCTCGCGACCGAAGCAGCTAGCCGGCGGATCTTCCGTGCCCTTTCGGGTCGTGCGATCGGGTCGGTTATCAGGGACATCGGCGACAGGTCTGGGCGTGAATGTTCCCAGACAGGGATGCAACCCCGCGCGCCCCAGCCAAGTTCCACGACAGGAGCCAAACAGCTGCGTTCGCGTTGCGCGACCGATGGTGGGGGCGGAAGGATAGTTTTCATGCGCAGCATCGCCGACAGGTTGAGGCAAAGAAAGTCGCGAACTCAGTTCAAGCCAGCAATCGCCGTGGCGCTGCTTGGCATCGCTGTCATGGCGGGTGTGTGGAACTATCGAGATTGGGCGCATTCTCGTGACCGGTCTGCCCTGCAAGCGGAGGTTCTGTCGACGGCCGAACGGCTCCTCTCGGCCCTGAAAGACCTCGAAACAGGGCAGCGCGGGTACCTCCTGGTGGGGACCGAAGCTTTTCTCGAACCTTACCGAAGCGCCACGGAGTCCTTGGACGAGCGTCTCGAGGAATTACGAATAGCCCTCGAGCGGAGCGGTGCGCCTCCAGCTATGTTCGAGGCCATGAGGGACGCCGCGGAGCGTAAGCGCCGCTTTGTCGACGAAACCGTGGTGATCCGCCGCGAACTCGGATTTGATCAGGCTCTGGAAAGCGTCCGGGGCGGGCGTGGAAAGCTTCTGATGGACGAGGCGCGGGCCCAGACGGGGCGTCTGCAGGACGCTGCGCAGCGCCAGCTGGCCTCAATCGACCGAAGCGTCGCTCGGCGGTCTTTGCTGCTCAGCCTTGCATCTTTCGCCTTGGCGCTTGCAGCGGTGGGGTACTTTGCGAGGCTGGCGGTGCTTCGTCGGCGAGAGGGAGAGCGCACGACGGCGCTGCTTGACGGCGTACTTGAAAATGCGCCGGTCGGGCTCGGCTTCCTAGATGCGGATTTGCGCATCCGCCACATGAATGTCGCGTTGGCTGAAATGAGCGACAGGACGCTGGGAGCCGATATCGGGCAAAAAATATGGTCTGTGCTGCCGACCCTTCGTGAAACGCTGGAGCCAAAGCTGATGTCCGTGCTGAGCGCGGGGCACAGAGTATCAAATATCGAGGTCGAGGTGGGAATGCGTCATGACGGGCGACGACTTCGCCACCTCGTCATGAGTTTTTATCCCTTGCGTGAAAGCCCCGAAGGACGACCGAAAGGGATCGGACTTGTGGTTGTGGACGCGACGACGCGCAGGCGTGCCGAACGTCGTTTGCAGGACAGTGAACGTCGCTTCCGCACGCTGATCACCGCCACAGCCGCGATGTTCTGGACGACCGACAGTGAAGGACAATTTGTCAGTCCCCAAACCGATTGGTCAGACTTCACAGGGCAGACGTTCGACGAGTTGAAAGGACAGGGTTGGCTAGACGTCATTCATCCCGACGATCGCGCCGAAACCATTCAGATCTGGCGAGAGGCGGTCGCCGCGCGCGAGATCTATAAAGTAGAGCACAGGGTTCGAAATCGCCAAGGCGAGTGGCGCCATATGCTGGTCCGCGCTGTTCCTATCTTCGACGATTCCGACGTAGAAGTGCGTGAATGGGCCGGCTCGTCCACCGATATCACTGAACGGAAAAATATGGAGATCGAGCTCGAGGCGGCGCGAGACTCCGCCGAGCAGGCAAACCGCGCCAAGAGCCAGTTCATTGCAAATATGAGCCATGAACTGCGGACGCCTTTGTCCGCGGTCATCGGCTACAGTGAAATGCTTCAAGAGGAGCTGGAGGATCGAAACGAGACCGAATTGCTCGATGACATGCGAAAGATCGAGTCCAATGCACGTCATCTCCTCGGCTTGATAAATGATGTTCTCGACCTCTCAAAAATAGAGGCGGAGAAGATGGAAGTTTATCCGGAAGATTTCCAGGTTGGGGACATGGTGCGGGATGTCGCAGCAACGGTTGATGCGCTGGTCACCAAGAAACGGAACACCTTCGAACTCCGCCTCGATGACGACGCTGTGGGATCAATGCATACGGACGAAACGAAGCTGCGGCAGTGTTTGATCAACCTCTTGAGTAACGC
>JAIEQX010000166.1 GCA_019747375.1 Beijerinckiaceae bacterium | reverse complement strand
GCCGGAATTGACACGTCGCGCCATCACCACCTTTCTGGCCGCAGGCACGGGCGTCGCCGCCATGGGGCTGGCGGGACCGGCCCGCGCCCAGCAGCCGGTCGCCGGCCCGACGTCGCGCTTCTCCTTCGAGGAGGTTCAGCGCCGCGCCCGAGAGCTCGCAGCCGCGCCCTACGAGGCGGCCCGCCCGCTGCCTGAAGCCTTGCAGAAGCTCGAGTTCGACGCCTGGCGCGACATCCGTTTCCGCTCGGACCGCGCGTTTCTGAATGGCGGCGCCTACCGGCTGCACACCTTTCATCTGGGCCACCTCTACAGGCAACCCGTCACCGTCAACATCATCCGGGACGGAATGGCGACTCCCATTCCCTATTCGGCCAGCCTGTTTGACTACGGCCGCACCAAATTCGAGAAGCCGCTCCCCATCAACCTGGGCTTCGCTGGCTTTCGCCTGCATTTCCCGCTCAACGACCCCAAGGTCCACGACGAGGTCGTCTCGTTTCTCGGCTCCAGCTATTTCCGCTTGCTCGGACGCGGCCAGCGCTATGGCCTGTCGGCCCGCGGCGTGGCCGTCAACGCCGGCGGCGAACCGGAGGAATTTCCGCATTTCCATGAGTTCTGGATCGAGACGCCCGACCAGAACTCGGACCGGATCGTCATCTACGCACTGCTCGACGGCGAGTCGCTGACCGGCGCCTATCGCTTCGATCTGCAGCCCGGCGTGGACAGCGTCATGGACGTGAGCGTCACCCTCTATCCGCGCCGGCCGATCGGCAAGCTCGGCGTCGCGCCGCTGACGTCGATGTTCTTCGTCGGCGAGAACGACCGTCGCGTCACCGGCGACTATCGCCCGGAACTGCACGATTCGGATGGACTGCTGATCCATTCCGGCTCCGGCGAATGGATCTGGCGTCCGCTGCGCAATCCCGCCCGCCCGGAAATATCCGCCTTCGTCGACAGGGACGTGCGCGGCTTCGGGCTGATGCAGCGCGACCGCAATTTCGAGCACTATCAGGACCTCGATCTCAATTATGAGATGCGTCCGAGCTATTGGGTCGAGCCGCGCGGCGGCTGGGGCGATGGCCGCATCGAACTCGTCGAACTGCCCACCACCGACGAGAGCAACGACAATGTCGTGGCGTCCTGGGTTCCCAATGGCCCGGTCGAACCCGGCAAGCCGCTCACGCTCGACTATCGCATCATCTCGAACCTCGACCTGCGCCGCCTGTCGCCCAATGCGCGCGCGCTGAACACCTATCAGACGCAGGCCCGTGCGCTCGGGTCGCATGAGCCTGTCGATCCGGGCTCGCGCCGTTTCATCGTCGATTTCGCCGGAGGCGAGCTGCGCTATTTCCAGCCCCAGCCGGAATTGGTCGAGCTGGTGCCGAGCGCCAGCGCCGGAAAGATCACCCGCTCTTTCGTCGTGCCCAACCCGCAGACCGGCGGATTCCGGGCCGCCATCGACATCGCGCTCGAACCCGGGCAGTCGACGGATCTGCGCGCCTTCCTGAAAGCCGGCTCCCGCACCCTGACCGAGACCTGGACCTACCCCTGGCGGGCGGAATAGAGGCGCAACGTGCAGATCCGGAAAGCCAGCCTCGACGATCTCGACGCCGTCGAGCGCATCGAAAACGCCGTCTTCTCCTCCGACCAGTTGTCGCGCCGCAGCCTGCGCCGCTACATCGGCGCGCCATCCGCCGCCATGATCGTGGTGCGGGAAAACGACGCCGTCACCGGTTACGCCCTGATCGGCCTGCGCAAGGGGTCGAAAAAGGCCAGCCTCTATTCCATCGCGGTGGACACGCAACATGCCGGGCGCGGCGCCGGGCGTGCGCTGCTGCAGGCCTGCGAGCATGAGGCCCGCGCGCGCGGCTGCGAGGCGCTGACCCTGGAAGTCCGGGCCGACAATCCGAGGGCCATCGCGCTCTATGAGAGATCCGGCTATGAGCGCGCCGGCGTCGAGCCTGATTATTACGAGGACGGGGCCAGCGCCTATCGGTTCCGGAAAAACCTGTCCGAAAGGACTTAATCGAGCGGCCCGTCGGCCAGTCGCGAAAGGTCGAAGGCCTCGACGTCGCGCAGCAGTTCGAGAAACGCGGTCGCGCCATAATCGGCGCTGGCCTCGCCTTTCTCCACGCTGGCGTCGAGCGCATTGCCCATCGCGCCCGTCACCGAGAGATCCTGCGACATCCAGCCGAACCCGATCGGATGGTGGGCGCGCAGCCAGGTGAAATCCTCTTCCATCTCGATGCTGGCGGGCGGAAAGTCGCGGATCTCGTCGACCCGCACCGTCTCCGGCCGGAACGCCAGCATGAGCGACGTCTCGATGTCGCCGCCATGGATGCCGTGCGTCCGCTCCTCGGGCTCGAACAGGTCGTCCGGATAGCCGAAACGCCCCCACGAGCACGTGACCGCCAGCATGCCGCGCCGGCGCCGCAAGTCGCGCGCCACATGGTCCATCACCGCGACATTGCCGCCATGCGAGTTGAGCAGGATGATCTTGCGGCACCCCGCCCGTCGCACGCTCTCGCCGATTTCGATCCAGGCGCGCGTGGCGGTTTCAGCCGACAGGGTCAATGTGCCTGGAAAAGAGACATGCTCGTCCGACTTGCCGATCGTCTGGATCGGCAGGAACAGCACCGGCGCATGGGCGGGCAGTCGCTCGATCACGAGATCGAGATATCCCTGCATGATGAATGTATCCACGCCGACCGGCAGGTGCGGCCCATGCTGTTCGATCGCCGCCACGGGCAGCACCGCGACCATGCGCTCCATGTCGAGGGCATGAAACTCCGGCCAAGTCAGATCCGTCCAGTAATGCGTGCGTGGCATGTCGCCCCCCAAGGTCCCCGTGCTGAAGCTAGAAGGCATGACGCGCGCCAGCAAGCATGCAGCGCACATCCTTGCCCGACGCCGCCGACCTCTTGCACAGACACGCCGAACGGGGCCACAAAGGCATGGACTTTGCCAGAGAGCGCACCAGATCTCTGGTGGCGCTTGAGCCGCCAATGGCCGGGCGAAGGAGGGGCGAATGGTTTGGATGAAGGCGCTCGCCGGAGCTTGTCTGTCGCTCGGGCTCTGTTTTTCCGCATCCGCAGCCGACAAGGTGAGGTTCGGCACGAACTGGCTGGCGCAGGCCGAGCATGGCGGCTTCTATCAGGCGCTCGTCGACGGGACTTACAAGAAATACGGCCTCGACGTCGAGATCGTGCAAGGCGGGCCGCAGGTCAACAACCGCCTGCTGCTGCCCACCGGCCGCATCGATTTCTACATGGGCGGCAATATGGTGCAGGCCTTTTCGGCGGTGGAGCAGAACATCCCCACGCTGGTGGTCGCGGCCGCCTTCCAGAAGGACCCGCAGATCTTCATGTCGCATCCGGGTCAGGGCCGGGACACATTCGCATCGCTGGTGGGCGCGCCGATCTTCATCGGCAAGGACCTGATGGCCACGGCCTTCCCGTGGCTGCGCGCCACCTTCGGCTTCCGCGAGGAGGACGTGCGCCCCTACACGTTCAACCCCGCGCCATTCATCGCCAACAAGGCGTCGGCGCAGCAGGGCTATCTGACCTCCGAGCCGTTCGCGGTCGAGACCCAGGCGAAATTCAAACCCAACGTGTTCCTGCTCGCCGACCAGGGGTTCGACACCTATTCGACCACGATCGAGACCCGCCGCGACCTCGTCGACAAGAAGCCCGACCTCGTCCAGCGCTTCGTCGACGCCTCCATCATCGGCTGGTACGCCTATATGAACGGCGACAACGCGGCCGCCAACGCAGCCATCAAGCGCGACAATCCTGAAATGACCGACGCGCAGCTGGCCTATTCCGTCGCGCGCATGAAGGAATATGGCATCGTCGATTCAGGCGATTCCCTGAAACTCGGGATCGGCGCCATGACGGACGAGCGGCAGAAGAGCTTCTTCGACAAGATGGCGAAGACCGGCGTGCTCCCGGCCAACATCGATTATCGCCGCGCCTACACGCTGCAATTCGTCAACAAGGGCGTCGGCCTCGAATTGAGAAAGTCGCCGTGATCTCACAGCCCGGTCCCTCCCCGCTTCTGACGCTGCGCGGCGTCGACAAGAGTTTCCCCAATGGCGTCACCGCGCTCGCAGGCCTCGACCTCGAGGTGCGCGAGGGCGAATTTTTGTCCTTGCTCGGTCCATCGGGCTGCGGCAAGTCGACGGCGCTTCGGCTGATCGCGGGACTCGCGGCGCCCGACGCCGGCCAGATCGACTGGCGAGGCGGCGAAAGACCCGAGATCGGCTTCGTCTTTCAGGACGCCACGCTCATGCCCTGGGCGAGCGTCTTCGAAAATGTCTGGCTGCCGTTGCGCCTGCGCGGCCAGAGCCGGGACGAGGCGGCGCCGCGCATTCTCGACGCGCTCGGCCGCGTCGGCCTTGGCGATTTCGCAAAGGCGTTCCCGCGTGAATTGTCGGGCGGAATGAAGATGCGCGTCTCCATCGCCCGCGCCCTCGTGCTGCGCCCCGCCCTTTTGTTGATGGACGAGCCCTTCGCCGCGCTGGACGAAATCACGCGCCTGCGCCTTAATCGCGATCTGCTTGCGCTGCAGGCCGATCTCGGCGCGACCATCCTGTTCGTCACCCATTCCGTCTATGAGAGCGTTTATCTCTCTTCGCGCATCGTGGTGTTCTCGCAGCGGCCCGGCCGCATCGTCGAGGACATCGCCGTGGCGCCGCCCGGTCCTCGCGACGAGGAGTTCCGCGTCAGCGCATTCTACGTCGAACGATGCCGCGCCGCCTCGCACGCGCTTGAAGCCGTCATGTCGGAAGGCGTCGCCTCGTGACCACGGCCTCGCGGATCGGCGAACGCGCGCTGCCTTTCGGCGTCTTCCTGCTCTGCCTCGCCGGTTGGGAAGCGCTGGTGCGCATCGCCGCGCTTCCGCCCTACATCCTTCCCGCCCCGAGCCTCATCGGCCTGACGCTCGTGGCCGACTGGGCGACGCTGTCGACATCGCTCTGGGCGACCTTGCGCATTACCGGCCTCGCGCTGGCTCTGGCGGTGGCGGGCGGCGTCGCGCTCGCCATCCTGTTCGCGCAATGGCGCTGGCTCGAGCGCTCGTTCTTTCCTTTCGCGGTCGTGCTGCAGGTGACGCCCATCATCGCGATCGCGCCGCTTCTGCTCGTCTATCTCGAGCCGTCCACGGCCGTGCTCGTCTGCGCCTTTCTGGTCGCCTTCTTCCCCATCCTGTCGAACACCGCCCTCGGCCTCGCTTCAGTCGACCATAATCTGCGCGACCTGTTCGATCTCTACGGCGCCTCGCGCTGGCAGCAGATGCGGCTGTTGCGGCTACCGTCCGCCATGCCGTATTTTCTCGGCGGCCTGCGCATTGCCGGCGGACTGGCGCTGATCGGCGCCATCGCGGCGGAAATCGCCGCGGGCGCGGCGGGCCGGGGCGCCGGCCTCGCCTATCGGATCGTCGAGGCCGGCTATCGGCTCAACATTCCCCGCATGTTCGCCGCGCTCGTGCTTATTTCGGTCGCTGGAATCGCCATCTATCTTGCGCTCGAAGCGGTCTCGCGCGTCGCGCTGCGCCGCTGGCACGACAGCCAGCGCCAGCGGCAGGGCTGAAGGTCGGCGCAGCCCAGCCGACGCTTCAGCGGTCCAATCGATTCACCAACCTCTGAAATCTTCCCATTTGAAGCAGGCGGCCGGGCGTGTAGCTTCACGCCACCCCGGAGCCAGGGGCGCGCCGCCTCAAGATCGCGCGCGTCCGGAGGAAGCCCGATCAACCAAACCGCATGCGCAATGCGGCAGGAGGACAGGAATGTCGACTTCATTTGCACCCCGGCGCAACGCTTCGCGTCGCACTCTCTTGGGCGCGCTGGCCCTGATGCTGCCGCTCGCCGCCGGCCTCGCTTCGCCCGCCGCCGCCCAGACCTACCCGACCAAGCCGATCCGCGTCCTCGTGCCTTTCGGCGCCGGCGGCGTCGCCGACATCACGGTGCGGATCGTCACCGAGCGTCTCGGCGACAAGATCGGCCAGCGCTTCATCATCGAGAACCAGCCCGGCCCCGGCGGCATCAACGCCGCGCGCGCAGCCCTTGCGGGCGGCAATGACGGGCACACGCTCGCGCTGTTCTCGAACGGCACCGCCGTCAGCGTGAACATGTTCAAGGATCTGCGCTTTGATCCGCTGAAGGATTTTGTGCCGATCTCGAGCCTCGGCTTCTTCGACTTCATCCTCGCGACCAATGGCGAGTCGAAGTACAAGACCCTCAAGGACTTCATCGACTTCGGCAAGGCCAATCCCGGCAAGCTGAATGTCGGCACCGTCATCGCCGGCAGCACGCAGAATCTGTCCGCCGAACTTTTGAAGACCACGACCGGCCTCGACTTCCGCGTCGTTCCGTTCCGCAACACGCCCGACCTGCTGCTGTCGCTGACGCGCGGCGACGTCGACCTGATGATCGATTCCTACGCGTCCCTGAAGTCGATGCTGGAAGACAAGCAGATCCGCGCGCTCGCCGCCTCCGGCCCGACGCGCTCGACAGTCACCCCGGACATCCCGACCGCGCAGGAAGCCGGCGCCGCGGGTTACGACGTGACGTCCTGGAACGCGCTCTTCGCGCCCGCAGGCACGCCTCCGGCCGTCATCGACAAGCT
>JAIEQX010000250.1 GCA_019747375.1 Beijerinckiaceae bacterium | reverse complement strand
CGCCAACAATGTCGCGGGCCAGGTTGAAGCAGGCTATCGCCTTGGCTGGATCGTTCCTTTCGCCTCCGTCGGCGTCCAGGCCTTTGTGACGCCGTCATACCGCGAACAATCGACCGCCGGAGCTTCACTTTTCGCGCTCGCCTATGAAAGCCGCACGGCGGTGGCGGCCCGGACGCAACTTGGCTTTCGCATCGACCACGTGGTCGCGGTCGGCCAGGACGTGACCCTGCGCTTGCGGGCCAAAGCCGCATGGGCTCACGATTTCTCGCATGTCTCCCGCGTCGATGCTTCTTTCCAGGCCCTGCCGGGGTCGAACTTTTCGATCGTGGGCGCACCGCGAGCACGCGACGCCTTGCTGCTGTCGGGTGGGCCGGAAATGCGGTTCAAGAGCGGCCTTACAGCGACGGCCTCTTTTGAGACCGAGCAGGCGCGCAACTCGCAGGCCTACGGCGCCCGCGGTCAGCTGCGATGGACGTGGTGATCTTCCAACATGGCGTCTGAGCGGATGATTGAAGGCTCAATCTGCCGGGCCATCCGCCAATGCTTGACGCAATCGAAAAAGCGTTCGCAGCTGTGACTGAAGCCTGATTTCGAGAGGTCGCCCGATGTCCGATCCGCGTTACCGCACAGCTCGAAAACTGACAGCGTTTTTATGGAAACTGGCTGTCGTCGTCGGCGCATGTCTGGCTGCGGCCATCTTCCTGGGCCTTCGCTTCTACAGCGCAGAACATGCGATCCATCTTGATTGATGGCCTGCCCCGCCTGACGCTGTGCGCATGCAAGGGCGTTGCATCGCGGGCCGATCTTGCAATCGCCGATGGCGGCGCGCGATCGCGGTCGAGGCGAATGCGAGAGTTCACGGGTTGATGTCGTCTCGCTTTCGTCAGCGGCGAAAATCACGGCGGGAGCCGTGACCTTCACCGCCACGTCATCGGTTGAGCTGCCGCGTTTCTCACCTCAGGGATAAAGCAAGTCCGCTCAGATCAAGGCTGACGATCAGACCGGCTTGTGCGCCGCTCAGCTCCAACACGGCGCCTTTCTGATTGGTCAGGATGATGGCCTGTGCGCCCCGGCCCACGGCGGCGCCGGCGCCGGCTTGAGCGTAAACGCCGGCGACGTCCGACGGACGGCGGATATTTCTGACGGTGCCACGAAAGCGCGTCTCCGAGGCCCCGAAGGTGAAGCCATAGCTCAAGCCACCGACAGATAGCGGATATCTGCGGCCCTTGAACGTCAGCACGCCTTCGCCAACCGATCCGCCGACCACAAATCCGGCTTTCAGGATTCGAATGCGAATGGAGCCGTTATCCGCGTTGGCGACAGAGACAGCGCCGAAGAGCGCCGCAAGGGCAAGCAGGCCTACGCGAAATTTCGCCAATATATTCATGCCAGTTTTCCTTCAAAGCAAAGACCGTGGCCGCACGCTCAAACGCGCGTCCATGCTCAAACATGTTCGTTCGGCGATGTTGGTCACAGTCGCGGCGAAAGACCTAGCTTAATGATCCGCGGCGAGATGCGGCAAAGGGGATCCCCGACCTCCACCACTGGCGCAGGTCCCTGGTGCGAAAATGTTAGCGCCGAGTCTGCTGGGGCATCTGGATCGGCTGCGCCTTACTCGAGAGTCACACCGAGCGCAGTCCGGATTTTGCTGGCCAGATCGCCCACGACAAACGGCTTCAGGATCATGTCCATGCCGGGCGAAAGGAAATCCGCCCGCGTCGCCGCCATGGCCGCATAACCGGTGATGAAGAGCACCGGCAGTTCAGGCCGCCACAGGCGGGCCATGTCGGCGAGTTGCCGACCATTGAGTCCGGGCAGGCCGACGTCGGATATGAGCAGATCCACGCGCGCGCCGGATTGCAGGATCGGCAGCGCATGATGGCCGTCCGGGGCCTCGATCGCGATATAACCCAGCTCTTCGAGAACGGCGACGACCAGCAGCCGCACAGCGGCGTCGTCCTCCACGATCAGGACGGACTCGCCCCGGCCGCGCGGCGTGGACACGGTGGGCGCAGGCTCCGCCGCCCGCTCGGGATCGGTGTTGCGCGGCAGGTAGAGGGACACGGACGTCCCCTCCCCGAGGACGCTCGCAAGCTTGACGTGCCCGCCCGACTGGCGGGCGAAACCGTAGATCATCGACAGGCCGAGCCCGGTTCCCTGACCGATCGGCTTGGTGGTGAAGAAGGGATCGAAGGCCTTCTCGATGACTTCCTGCGGCATTCCCTCGCCGTTGTCCGCCACGGACACCACGACGTAGTCGCCCGATGTCAGTTCGTCATTTCCGCCCGACCGGTTCGAGAGCGACTCGTTCGCCACCGAGATCGTGAGCCGGCCGCCATCGGGCATCGCGTCCCGCGCGTTAATGACGAGATTCAGCACGGCGCTTTCGAGCTGATTGGCGTCGGTGACCGCCTGCCAGCAATGATCGGTCAGGATCGTCTCCAGCGTGATCTGCTCGCCGAGGGTGCGGCCGAGAAGGTCCCGCATCGACGCGATCAACTGAACCACGTCGGTTGGCTTGGGATCGAGCGACTGCCGTCGGGAGAAGGCCAGCAGGCGATGCGTCAGGGCCGCAGCGCGCTCGGCTGACGTCACCGCCGCATCCATGAACCGGCCCAGATCATCGTAGCGTCTGTCGGCGATCCGCCGCTTCATGACGTCGAGCGAGCCGATGACGCCGGTCAGCATATTGTTGAAGTCATGCGCGATGCCGCCGGTGAGCTGTCCCACGGCCTCCATCTTCTGCGACTGGCGCAGCTGGTCTTCGGTCTCGCGCAAAATTTCGGCCTGCTGGCGTTCGGCCGTGATGTCGCGGCCATACGCGAAGGTAAGGTCGCCATCGACCGTTGCGCTCCATGAGAACCAGCGTCGTGAGCCGTCGGCCACCGGCAAGGCGAATTCGATGGTCTCGCGCCGAGCGCCCGCTTCTCCCGAAGCCAGCATGCGCGCCGCGTCGCGGTCTGCGTCGGTCGCGAGATCGGCGAAAGGCCTGCCGACGAGTTCCGACGTCTTGTAACCCAGGATCGAGGTCCAGGCAGGATTGAGATCGCGTATGAGGCCGTTGGCTCCGATGATCGTCAGCAGGTCGCGTGAGTTCTGCCAGACCTGATCTCGCTCGCGTGTACGCTCCCGTACACTCTCCGACAGAGCCTCGTTGAGCAGGCGCAGGCGCTCCTCGATGCGCTTCGACTCGGTGATGTCGTAGATGACGCCGATGTAGCGGAAGCCCCGTCCTTCCAGATCCGGAACATATTCACCGCGCCGCGCAAGCCATCGCATCTCGCCCGTGTCGGCGCGCGTGATGCGGAATTCAATGTTCCTGCCGGGACGCGCTTCGGCCGGAGCGGTCCGGTCGATGACCTGCGGGTCTTCCGGATGGACCAGGAGATTGATGGTGCGCACCGGCAGGGCGCTGGTCGGATGCAGGCCGAGCAGGCTGCAGAACTGGTGGGAAACCGACACGGTCCCATAGCCCGCGGCATGTTCGAATGTTCCCACCTGCCCGGCCGTCTGGGCGATGCGCAAATGGTCTTCCGTCCGCTTGCGATCGGTGACATCCACCAGAGTTCCAATGAACTCGATGGGCTGATCGTCATCATCGAGAATCGTGCCGCCGTCGGCATGGATCCAGCGCACGCCGCCGTCCTCGCGCAGCAGCCGGTAATCCTTGGAGAAGACCGCGGCGCCCGCCAGAATGCCCGCGACTGCGATGCGCACGCGCGCCACATCTCCCGGATGGATTCCATTGAAAAATCGGCTCGTGGGCACGCCCTCGGCAAGCTCGAGCGGATCCTGCCCCGTCATGACCGCGAAACGCGCGTCGGCGGTGAGCCGCTGGGTCCCCATGTCCCAACGCCAAGCTCCCGCCGCCCCGGCGGCTTCCAGCGTCAGCAGGAGTCGCCGCTGCGCATCGGCAAGCTGCCGCTGCAGCTCCGGGAGGTCCGACCCCAAAGACGTTGGATCCAGGCTGTCTTGCTGTGTTGGCACTTAGAGCATGTCCTTCGTTCGGTGCCGCTAGTGAGGTGCCAAGGTCCAGTTGCTGTCGGCGGTGACGCGCGCGATGAAATCGCCCAGCAGGTGTTTCAAGGTCGCAAGGGACGGAAGGTCCATGATCATCGCGATATATCCACGGATGTCGCGATCCTGCACCGAAAAGTCTATGTAGAGGAACAGCACCAGCCCGCTGTTCTCGCGCTCGACCCCTACGTCGAAGATGAAATTGCCATCCCCGTAGATCACTTTGGGCAGCGACATTTGCAGCGACTGCCGGAGCAGGTTCGCGATCGTGCTCAGGCATCCGTTCAGGATGACGTTGCCGGTTTCAGCAAGCGCCTCGTCCCGGAGCGATGTCACGTCGGCGGCTTCTACGTCATTGCCCAGAATCGCCAGCACCAGGTCCACGCTGTTGGATTCAGGGAAGATCAGCAGCGCCTGTCCGGCAAAGGCTCCGCCGAATTCCTGACGGATGGCCACGAGATCGTCGCTCTCGCGCTGGCCGATCAGCGCGGCGGCTGCATTTTGCGTGACGATGTCGACCGCCGGGACAGACAGGAGCACGGGTTTGCCGACCATCTTGCGCAGGCTGACCGCGGCGCGGCTGACGCCGATGTTGACGAGCTCGGTCAGAGCGTCACGCTCGAGTTCGTCGAGGGTAATCTGGCCGGAGTTCATGTGTTCGCCTTGCGCAGGCGCAGGGCCGCGCCGCTGAGAAAGCCGCGGATGGATTCCTCCGTCACGGGCTTCTCGACAAAGGTCGCGTTCAGCTCACGGGCGCGGGCGATGATCTCGTTCTGGAGATTGGCCGTGACGATCGCGATGGGCATGTGCGGATAGGCCTGCCGAAGCTCGGCCGCCAAAGCCAGTCCGTCGCGGCCAGGCATGTTGTAATCCAGCACCGCAAGATGAACGTCATGCTTCTCGACGATCCCCAGCGCCTCATCGGCGTTGCTGGCTTCGATCCGCGACCAATCGGGCTGCAGGGCCGCAATCGCCTTGCCGGCGACGATGCGCGCCAGTTTGCTGTCGTCCACCAGCAGGACCGTTGTCATCTTGGAACTCCACCACGTTTGGCAACCGGTACCAATGCTTCACTCATGTGTAGGAAATTGACTTGGCTGCGGCAAGTCATGTCGCAGCGCCCGAGCGCCGTGACGAAAGAAGCGGCGCAAGCCATTGACGCGCGAACGCGTCGCCAGGCTCGCCCGATATCGCCGGGGCCAGCGCCAGCAGCGCCTGCCAGAGCGCCGTGTGGACCTGGCCCGAGGCCGAAAGGTCGACCACGGCGTCGGGATGATCCTGCAGCAGGCTCACCAGCCTCTCCGCCTCCTCGACGCCGCAGGCGCCGACGAGCGAGATGGTGTCGCCTTCACGCACGACGCTCATTGGATCAGCTCCGCCATGTCGAGCACGAGAAGCACCTGTCCGTCGCCCAGCACCGTCGTCCCGGCGATTCCCGGCGCGCCGCTGAGCAAACCTTCCAGAGGCTTTGTGACCATCTCGACCCGCTCGGCGATGGCGTCCACCGTGACGCCGACGCGACCCTGCCCCAGGGCGAGCACCAGGACCGTGACATCGGGCGCAGCCTCCCGGTTCTCCGGCAGGCCCAGCAGGCTGACGAGCGACAGCAGGGGCACGACGCGATCCCGCAGCAGGAAGGCCTGATTTTCACGGACCGGTAAAATGTCCTTCCGGTTCAGCCGCACGGTCTCCGCGACATCCGCCAGGGGCACGCCATAGCGTTCGCCCGCCACCGACAGAACCAGCAATTGCGTCATCGCGAAACTGAGCGGCAGGCGCATCGCGACCTCGGTCCCGCGTCCGATGCGGCTGCCGATTTCGACGGTCCCGCCCAGCCGGTTCACCTCGGCCCGGACGACGTCCAGCCCGACGCCGCGGCCGGACAGATCGCTCACTTCGGCGGCCGTCGAAAATCCGGCGTGGAACAGGAGTTCGAGGGCGGCGCGGTCATCGAGGCGCGACGCCTGTTCGGCGCTCACCACGTTCCGGCGCACGGCGGCGGCGCGAAGCGACGCCGGGTCGATGCCGCGGCCATCGTCCGAAAAGCGCAGAACGATCTGCTCGCCCTGGCGGGCGACCTCCAGCAGCAGCTTCGCCTTGGCGGGCTTGCCGCAGGCCGAGCGTTCTGCAGGCGTTTCCACGCCGTGGTCCATGGCGTTGCGCACGATGTGCAGCATGGGCTCGAACAATTGGTCCACGATCGTCTTGTCGGCGCCTATGTCGTCGCCGACGATCACGAGATCGGCAGGCTTGTCGAGGCGACGGGCAAGGTCGTGCACGACGCGGGGAAGTCGCCTGAACGCCTGGGCGACAGGGACCATCCGCGTTTGCAGGACATCGCCGTAGAGCGTTCCCACCACCTGATCGAGCTGCTTCTGCGTCGCCGCGATGGCGCGCGCCAGTTCGCCGCCGCCCTGCAGCGCCCTGGCGCCGGCCGCCAGTTCCCCGAATCCGTTCTTGATCGTCATCAGTTCGCCGACCGTCAGAAGCAGCGCGTCGAGGCGTGCGGAATCGATACGAAGGCTGCGGGCTCCATCGCCGCGCGGCGTAT
>JAIEQX010000195.1 GCA_019747375.1 Beijerinckiaceae bacterium | reverse complement strand
TCATCGAGATCATGCGCGGGCTCTGGCGCGAGGAGACGTTTTCCTATGAGGGCGAACATTACCGCGTCGACAAGGGGCAGCTGCTGCTGAAGCCCGGCAGCGCGCGGCCGCCGGAAATGTATTCGGTGAGCACGAGCGACCGCGGCCGCGATTTCATCGCCGAGACCTGCGACTGGTGGTTCGTCGAATTTCCCAAGAGCGCCGAAAATTACGACGAGGTGATGCGCTCGCTGGAGGCCTCGATCGCCGACATGAACCGGCGGACGGCGCGGCTGGGGCGGCGGGTGCGCTATGCGCTCAATCCGTTTCTGGCGCTCGGGTCGAGCCCCGAGCAGGCGCTGCAGACGACCGTCGACCGGATCTTCGCCCATTCGGTCGAGACCGACAGCCGCAAGATCCAGCACCAGATGCTGCCCGCCACCAAGGGCGGCTGCGTGGGCACGCCGGCGGACGTGCGCCGGCAGGTCGGCCGTTTCTCCGACATGGGATTCGAGCTCTTGCTC
The DNA here is from genome assembly GCA_019747375.1 of Beijerinckiaceae bacterium. GTDB lineage: Bacteria > Pseudomonadota > Alphaproteobacteria > Rhizobiales > Beijerinckiaceae > Terripilifer. The sequence continues at coordinate 6,065 of JAIEQX010000195.1, read as the reverse complement.
CTGAAGCTGATCCCGTCGCTCGACAACATCCGGGAGATCGGCGCGGAGGTGATCGCGCCGCTGCGTTCGGGCGGGGGCGTGCGGGCCGACGCGACGGTTTCGGGCTAGCGCCGCCGGCGAGCCCGCCTAGCCGCAGACCACCTGGTCGCAGGCCCGCACCGAATCGAGAATCTTGCGGAGCGGCTTGCGGCCCGGATGTCCGAGCAGGCCGACGCCCGCGATCATGAAGGACGGGGTGGCGACGAAGCCGAGCGCGGCCGCGAGCTTCATCTGGGCGGTGAGCGCCTGCCCGACTTTCGGGCCGTCGGCCATTTGCTCGACTTCGGACCGCTTGGCGCCGAGCCCCTCGGCGAGCTCCAGAGCCTTGAGGCCGTCCACCGTGCCGCGCTGCGCGAACAGCTTCATGCGCAGCTCATAGGCGGTCGCCGCGCCTTTCAGCGCGAAGACCGCGAGGGCCACCTTGGCGGCCTGCGCCGACATGGGCGAGAGGATCGGATTGTTGACCAGGGTGACGCGCAGATTGCGGTCCTGCGTGACCAGGGCGTGGACGTCGCGCGAGGCGCGCTTGCAATGCGGACAGTTGAAATCCGTGAATTCCGCCAACGACAGGTCCGGACGCGTGCTCCCGACCCGAATGATGCCCGGAAGCTCGTCGATCTGTGCGGTAAGTTCTACTGGCAGCCGCAGGTTAGCGACCGGTTGTCCGTCCTCTCCGATGATCTTGTACCATTGGGCGGCGGATTCCTGCGACGACAGCGTCAGCGGAGCGGCCGCCATCAATCGGATAAGCGTCTGGCGGCGATCAAGCATTTGGATGTTCCGGCGGCGTGGAGTTGGCGTGTTTCCTCCCACCTCGCCGGCCCGGCCGCAATGGCCTCGCGGCGAGGTCGCGAACTTGTGTCGGGTCACCCGAGGCGATTCGCGCCCGCGAGCCTGAGCGGATCCGGCGTGCGGCTCCGCCAGAGCTGCAATTTGAGCTTTCTCCAGAGGTTCTCCCCTGTCCAGCGCGCCTTTGCGGCTCCCGCGCGTTGCATCCGCGCACGAAAAGGTGCAGATGCGGAACGAGAGCAGTTCGCCGCCCGTTCACCGCGGAGCGGCTGCTCGCCCCATTCGACCCGAGATTTCCCACTTCAACGTTTCCACGGAGGCACCCATGGCGAAGAAACCTGCTGATTCCACGAGCGAAAAGGCGGCCAAGCCGGCAAATTCCGCGTTCATGAAGCCCCTGCAGCCCTCGAAGGAATTGGCCGCCGTGGTGGGTTCGGACCCGCTTCCGCGCTCGGAAGTCGTGAGCAAAGTGTGGGAATACATCAAGAAGCATGAGCTTCAGAACCCCGCCAACAAGCGCGAAATCCTCGCCGACGACAAGCTCGAGGCCGTTTTCGGCAAGAAAATGGTGACCATGTTCGAGATGAACAAGCATCTGGCGCAGCACCTGAAATAAGCATTTTCAGATCGGGCGCGGGCAGGTTCGCCTGCGCGCCCCGCGACCAGTCCGCTTGAAAACTGATGAAGCCAAGTGCAGTCTGCTCTTCCGAATGCCTGAGTTATAGGCGTTCGGAGGACTTCGTGGGCAATCTTCCGTGAGGCATCATAAGCGCCCGTAAGGCGTGGATGGCATGGCGATTGCTTCCTGCAGGGCTCTAGTCCAGCGCAATGCGCGGGCGTCAGTTTGGGAGCGGTTCATGCTCGGTCTAAAGTTTTCCACGCGTCCTTCCCGCCGTCTAGGCGCCGCACTTTTGGGCTGCGGCCTCGTCGCCCTTGCGGGTTCCGGCCAGGCGTTTGCCCAGACGGCCGTGAAATTCGCTCTCGACTGGAAATTCGAAGGCCCGTCAGCTCCCTATTTTGTCGCTATCGACAAAGGGTTCTACAAGGCCGAAGGCCTCGACGTGACCGTCGACACGGGGCCGGGCTCGGTTGCGGGCATCGGGCGTGTCGCCGCCGGCACCTATCCGCTCGGCTTCTTCGACATCAATTCGCTGGTGAAATTCCGCGACCAGAATCCCGACAAGGCCGTGAAGGCCGTCATGATGGTCTATGACCGCCCGCCGTTCGCGATCGTCTCGCTCAAGAGCAAGGGCGTTGCAAAGCCCAAGGATCTCGAGGGTAAGACGCTCGGCGCGCCGGCCGCCGACGGGGCCTTCGCGCAGTGGAAGGCTTTCGTGGCCGCCAACAAGATCGACGATTCCAAGGTCAAGATCGAGAACGTCGGGTTCCCGGTTCGCGAGCCCATGCTGGCGACCGGCAAGGTCGACGCGATCACGGGTTTCTCCTTCTCGTCGCACTTCAATCTGCTGCAGCAGAAAGGCGTGAAGGAAGAAGACGTTGTAACGATCCTGATGGCCGACCACGGGCTCGTGCTGTACGGCAACGCCATCATGGTCAACCCGGAATTCGCCAAGGCCAATCCGAAAATCGTCGCGGGTTTCGTGCGCGCCACCATCAAGGGCGTCATCGAGACGGCGAAAAATCCGGAAGAGGCGATCAAGTCCGTGATGAAGCGCAACGAGACCGGCGACGCCGCGATCGAACTGGCGCGTCTCAAGATGGCGCTGCGCGACAACATGGTCACGCCATGGGTCAAGGCCAATGGCGTTGGCGGGGTCGATATGGACCGTCTGGCCAAGTCGCTTGACCAGATCGGCCTGACTTTCGATTACACCAACCGTCCCAAAGCAGACGACATCTTTACCAGCGAGTTCCTGCCGCCCGCGTCCGAACGCAAACTCTGACAGGAGCTTAGCTTGATCGAGCTCGATGACGTCACGCTCGCCTACCGCGGGCGGACGGGGCCGGTTCTCGCCCTCCAGGGAACCAGCCTCAAGGTCGGCCGCGGCGAGTTTGCCGCGGTCGTGGGCCCTTCGGGCTGCGGCAAATCCACCTTGATGAAACTCGTCACGGGCTTGGTCAAACCGACGCAGGGCCGGGTTCTGGTCGACGGCCAAGAGGTGGCCGGGCCGGTCAAGATCGCCGGCATGGCGTTTCAGAACGCCAACATGCTGCCGTGGCGGACCGTGCTCGAAAATGTCTTGCTGCCGCTTGAGATCGTCGAGCCTTACCGCAGCAAGTTCAGGGCTGAAAAGAAGCAGTATGTGGCGCGCGCCGAGAAGCTGCTCGACACGGTCGGGCTGTCGGGATTCGGATCGCGCTTTCCGTGGGAGATGTCGGGCGGCATGCAGCAGCGCGCCTCATTGTGCCGCTCGCTGATCCACGATCCGTCGCTTCTGATGCTCGACGAACCGTTTGCCGCGCTGGACGCCTTCACGCGCGAGGAATTATGGTGCGTGTTGCGCGACGTCTGGGAGCGTATCGGCTTCACGGTCGTGCTGGTTACGCATGATCTTCGCGAAGCCGCCTTTCTGGCCGACACGATTCATGTGATGAGCGCCCGTCCAGGCCGTATCATCGAGACTCGCAAGGTAGAGCTGCCGCGGCCGCGAGATCTCGAAATCTGCTACGACCCGCGCTTCTCGGATCTCGTGCAGGTTCTCCGTCACAAGATCGCAGAGGTGCGGCAAGCATGACGTTACGCACCGAAGACACCGCGCCCTGGATCTTCACCATCGGCCTGTTCGTGTTCTGGGAGGCGGTCTGCCGCATATTCTCGGTTGATTCGTTCATCCTTCCAGCCCCCTCGGAGATCTTCGCCGCGGCCGTCAAATATGCCGGCCCTCTCTGGCGAAACAGCTTCGTGACGCTCTGGACGACACTCGTCGGGTTTCTGCTGGCCGTGGGGTTCGGGCTGCTGCTCGGCCTTGTGGTCGGCTGGTCGCGCACAATCTATCGTGGGCTGTACCCGGTGATGATCGGCTTCAACTCGATACCTAAGGTCGCAGTCGTGCCGATCCTGGTTGTGTGGTTCGGGGTAGGCGAAGTTCCGGCAATCATCACGGCGTTCCTGATCTCGTTCTTCCCGATCGTCGTCAATGTTGCGACGGGTCTCGCGACAATCGAACCCGAAATGGAAGATGTCCTGCGGGCGCTCGGCGCCAGCAAGCTCGACGTGATGCTGAAGATCGGAATTCCCAGAGCGATGCCATATTTCTTTGGTTCACTGAAGGTCGCGATAACGCTCGCGTTCGTTGGCGCGGTCGTGTCCGAGACCCTCGCGGCCAATGCGGGCCTCGGACACCTGATGACCCAGGCAGGGTCCAACTTCCAGATGCCACTCGTTTTCGCGGGGCTGCTCGCCCTCGCGATCGAAGGCATCGGCATGTACGCCGTTTGCGCGTGGCTCGAATACAGGATGACGGGTTGGGCGCACCGTTCGACGATGAACGCCTGACCTCGCATCGCGCGGCAAGCCCTACATTGTCGCGGGGATCTCGGGCTCAGATGGACCCGGCGGAACGCTGGGCGGTACGACAGGCGGAATGCCGATGGGCGCCGGCGTACCTGGATCGTTGACAGGAACCGGGCTCGGCACGTCCGGCGGCTGTACCGGCGGGATGCCTGGACCGGGAGCGCCCGGCGGGTAGGTCGGAGTCGTGCCGGGTTGATCCGGAGCAGGGCCGGGGGGCAGCGGATTGTTGGCCATGAACATCCTCAGCGTTGGTGGTTCGACGCATTTGTCGGACGGCAACCAACCATCAGCGGCGAGGTTCCGGCTGGTGATCTAACCTTTGCTCTCATTGGTCGCCGTTTCAGGCAGTTCGTGTTGAACGTCCCGGGCAAAATGGCGTTGTCGGTCGCGCGCCGCGTGGCGGGTGTCTCATAATCAGCAGGTTCGCGTGGCCGTTGTTCGAATCCTCACATGGAATGTGCATCGCTGTCTTGGCGTCGATGGTCGGATCTCACCAGAGCGCATCGCCGAGGTGATCGCGCAGGCTGCGCCGGATATTGTCGCGCTTCAGGAAGTCGATGTGTTGCGAAAGCGGACCGGATTGGTGGATCAGGCCGAGGAAATAGCGCGCGCACTCGGCATGGACTCGCATTTTCATCCGGCCGTAAGGGTGCTGGAAGAATTATATGGCGACGCCATCCTGACGACGCTTCCCTCCGTCCTGAAGAAGACTGGCCAACTTCCCGGGCGGCCCGGCTTGCGGACTCTGGAACCGCGCGGCGCGCTTTGGGCCGAGGTAGATGCCGGCGGGGTCGCCTTGCAGGTGCTCAACACGCATTTGTCCCTGGTTGCGCGGGAGCGCCGCACACAGACGGACGTGCTTTTCGGGCCGGACTGGATGGGCCGGGACGATTGCCAAAGTCCGGTGGCGCTTGTCGGAGACTTCAATCTGGTGCCGCGCTCGCGCGTCTACCGTCGTCTGTCGGAACGAATGAACGATGTGCAGCGCGCCCCGGGTCTGGGCCGGCCAAAACCGACGTTTCCGGCGGGCTTTCCAGTCCTCAGGATCGATCACGTCTTTACGCGCGGATCCATCAGCGTACGCAGCGTCGACGTTATCCGCACGGAGGTGACCCGGGTCGCATCGGATCACTTGCCACTCGTCGTGGAACTTGAACTCCACGCCCCGACACCGCAGTCAGCTTTGGACTGACGCCCCGATTCTGGAAGCTCGCTGGCTCCAGTCGAGTTTCGCCCGTTCAGCATTGCGTTTCCAGGGACGCCAGGCGTCTTCGCTCCCGAAGGGATCGCCCAGATGCCAGCGCGCCACAAATGACGAGAACCAGCCCGGCGTCTTGCGCTCAAAGGCGCGCAATCGTCCGGCTGGACCACTCAGAGCTCTGATGGCATTGGAAATACTTCCATTCTCGGTGACGGCCTTCGCAAACTCGACCTCGTCGCAACCGAGAAAGTGCCCGATCAGGCGGTTCCGAAACGAGACGATCGCGGCGCGCTCCTGCTGATGGCCTGCTTCGTCGTAAGCTTCGATGGCGACGTCGCATTCCGTATCGAAGCCAAACGAGCGATTGTTCAAATTCGTCGAGCCGACTCGCAGCATGCGATCGTCGATGATCGTCACCTTGGAATGCACGATAACGCAGTCCCCACCTTGGGTATGCGCGGCGAATGCGTGAAATCGGCCATGTCGATCGGCATCGTGCAAGCGTGCGAGAAGCGCCTCGCGCGACGAATCCATGATTGTCCGGTCTATGAGACCCGGACT
>JAIEQX010000329.1 GCA_019747375.1 Beijerinckiaceae bacterium | reverse complement strand
GCGGGTCAATCCGTCATGCTGCAGGAGACGCACGTAGAATGTGGGAACGCCCATCATCACGGTCGCGCGCGGCATCAGAGAAACGATCTGGTCGGGGACGAACTTCGGCAGAAAGATCATGGAGGCGCCGGAGATCAGCGTCACATTCGTGCCGACGAACAGGCCATGCGTATGATAGATCGGCAAAGCGTGGATGAGCACGTCGTCCGCCGTGAAGCGCCAGTACTCGCGCAGGGTCGCTGCATTGGAGTGCAGGTTGTCATGAGTCAGCATGGCGCCTTTGGAACGTCCCGTGGTCCCGGACGTGTAGAGAATGGCGGCAAGATCGTCCCCATTGCGCGGCGCAGTCGGGAAGCCCGGATCCTCGGCCGCGGCTGCATCCGTCAGGCTGCCCTGTCCCGCCGGATCGAGCGTTTCGATCACGGCGCCGACCTTGTCGGCCAACATTTGTACGCCCTCACGCGACGCAGGATCGCAGACGATGAGGCGCGGCTCGGAATCGCCGATGAAGTAATCGAGTTCTGCGAGCGTATAGGCCGTGTTCAGCGGCAGATAGACCGCGCCGGCGCGCAATGTCGCCAGATAGAGCACGATCGCCGGAACCGATTTCTCGACCTGGACGGCGATGCGGTCGCCGGGCTTCACCCCACGCCGGACAAGCACTCGCGCCATGCGACCGGTAAGCTCTGCAAGATCGCCGTAGGTCCAGTTCTGGCCATCCAGCGTTTCAATCGCGCGGCGGCTCGCATCGGCCTTTGAGAACAGGCGGTCGAACAGATTGGAGCTCATGACGGGTTCCGGAAGAAGGACGTGATCGGGACGCTATCCATGACGAGGATCGGCGCAAAAGTCGAGATCTCGGTCCACCGGCGGGAGAAGGCGCCGGCGCGGCAAGCCACGCCGGCGCGGGCGTCACTTCGGCGATGCGCCGGGGATGTTCTTCACAGGGGTCGGATCAAGGCCGAACAATTTTGCGGCGTTGCCGCCGAGAATGTTCCGCTTCGATTGCTCGTTGAGAAACGGCAGGTCGTAGATGACGCCCGGCAGATCGAAATCCCAATGCGGATAGTCGGATGACCAGACCAGCTGGGTCTCTGCATTGATCATCTTGAACGTGGCCTCCAGGATGGACGGGTCCTCCGGCATCTCCATCGGCTGCGAGCTGAAATACATCTCGCGCATATATTCGCTCGGCTTGCGTTTCAACGAAGGGCAATCCGACGTGCGCATCAGGTAGGAATGGTCGAGCCGCTGCATCAGGCTGTAGGCCCAGGTCAGGCCGCTTTCGATCCACATCACCTTCAGCTTCGGAAAGCGTTCCGGAATGCCGTTCACGACCCAGTTCGTCATATGGACCATGTTGAACCACATGAAGCCGAGCGCATGCACCGAGATGAAGCGGTTCAGCAGCGTCAGCGACTGATCGTTCCAGTTATAGGCCGCATGGAAGGAGATCGGCTTGCCGATCTCCTCCAGCAGCGCATAGGTTTTCATATAGGCATTGTCATGCACGGGCTTGTAGCGGGGCGCCGTCACCATGAAACCGACGACGCCCTTCTTGTCCCCGAAGTCCTTCACCATCTGATAGGTGGCTTCCGGATCGTTGAACGGCAGATAGAGCATCGACACGATGCGCGGCTCTTCGGCGAGAATTTGCTCGCACAGCCAGCGATTATAGGCGCGGCTGAGCGCGACTTCGATTTCCACCTGAGGGTGGGTGCCGAGGAACAGCATGGGTGTCGGGAAAAGGCAGGCGTAATCGACGCCCATGGCGTCCATCCAGCGCTTCGTCGTGACGATGTCGCGATGGCTTGTGCCTTCCACTTTCTCGTGCTTGCGCAGCCAGTGGCGCGTGATGCGGCCGGAAATATCCTGGTAGCCGACCGAGCCGCCCAGCATGCTCGACCGGCCGCCGCGACTGGCCGATTCCATGAAGGACCGGCGGAGCACCGGGCTCTCGATATATTTGAAGACCTCGGCGTAGGATTCGCTTTCGTAATGATGCGAATCCACGTCGACGATCAGAAAGTCCTGATAATTGCGCTTGCGCGCCTGCTCGGCCGCCTTCGCGAGGGAGTCCGACGATGAGAAACGATCGAAATGAAGTTCGCGCACTTCATTGACGGGAGTCTGGATGTTCATCTCTTTTTCCTCCGCTCAGGCGATGACGAAAATGTCGTCGCCCCGGCGCACGACTTCATATTTCTTCAGACGCAGACTGCGGTCTCCCGCGCAGACGCCCGTCTTGAGCTCATATTCGTATCCATGCCACGGGCACACGAAATGCATTTCGTCGGAGAAGACCTGACCCTGATAGGTGCGGTCTGCGCCGATCACGTCCAGCACCTTGTGGATCATCACGCCCTCGCAGGCCGGCCCTCCGGAGTGAACGCACTGGTTCGCGTAGGCGTAATAGGCGCCCTCGTGATGGAAAACGCCGATCTCCTTCTCGCCCGTGCGGACGATCCGGCGATCCCCCTCCCCGAACTCCGCCGCCTTCACGACAAATATCTCAGTCATTCGCACCCTCCCTCGCGCACGCTTGTGCCGCGTGCTGTCGTTGCTTGCGCCCGTGCGGCGCGTGTTTCAGTCACTCAGTCCATTCCAGCACGCGCGCGGCCTGCTGGATGATGTCTTTCGGCGTGTTCGCGACACGCTGCACCACCGCCGTGAGTTCTTCTCCGGTTTGCGGCTTGATCATCATGTCGAGCTTCTTTGCGTCCGCCAGGAACGCCGGGTCTTTCAAAGTCGCCGCATAGGCCTTGCGGAGAGCGGCGATCCGGTCCGCTGGAACCTCGGGCGACACCCAGTGAGCGTAGCCCACATAGGTCGGCAGGCTGACGAGAGACACGATCTGCTTGTCTGTCGGCGATGTGACGAGGTCGAGCAGAAGCGGCACATTCGGAAGTTCGGGCTCGGCCTCCAGCCCGATCTGCACCAGCAGCGTGATCTTCTTCTCATCCAGCCATTTCTGGTTGCTGCTTTTCAGGCTCGCCCACGCATTGCCGCCCCGGCCTTCGACCTCGCCGCGCTCCAGCGCCAGATGGACCTCCTTGCTGCCGCCGGAATAGCCGTTGATGACCTTGAAGCGGGTCTTGAGCAGGTTGTTGATCAGCGTCGGGAAGATGTGCGAGTCGGAATTGGTGCCGGTGCCGCCGAGCAGCACCTCGTTCTTCTTGGCGTCCTCGATCGTCTTGGTGCGGCTGGTATGCCATGTGTAGAGAAGGCCGTTCGACCCGCCCATGCCGCCGAGCCATGCCAGTTTGGCCGCGTCGAACTGCGCCGATTTTCCGCCGAGCAGCTGGTACATCGGCATGTTCTGGTTCACCGCCGCAATGACGGTGCCATCCTTGGCGGCGTTGACATAGACGTGGTTGGCGGCCCGCACGCTGCCTGCGCCCGTCATGTTCTGCACGACGACGGACGGTGAACCCGGAATATGCTTGCCCATGTGCTGGGCCAGCGTGCGGGCATAAAGGTCGTAGCCGCCGCCCGGCGCAAAGCCGACGATGAAATTGACCGTCTTGCCCTTGTAAAAATCCGCGACGGGATCCGCCGCCGCCGCCCCGTGGCAGGCAAGGGACGCCAGGGCGCTCAGAAAAAAGGACGACAAAGCCCGTCGGCTGACAGCCAGCATGCGCTCCTCCCGGTCTCACTTTTTTGTTGAGGCCAGTTTAGCGAAGCTTTGGCGTCTGTCCATGATGCGTCGCACCAGAGCCTGAGGCTCCAGTGCCTGGACGGCCCGGCGCCTTGGCGCCGGCCCGCTTGTCGAGGTGAAGAATGGGCTCAGGCGCGGTTGTAGACGTCCTCGACCCGGATGATGTCGTCTTCGCCGAGATAACTGCCGACCTGAACCTCGATCAGCTCGAGATCGATCTTGCCCGGATTGACCATCCTGTGGATGCAGCCGATCGGCAGATAGATCGATTCGTTCTCGTGCACGAGACGAACGTCGTTGTCGATGGTGACTTCCGCGGTCCCGCGCACGACGATCCAATGTTCGGCGCGGTGGAAGTGCTTCTGCAGGGACAGTCGGCCATCCGGCTTCACGACGATGCGCTTCACCTGATAGCGCCCGCCATTGTCGATGCTCTGATAATAGCCCCAGGGGCGATACATGCGCTTGTGCTCGAGCGCTTCGCGACGGTCTTCGACCTTCAGCTTCTCGACAAGTTGCTTGACCTGATCGGCCGCGCTGGCGTGCGCCACAAGAACGGCGTCCTGCGTCGTGATGACGATCACGTCGTCGAGGCCGATCACGGCTGTCAGCGTGTCCTCGGACCGGATCATGCAATTGGTGCCGCCCAGGACCATGCCCATGCCGCGCACGGCGTTGCCGTCCGCATCGCGCGGGCTGAGATCGCGCACGGCGGACCATGTGCCGATGTCAGACCATCCGATGTCGGCCGGAATGACGGCGGCGGACGTCGTGCGCTCCATGACCGCGTAATCGATCGACTTGCGCGGCGCCGCCTCGAAGGCCGTCTTGTCCAATACGAGGAACTGAAGGTCGCGAACGGCCTTGGACACGGCCTCGGCGCAGGCTGCCGCCATGGCGGGTTCGAAGCGCGCGATTTCTCCCCGCATCGTCGCGGCTTTGAAGACGAAATTGCCGGAGTTCCAGAGATAACCCTGGTCGACATAGGTCTGCGCGGTCGCAGCGTCCGGCTTTTCCACGAAGGCTGCGACTTCCATCACGTCGCGATCGGCGCTCAGGCGGGCGCCGGGCCGGATATAGCCATATCCCGTGACGGCGTGGGTCGGGCGGATGCCCAGTGTGACGATCTTCCCGCCGGCCGCGGCTTTGGCGGCCTCCTTGCAGAGCTCGACGAGACCGTCGGGATCCTGGACGACATGGTCAGCCGCCATCACGACGACGATCGTGTCAGGGTCGCGCTGGAAAGCCAGCTCGGCCGCCACGGCGACAGCCGGCCCGGAATCGCGGCGCACGGGCTCGAGAACGATCTCGGCGTCGGCCTGGATCTGCGCCAGCTGTTCGGCGACGAGGAAGCGGTAATCGTGGTTCGAGATCACGATGGGACGGGCGAAGACGTCTGCGCGCTTGAGCGTCAGGACGGTGTTCTGGAAGCTGGACCGGGTTCCAATCAGCGGCAGGAACTGCTTCGGAAGGCTCTCGCGCGACTCTGGCCACATTCGAGTTCCGGAACCGCCGCACATGATAACTGGAACGATCGTCTGCACTTGAGAACCCTTCTGTAGATTAACGACGATTACATATGCATCGCATGTCTGAATCAAGACAGCGGAAGCCAGGCCGATGCAAGATCGCGGCCTCCGGATCTGCGTTTACGGCCGAGCGATTGGTCGAGTGATATATTACAAGAAATTCCCGAGCTGGATCATCTTGTTCGGATCATGCCTAATCGCCTCCGCCCGCGACCGGCGCGTCTTTTGTCCTGACTTCAGCTCAGCTGGGCGCGTTGCGCCCCGGATTTGTGCTGTTCCCACGCGCTTTCCACGCAATCGCTCATTTTCCGCGAGAAAATGGCCGACGAGAACTTTCGCGCATGCTCGACGATCGCCAGCGGGTCCAGCCTGGCGGCTTCGGCGCGCGCGATGGCGGCATCCAGCGCCTCGATCGACTGGTCGTCGAACAGAAAGCCGGTGCTGTCATGCACCACGGTCTCGGTGGCCCCACCGCGGTTGAAGGCGATGACGGGCCGGCCGCTCGCCATGGCCTCCACCGGCACCATGCCGAAATCTTCCTCGCCGGGAAAGATCAGCGCCTGGCATTCGGCGTAGTGACGACGGAGCTCGCTGAACGGCTGTGGCCCGAGCACCTGCACGTTCGGCCTGGCGATGCTGCGCAGCTCATTCAGCATTTCGCCGCCGCCGATCACCACGAGACGCTTGCCGCTCCGGTTGAAGGCTTCGACGGCGAGATCGGGCCGCTTGTAGCGCACCAGTTCGCCCGCCATGAGATAGAAATCGCCAAGCTCGGCGGCAGGCGAGAAATCATCGACGTCGACGGGCGGATGGATCACTTCTGACCCGCGCCGGTAGTAGGTGTAGATCCGGTTCGCCACCGTCTCGGAATTGGCGACGAATTTGTGCACGCGCGCCGAGGAGGTCACGTCCCACATGCGCAGCTTGTGCGCCAGCGGCGGGATCAGCAGGCGTTTCATCAGCCCGCTGCGCTCGCGATAGTCATGCGCCATGTTCCAGATGTAGCGCATCGGCGAGTGACAATAGGAAATATGCAGGGCGTCGCCGCCCGGAATGACGCCTTTCGCCGGCCCGGCCTCGCTTGAAATGATGAGGTCATAGCCGCGCATGTCGAGCTGTTCGAGCGCCAGCGGCATCAGCGGGAGGTAGTTCTTGTACATTTTCGGCGCGCGCGGCAGCGAATTGATGAAGGACGTGACGATGCGGTGGTTCTTGAGCTTGTCGCTGATTGCGGCGGGATCCAGCACATGCGTGAAGATGTCGGCCTGCGGATAGAGGTCGCAAAGCTTCTCCAGAACCTTCTCCCCGCCCCTCATTCCGACCAGCCAATAATGCACGAGGGCGACTTTACGGCGGCCGGTCATGTGAGGGTCCTTGG
>JAIEQX010000169.1 GCA_019747375.1 Beijerinckiaceae bacterium | reverse complement strand
GCTGTCCGATGCGAGAACGACGCCGTCCTGGACTGAAATAGAAAGGACGATCGTCAACGGGATTCCATCGGGGCTAGAGCAAGGAAGAGCGTTCCGCGCGGCGTCGCGCGCCAATACAGGCGCGCAAGCGCGGCGAGAATAAGTCAGTCCATGCTCCCTACATGAGAACAGACGCGACACAAAGCCAAGATGGTCTTGAGTCGCATAGTCCAGCCGGGCGCTGGGGAATATCAGGCGTCTCGACGCGAGTACCCGCTGGCTTCCATGCAGCGAATGAAGGCCTGCATATCGAAGCCCGCCGCCGTCGTGGCGCCGCCCTCACAACGTGTCTTGTCGGCTTGCCCCTTGGCCATCAGCTGAGGATTTCCCGACATCCGCTGGCCGTCATTGCGGGCCCAAACGTAATTCTGGGGCGCCGCAGCCGCCGCACGAGGCGCTTCCGCGACCTGCGGGCCGAGCGAGGCTCGGGAGTCGGTCCGGCTTGAACATGCCGCCAGGGAGCCTGCAACCAGTGTGAGGGCGATCAGCTTTGTCAGCATTGGAACCTCTTCGAACGTCCGACGCGATTTCACGCGCAATTTTCGACGTTTAACGCACGAGGCTTGCGTGAGGCGCCACTCAAACAGAACAAATAAAGACCTGTTGCGTCGTTGTCACAACCGCGGCGACCCGCCATGGCGCACATCAGGGCGCGGGCTCCAGAGCTACGAGCCCGCCGTAAGGCGAGGGCTCGATCTGTCGCGGCGGATTTGCGGGCGCGACCCTGGCGGCCGATTGCGGCCTGGGCGACGCCTGCCTCCGAATCGGCGCGTCCGCCGCATAGGCCAAGGGCAGGTCAGGCCGTTGCCCGAATTTCGCTTCCTCGGCGTCGAACAGGGGATTGCGATCAAACGACCCATAGGGGGATGTAGCTGCCTGATCTGTCGCCTTGTCGCGCGGCGTCGACGTGCGCCGCGAGTCAACGGCCCGGCTTGTCGCCGATGCGGACGCTTCCGGCGTCCTTGCGCTGTCGTTCCGGGTCGCTCGCGTCATAACGGTCGACGGCGTTTCAGTGGAAACGTCGTCCGCGACACGCACGGATTGGCGCCGCACGCCGGGACGATAAATGCCCGCATTTATGGCCGAAGTCTTGGAGACGCACACGCCGCGCGATGGGCGGTAAATCTCGCCCTGCGGACATCTTGCAGCTTCAGCGACATTCATGAACGCAAAGGACGCACAAACGACGGCGCATGAGAGGAGCGTCTTGGACATCGCGGTTCTCCTCGCTTCAGGAACGCTTCACTCGACAAGGGAGACCGCCACCTCCCAAAGCCACGCCATGCTGCAGCATTTTGGCGCACGAATCAACCTCGCACTCTTTTGATTGAAAATTGTCAAGTAATTTGAGCGCCTCCGCACATAAAAATCTAGAGCGCGGCCTTGATGCCGCCGTCCGTCAGAGATGTCGTTTGCAAAACCCGCCGAACGGCTATGCTGGGCCGCAAGAAACAAAAAGGGGAGGACCAGAAATGCTCATCATCGACAACGCCACGGTCAGCGACATCCTGACGATGAAGGATTGCATCCGCGTGCAGGAAGAGGCTTTCCGAAAACTGCCGGAGGGCGGCGCCATCCATCGACCGCGCATCGACATGTATTTTCCCTGCGAACGCGAAGACGGCTACTTCCGCTGGGGATCTATGGAAGGCGCCAATGACGGGTATTTCGCCATCAGGATGAAGTCCGACGTCATCACATGGCCGAAGACGCCCGACGGTGGCTGGACGGAAGACAAATATTGCCGCGAACCCGGCACTTATTGCGGCGTCATCTATCTCATCTCGACCCGTAACGCGCTGCCGCTCGCCTTCATCAATGACGGCGTGCTGCAGCATATGCGCGTCGGCGGCGGCGCCGGCATCGGAGTCAAATATCTGTCGCGCGAGGATTCGCACGTCGTCGGCATGCTCGGTTCGGGCGGAATGGCGCGCACATTCCTGGACGCCTTCTCGTGCGTACGCGACATCAAGATGTGCAAGGTCTACAGCCCCAATCCGAAGAATCGCGAAGCCTATGCGGAAGAAATGTCGAAGAAACTCGGCATCGAGGTTCGCGCGGTGGACAGCGCGCAGGAGGCGTTGCGCGATGTCGACATCGTGTCATCGGCGACAGACAGCATGAAGCCGGTCTATGACGCCGAGTGGCTGAAGGCCGGCCAGCACGTTACGAATCTCGGACGGCGTGAAATGCCGGACGCAGCCATGAACAGGTTCGACGTCGTCGTGCGCCAGGGAACGGCAGGCCTGCAGATGAAGCAGACCGAACGTTTTCAGGCTGAACGCGGCCTCTCGCCCGCCGCCTATATCGGCGGCTCCGTCGAACAGATGAAGCGCATTCCGGAAAAGAACCCTCAGCCGGGCTTTGGCGGCGACTCGCCCGATTTCAACGACCGCGGCAAGGGCGGCGACAAGCCGGAATTCGCCGATCTCGTCACGGGCAAATGCAAGGGACGCACGAGCCGCGACCAGATCACCTTCTATCGCAATGTCGGCAATCAGGGCCTGCAGTTCTCGTCCGTGGGCGGGCTCGTCTACGAAGAGGCGGTGCGCCTGAAGCGCGGACGCGAAATTCCGACCGAGTGGTTCCTGCAGGATATCCGCGATTGAGATCGCGTCGCTGACAACGATCGAAGGCGCCGGCACGAGCGTCCGTATTGGGAGGAACGTCATGGGACACAGCATGCGCAGGTTCTGCGCGGCCGTCGCCGCGCTTTCGTTTTCCACAGCTCTGGTCGGCGCCGTTGCGACGCCGGCCAGCGCGCAGGAGGAGTTTTTCAAGGGAAAGACGATCAGCGTGCTGATCGGCTTCGGGCCGGGCGGCGCCAATGACGTGTGGGCGCGGCTTCTTACTCGCTACATGGGAAAGCACATTCCAGGGCAGCCCCATATGGTGCCGCAGAACATGCCGGGCGCCGGCACGCTGAAACTCGCCAATCACCTCAGCGCCGCCGCTCCGAAAGACGGGACGGTGTTCGGCCTCATCAGCCGGGGCATTCCGCTCGAACCCCTGCTCGGGGGCGCCAACGTGCAGCTCGAGCCGGAGAAGATGGCGTGGATCGGCAGCCCGGACAAGGACACGAGCGTCTGCGTCGCCCGCAAGGATGCGCGCGTCAAGAAGCTCGAAGACCTGCGCGCCAGCGAGCTCGTCATGGGGGCGACGGGCTCGGGGGCCGATACGGCGATCTACCCGGAGTTCCTGGCGGAATTTCTCGGCATGAAGTTCAAGACCATCAAGGGTTATCCGGGCTCGAACGAAATCGTCATGGCGATGGAGCGCAACGAGGTGCAGGGCATCTGCGTCGCCTTCCAGTCGATCTCCCGCACGCGCATCTTCGTCGACGGCGAATTGAACATCCTGTTTCAGGCAGGGCTCGAAAAGGATCCGGCGGTTCCGGCCGACGTACCGCTGGTGACGGATTTCACGAAGGACAAGGCGGATCTCGAAGCCCTCCGCCTGTTCATCGCGCGCGCGGCGCTCGGTCGGCCATTCGTGGCGCCGCCCGGCCTTCCGCCTGAACGCGTCAAGCTCCTTCAGCGCGCCTTCATGGCGACCATGGAGGACCCCGCCTTCAGGGCGGAGGCCGAGAAACTGAAGCTGACGGTCGAGCCGATCAGTGGCGAGGATCTGGCCCGGACCATCGCGGAGCTTTATCGCACGCCGCCCGATGTGGTGAAGAAAGTGGCGCAGACGCTGGGCAATCTTTCGGCGCCGGCCAAATAAGCGGCGTCAGCGTGCGACGAAACGGCTTTCGGCGCTGACGCATGGAGAAGATTATTCGCCGCCGGCCTTTTTCGTCGTAAGGAAATGTCAAAGGCCGGAGTCGGACATCGATCCCTCGCCTTCGGGCAGCGCGCAGGGGCAGAGCCGACCATATGGGAAGTCCGCAGGTCACGACGGGTGCATCGCAGGGATTGCTGGCGCCGGGCATCGCGCTCGCAGGCGCCATCGCGATCCTGGCCTTCTTCCTCGAACCCGTCGTACAGCGCGCGCTGCCCCTGCCCGCGCTGGTCATCGCCCTGCTGATCGGCATCGCCCTGCATGGGCTCGCGGCGCGTCCCGTTTTTGCGCCGGGCCTGAAATTTTGCGTGTCCCGGGTGCTGCGCATCGCGGTCGCGCTGCTGGGCCTGCGCGTCGCGCTCGGCGACATTTATGCGCTCGGTCTCACCACGGCGCTGATCGTCGTCGTGGCAATGATCGCCACCGTGATGGCGGGGCTCGGACTTGCGCGGCTCTTCGGTCAATCCTCCGCCTTCGGCGCGCTCGCCGGGACCGCGACTGCGGTCTGCGGCGCATCGGCGGCTCTGGCGACCTCTACGGTGCTTCCCGACTACAAGGGCAAGGAAGCCGACGTCGTCTTCGTCATCGTGGCGGTGAATCTGCTGTCGACCGTTGCAATGCTGGCCTATGCGCCGCTCGCGCACTGGCTGGGCATGGATCTCAGGCTGACGGGCGTCCTGATCGGCGGCTCGATCCATGACGTCGCGCAGGTCGTGGGCGCGGGTTTTGCGGTTTCGGACGAAACAGGGACGATCGCCGTCATCGTCAAACTGTTCCGCGTGCTCCTCCTGCTGCCCTTCGTTATGGCCATAGGCTGGGCGTTCGCGCGGTCAGGGGCGGGATCGAGCCGGGCGCGTGTCCCCGTGCCTGTGTTCGCGCTGGGTTTTCTGGCGCTTTGTCTCGTCAACAGCGCAATGCCGATGATCCCCGAGGCGGCGGCAGTCTATGCGCCCGTCAAGGCCATCGCCGGACAGGTCTCCACCTGGGGGCTGCTCATCGCCATCGCGGCCCTGGGTCTGGGCACATCGGTTTCGGCAATCGCCAATCTGGGCATCCGGCACGTGCTGACCGTGACCGGCACGACGCTGGTTATTCTGGCGGTCGTCGTCGCGGGCCTGCTGCTGGGCATGCGCGCCGGAGTGCTGCTATAAAAGCGCCTCAAGGCGCGCGCCATGACGCGCCGGCACAGAGGGGAAACAGCGCATGACACTCATCCTGTCCAATGACGACGTCGAGAAACTCCTGACCATGCCCGATTGCATCGAGGCGCTGGAAGAGGCCTATCTCGAACTCGCGGAAGGACGAGGCATCACGCGCCAGCGCTCCGATTGCGTGACGCCGACGACCTATAGCGAGAACGCCGTCTACGGCCTGAAGTCCATGGATGGCGTCGTGCCGAAACTCGGCGTCAGCGCGATCAGGATCAATTCCGACATCATCACCAATCCGCTCGTCGGCAACACCCACCGCCGCGTCAAGGTGCCGGCAGCGCCGAACGATCGTTACGTCGGGCTGGTGCTGCTGTTTTCGACGCATAACGGCGAGCCGCTGGCGATCTTTCCCGACGGCGTGCTCCAGCGCATACGCGTCGGCGCCACCAACGGGCTTGGCATCAAATATATGGCGCGCGCGAATGCCGAGACGATCGGCATCATGGGTTCGGGCTGGCAGGCCGAGACGCAACTCGTGGCCGCCTGCACGGTGCGAGACATCAAGGCCATCCGGTGCTTTTCTCCGAACCGGGAGAACCGCGAGGCTTTTTCCGCGCGCATGAGCGAGCTGCTTGGAATAAAGGTGACGCCTGTCGAGCAGCCGGAGGACGCGATTGCGGGAGCCGACATCGTGATGTGCGGCACCAATTCCATCGATCCGATCTTCTTCAAGAAGTGGATCGAGCCGGGCGTGCATCTGTCGTCGATCAAGAAGCCGGAAATCGAGCCCGACGCCATTCGCGCGGCCGACAAGGTCGCGGTCCACACGCACGACACCGCCCCGATGCTGATCGTCGCCAAGGGGGCGAAATTTCAGGAGAACAAGAAGGAAGCCGGCTGGAACGCCGCCAATGCGCTCGACTTCAAGGCCTTCCCGACCCTGCCCGACCTGATCGCTGGACGCGTCACGGGCCGCGACAGCGACGAGCAGGTGACCTGCTTCCTGAACAATCTGGGGCTCGGCTATCAGTTCGCGGCCGCCGGCTCCGTGATCTACCGCCGGGCGCGGGAACAGGGCGTCGGGCATGAGTTGCCGACCGACTGGTTTACCGAAACCGTACATCCCTGAGCCGGACCATGGCATCGACGGGTCTATCTTGATATGTTCCTCTCGAATGGCCCCGGCTGAGCCCGGGGCCTGCGTGTTCCAGTAGATAAGGTTCGAGATGAAACGCAGGACCCTGACCCAATTCCTCATCGAGCAGCAGCGCAAGGAAGCGGCCCTTCCCCCGCAATTGCGCCTCCTGATCGAGATCGTCGCGCGCGCCTGCAAGGCGATCAGCCATTCGGTCAACAAGGGCGCGCTGGAAGGCGTGCTGGGCGCCCTGCAGAGCGAGAACATCCAGGGCGAAGTCCAGACGAAGCTCGACGTCATCGCCAATGAGATCTTGCTCGAGGCCAACGAATGGGGCGGCCATCTCGCCGC
>JAIEQX010000226.1 GCA_019747375.1 Beijerinckiaceae bacterium | reverse complement strand
TGACCCCTACGATGTCAACGTAGTGCTCTCCCGCTGAGCTACGCGCCCGAGGCGCGGGCGGCGTCGCCCGTGCAATCGGAATGGGCGGGGTATAATGGCTCGCGCCACGGCGTGCAAGCGCTTTACGCGACCGGCCCCGGCCCATCTGGGTGTTTCAAGCCGCGAGCAGCCGCTGCACCTCGTTGACCAGGTCTTTCAGATGAAAGGGCTTCGAGAGGATTTTGGCTTCCTTGGGGGCGTTGTTGTCAGGATTCAAGGCGACAGCCGCGAACCCGGTGATGAACATCACCTTGATATCGGGATCGAGTTCCGTCGCCCTCCGGGCGAGTTCGATCCCGTCCATCTCGGGCATGACGATATCAGTCAGCAGAAGCTCGAACGGTTCCTCACGCAAACGGTTGTAGGCCGAGAGGCCATTATCGAAGGAAGCAACGTCGTAGCCGGCGTTCTGGAGAGCTTTCACCAGGAAGCGGCGCATGTCGTTGTCGTCTTCGGCGAGGAGGATCTTTGTGGAATTAACAACGGACTCGTTCATCTTGGCCTCACGCGGGACACTGCCTCAGCATAAACACCCGGGACGGTAAATAAGCCGTGAAAAATCCGGAAGAAGCCGGGGAATCATTGAACTCCCCATGATTAACGTCCGGACCCAATGCGGCAATCCGGTCGTGGACATGGGGCGCCCGGGTTGGCACAGTGCGTGCAACCGGCAAGAGACGACATCGGGACGAGATGGAGACGGAAATGAGGCGGCCCAAGATCGGTTGGGGAGATGCGCTGCTCGGATCGTCCTCCGAGACGACCGAGCCTGAGCTCGACCCGCCGTTCGACGTCATCGAGCCACCCTCGCTGACCTCACCGCTGGTGTTCTCTTCGCCGCATTCGGGAGCCATCTATCCGGCCCGCTTCCTGTCTGCAGCCCGGCTGGACGCGCTGGCTTTGCGCCGCTCCGAGGACGCCTTCGTGGACGCGCTTTTCGCCGGTGTGCCCGACCTGGGCGCACCATTGTTGCGCGCGCACTTTCCGCGAGCATTCCTCGACGTGAATCGCGAGCCATACGAACTGGACCCGCGCATGTTCGACGGCAAGCTGCCGCCCTATGCCAACACGCGCTCTCTCAGGGTGGCGGGCGGCCTGGGCACCATCGCGCGCGTCGTGGGGGAGGCCCAGGAGATCTATGCGGCGCGCATGCCGGTGGACGAGGCCATCCGGCGGATCGAGGGCCTGTACAAGCCCTATCATCAGGCCATCCGGTTGTTGATGCG
Organism: Beijerinckiaceae bacterium; assembly: GCA_019747375.1. GTDB lineage: Bacteria > Pseudomonadota > Alphaproteobacteria > Rhizobiales > Beijerinckiaceae > Terripilifer. The sequence continues at coordinate 4,992 of JAIEQX010000226.1, read as the reverse complement.
GCGAGCCGCCGAGGTTCACGGCCTCGCAGTCCTGATTGACTGCCATTCCATGCCGTCCTCCGCCGCCCACGCTGCGCAGGGCTCGACAGACCGCAAAACGGAAGCGGCTGATAGGCCCGACACGGACTTCGTACTCGGCGACCGCTACGGCACCAGCTGTAGCGCCTCAATCGTCGATCTGGTCGAATACGAGCTTCGGCGGATGGGCTATTCCGTCCAGCGAAACAAGCCGTATGCCGGCGGCTTCATTACAGAGCACTACGGCAGTCCGGGAGCAGGGTTTCACGCTCTTCAGATCGAAATCAATCGCGCCATTTACATGAATGAAAGGTCGCTCGAGCGACTGCCGGCATTCGCGCAGGTCAGCGCCGATCTCTGTCGCATGGCGGAAGCGCTGATCCGGCAAGTGGCCGGCATGGGGCGGGGACGCTCGCTGGCTGCCGAATGAGACCGGTCGAGATCGTCCGACCGACCTCCCTCCCCCTCTAAAGAAAGACGGCCGCCGACTTTCGTCGGCGGCCCAAGTCAAGGGAGGAAACGCCCAAGGAGGGCATCGGCAGCAACATCGTTGCCGCACTGCGATAATATGCATGTGCAACGCACAAAACGCAAGCCTTGCTGACCTATTTTTAAAGCCTGCGGCGGACTGCCGCGGTAAGCGTTCCAAGCGCATGAATTGCCTGACTTTTTGCCGTCGGCGCCGGCAAGTTGGCTTTTTGGGCTCTCCCGATTTCCTTGGAGCCTATCCCCTCGCCATCATGCATGACCTCCTGTATGTGTCGCCGAAGGGCCTGCTCCGGAGACATCATGACCGCTGTCGATTTCGCGCGCTTCGTCGAAGATTTGGCAACGGCCTCGGGCGAAGCCATTCTGCCCTTCTTCCGCACTCAGATGGGGGCGGATGACAAGTCCGGCGGCGGCGTCTTCGATCCGGTGACTGAAGCTGACCGGGCCGCCGAGAGCATCATGCGGCGGATGATAGAACAATCCTTTCCCGAGCATGGGATCATCGGCGAGGAATTCGGCGACAAGAACCCCAGTTCTGAATACGTGTGGGTTCTCGACCCCATAGACGGCACCAAGAGTTTCATCTCAGGCATGCCGGTGTGGGGAACCTTGATCGGCCTGCAGCACAATGGACGTCCCTGCTACGGGATGATGCACCAGCCCTTCACCCGGGAGCGTTTCTCGGGCGACAGCAAATCCGCCCTTTGGCGCGGATTGGACAGGCTCGGCAAGCCGGTCGAGCGTCGCCTGCATGCGCGGGCCTGCGCTGACCTGAGTTCGGCCACCTTGATGACCACTCACCCGGCGCTGCTGGCTCCCGGGACGCTGGACGCCTACCGCAGGGTCGAAGAAAAGGTCCGGCTGTCGCGGTACGGTGGCGATTGCTACGCCTATTCAATGATCGCGGCCGGCCACGTGGACCTCGTCATTGAAAGTGGCCTGAAGCCTTATGACATTGTCGCGCTTGTGCCGATTGTCGAAGGCTCAGGCGGGATCGTGACAAACTGGAGCGGCGGCAGCCCCGCCGATGGCGGCGCCATCATCGCGGCAGGCGACCGTCGCGTCCACGCACAAGCGCTGAAACTTCTGGAAAGCGCTTGAACGCTTATGAAGCGCGTCCATAGCGGGCAAGTAAGGATTCAGCCTCTCCCAGGGTCCCGGGCACGAAGGCGTCGAACGCCGCCCAGAATTGCGCCCGCACCTCGTCGGTTTCGAGCAGGATTTCATGTCGCGCCTTGCCGAGGCAAACCATGCGGCCCGCCTTCAATCGTGCTGAAAAGCGCTCTATCGCGGACGTGCTGACGATTCGGTCATCGGCCGCCGCGATGATCAGGGTCGGGGTGGTTATGAGGCGCGGGTATTCCGGGTCTGCGAATTTTTGCATGAGACGAAACGCGGCATGAATCCACGCGACGGTCGGATCGCCCAACGCGAGACGGGGCTCAGCCTGAAGTATCCCCTGGACGCGGGCGTATCGCACCGGGTCAGACGTGAGCAGATTGCCCTCGAACGGTCGGTCGATCAGCGCCCGGCCTCCGCCTCCGGGTATGAAGGCGCCGCCGAGTCCGAAGGAATCGAGGATGATGGCGAGACAGCGGGCGAAACCGGGTTGGCGCAATCCGAAAATGTCGATCATCGGCGCCGTCAGCACCATACGGGCGAAGGGAGAGCGATTGCGGCGCGCCTGTTCCAGTAGAATCGCGGCTCCCATAGAATGAGCCAAAGCGAACCACGGCTTGGGACAAAAAGGTCCCAGAACCTGTTCGGTGATGCTCCACAAATCCCTCTCGTATAGTGCGAAGTCGTCGATGTGACCCTTCGCCGGGTTCGAAAGCTCGCGATCCGACAATCCCTGCCCGCGCCAGTCGAAACACACCACGACGAGGCCGCGCGTCAGCGCTTCACCGATTGTTTCGAAGTATTTCTCGATAAACTCCGACCGTCCCGTTGCAATCAGAAGCGTGCCGCGCGGCTCACTCTGAGGCATCCATCGCGCCACGCGCAGGGTCACTCCATCCGCAGCCCGGATCGCCCCGACCGAAGCCCCGGGCGGGACCGGATTATCATGTGTGACGGTGAGATCCATCAGCGGCTCCAAGCTTCGCGGACCTTATAGACGACCCGTCGCCGAAAGGAACCTGCGCCGCCGCTCGGCCAGTCCGTCTCGACGGAACAGGCTCCAAATGCAAAGCTGCAGCGTATTTGAGTCGGAGTTCGAGAGGCGCTACAGGCAGGGAGTTCGTCTATGGGTGACATTTCGGGCTTCGGCCTCTTCGCGCTTGCCGTGGTGATTTTCGTCATCGTCACCATCCTGATGGGCGTGCGGCAGGTGCCACAGGGCTACGCCTACACGGTCGAGCGATTCGGCCGGTATCACAAGACGCTAACGCCAGGCCTCGGGCTGATCGTGCCGTGGATCGACGGCATAGGTCGTCGAATGAACGTCATGGAACAAGTGCTCGATGTTCCTTCGCAGGAAGTCATCACACGCGACAATGCGTCCGTCACCGTGGACGGAGTCGCCTTTTTTCAAGTCCTCGACCCCGCCCGGGCGTCCTATGAGGTCGCGGATCTACAGAATGCCTTGCTCAACCTGTTGATGACCAATATCCGGACCGTCATGGGGTCGATGGATCTCGACGAGCTTCTGTCTCGCCGGGATTCCATCAATGTGCAACTGCTGCAGGTGATCGACGCGGCGGCAGGCCCATGGGGCATCAAAATCAATCGCGTCGAGATCAAGGACATCGTGCCGCCTAAAAACCTCATCGATTCCATGGCGCGCCAGATGATGGCCGAACGCGAAAAGCGCGCGGCCGTGCTCGAGGCCGAAGGACAGCGACAAGCCGACATCCTGCGCGCCGAAGGCCGTAAGCAAGCCGTCATGCTGGACGCCGAAGGTCGCAAGGAAGCGGCATTCAGAGACGCGGAGGCGCGCGAACGACAGGCGCAGGCGGAGGCTGCCGCAACCGCTATGGTGAGCGAAGCGATCGCCAAGGGAGATCTCTCGGCGCTCAACTATTTCATCGCGGAAAAATACGTCAGCGCCATAGATTCGCTCGCCAAGGCCCCGAACCAGAAGGTCTTCGTCATGCCAATGGAAATGGCGGGCCTCGCTGGAACAATCGGAGGCATCGCCGAACTGACGCGTTCCGCGCTTGACGCGACCGCGCAGCAGACGGCGCAGCGCCGCGGCTCGGTGCCGCCCACCGCACGCTCGACCCCGGGGCAATCATGAGCCTGGCCACAAACGCATGGACTTGGTTGATCGTCGGCATATTGCTCTGCGCAGCCGAAGCGCTGGCCCCCGGTTTGTTCATGCTGTGGATCGGGCTGGCGGCGCTTGCGAATGGTCTGCTGCTGATTTTCATCCCGCTCGACCTGCCGTGGCTATTGCTCACATTCGGCCTGTTTACGGGCCTTTTTGTTCTCGCCGGCAGTCGCTTCTATGGTTCGCGTGACGAGACGAGTTCTGACGCACCATTTCTGAACCGCCGCGCCGCGGCTTTGATCGGTCGCGAAGCCCGGTTGCAGGAAGCGATCGTGGATGGTTTCGGCATGGTGCGGATCGATGACACCGTCTGGAGGGTTGCAGGACCGGATCTGCCTGTCGGCGCTCGAGTTCGCGTCATCGGTCTGGCGCGGGACGGCGCAATTCTCGATGTGGAGCCGCATCCGACAACAGGCATGTGATCGCTGGGCGTTTAACCCCGTGATATGAGAGCCCTCTTCTCAAAACCACGAGGCTTTCATGAAGCTCTACTATTCGCCGGGCGCCTGTTCATTGTCACCTCACATCGCATTGCGCGAGGGCGGCTTCACGTTCGATTTGGAAAAGGTCGACCTGCGCGCCAAGGTCACGGCGTCGGGAGCCGATTTCAGATCGATCAATCCCAAGGGATCAGTGCCGGCATTCGTGACGGACGCGGGCGACGTGCTGACAGAGGGTCCAGCCATCGTGCAATATATCGCCGACCAGGCGCCGGGCGCGCAGCTCGCGCCTCACGCCGGCACGATGGAGCGCTACCGCCTGATCGAATGGCTGAACTTCATCACGACCGAACTGCACAAGGGATTCAGCCCTCTTTTCAAGCCGACCACGCCGGAAGACTACAAACCGATTGTGCGAGAGCAGCTTGAGGCGCGTTTCACATATCTCAACGGGGAGCTGGCCGAGAAACAATATCTGATGGGCGATCATTTCACGGTCGCAGACGGTTATCTCTTCGTCATTCTCCGCTGGGCGAAGGCGATGAAATTCGATCTTTCGAACTGGCCGACGCTGCAGACATATTTCGACCGCGTCTCTGCGCGCCCGAAAGTCATCGAGGCGCTCGAAGCCGAAGCCGCGAGCTGACAAAGTAAAAATCCCGTCAAGCTACGCCGACACGCAACAGGTCGTGCAGATGCACGATGCCGCACGGCCTGTTTGCTTCGTCGACCACCAGCATGGCGGAAATCTTGCGACTGTTGAGCATTTCCAGC
>JAIEQX010000124.1 GCA_019747375.1 Beijerinckiaceae bacterium | reverse complement strand
TCGAAGCTGCTCTACACCTATTTCAAGCAGAACTTCGCCCAGGTGACGAACCCGCCGATCGATCCGATCCGCGAGGAACTCGTCATGAGCCTCGTGTCGTTCATCGGTCCGCGTCCCAACATCTTCGATCTCGAAGGCAATTCGCACAAGAAGCGTCTCGAGGTCCGCCAGCCGATCCTCACCAACGAGGATCTGGAGAAGATCCGCTGCATCGGGCATTTCGAGGATTCGTTCGACACCAAGACGCTCGACATCACCTATGCGGCCGATCGCGGCGTCGAGGGCATGGAGGGCGCGCTGGAGCGCCTGTGCGAGCGCGCCGAGGCCGCCGTGCAGGGCCGCTACAACATCATCATCCTGTCGGACCGCATGGTGGGGCCGGACCGCATTCCGATCCCGGCGCTGCTCGCCACCGCGGCCGTGCATCACCACCTGATCCGCAAGGGCCTGCGCACGTCTGTCGGCCTCGTGGTCGAGACCGGCGAAGCGCGCGAAGTGCATCATTTCGCGTGTCTGGCGGGCTATGGCGCGGAAGCCATCAATCCCTATCTCGCGTTCGAGACGCTGGCCGCCATGGCGCGCGACTTCCCCGAGGAAGTCGACGCCTATGAAGTGGTGAAGCGCTTCATCAAGTCGGTCGACAAGGGCCTGTTGAAGGTCATGTCCAAGATGGGCATCTCGACCTACCAGTCCTATTGCGGCGCGCAGATCTTCGACGCCATCGGCCTGTCGCGCTCCTTCGTGCAGCGCTTTTTCGCCGGCACCGCCACGACGATCGAAGGCGTGAGCCTGCCGGAAGTCGCGGAGGAGACCGTGTCGCGCCATCGCGACGCGTTCGGCGACTCGCCGGTCTATCGCACGTCGCTGGAAGTCGGCGGCGAATATGCCTACCGCATTCGCGGCGAGGCGCATTCGTGGTCGCCCCAGACGGTGTCGCTGCTGCAGCACGCCGTGCGCGGCAACAGCCAGGAAAAGTATCGCGCCTTCGCCAAGCTGCTCAACGATCAGTCCGAGCGGCTGCTGACGATCCGCGGCCTGTTCCGCATCAAGACCGCGGCGGAAGACGGACGCGCCGCCGTGCCGCTCGACGAGGTCGAGCCGGCGGCCGAGATCGTCAAGCGCTTCGCCACCGGGGCCATGTCGTATGGCTCGATCTCGCGCGAGGCCCATACCACGCTCGCCATTGCGATGAACCGCATCGGCGGCAAGTCGAACACCGGCGAGGGCGGCGAGGAATCTGACCGCTACACCCGCATGGGCAACGGCGATTCGATGCGCTCCGCGATCAAGCAGGTGGCGTCGGGCCGGTTCGGCGTGACGACGGAATATCTCGTCAATTCCGACATGATGCAGATCAAGATGGCGCAGGGCGCAAAGCCCGGCGAAGGCGGCCAGCTGCCCGGCCACAAGGTCGATGCGGTGATCGCCAAGGTGCGCCATTCGACCCAGGGCGTCGGCCTCATCTCTCCGCCGCCGCACCACGACATCTATTCGATCGAGGATCTGGCGCAGCTGATCTACGACCTGAAGAACGTCAATCCGGAGGCGCTTGTCTCCGTGAAGCTCGTCTCGGAAGTCGGCGTCGGCACGGTCGCGGCGGGCGTCGCCAAGGGCCGCTCCGATCACGTGACGATCTCGGGCTATGAAGGCGGCACGGGCGCGTCGCCGCTCACCTCGATCAAGCATGCCGGATCGCCTTGGGAAATCGGCCTTGCGGAAACGCACCAGACGCTGGTGCTCAACCGCCTGCGCTCGCGCATCGCCGTGCAGGTCGATGGCGGCCTGCGCACGGGACGCGACGTCATCGTGGGCGCGCTGCTCGGCGCCGACGAATTCGGCTTCGCGACCGCGCCGCTGATTGCGGCGGGCTGCATCATGATGCGCAAGTGCCATCTCAACACCTGCCCGGTCGGCGTCGCCACGCAGGATCCTGTGCTGCGGAAGCGCTTCGTCGGCCAGCCCGAGCATGTCATCAACTTCTTTTTCTTCGTGGCCGAGGAAGTGCGCGAGATGATGGCGGAACTCGGCTATCGCACGTTCGACGAAATGGTCGGCCAGATGCAGATGCTCGACCGCGATCGCGCCATCGATCACTGGAAGGCCAAGGGTCTCGACTTCGGCCGCCTGTTCCACAAGCCGGATGCGGGCGAGAACCTGCCGATCTTCCATTCGGAGAACCAGGATCACAAGCTCGAGGCGGTGCTCGACCGCAAGCTCATCGAACAGGCGAAGCCCGCCATCGAGAGCGGCGAGCGCGTACGCATCGAAAGCGCGATCAACAACACCAACCGCACCACCGGGGCGATGCTGTCGGGCGCCATCGCGCGCAAATACGGCCATACCGGCCTGCCGGACGACACCGTGCATGTGATGCTCAAGGGCACGGCCGGCCAGAGTTTCGGCGCGTGGCTCGCCCATGGCGTGACGCTGGAGCTCGAAGGCGAGGCCAATGATTATGTTGGCAAGGGCCTGTCAGGCGGGCGCATCATGATCTATCCGCCCAAATCGGCGGACAAGATCACGCCGCACGAGTCGATCATCGTGGGCAACACCGTCCTGTATGGCGCGATTTCCGGCGAGTGCTATTTCCGCGGCGTCGCGGGCGAGCGTTTCGCGGTCCGCAATTCCGGGGCCATCGCGGTCGTGGAGGGCACGGGCGACCATGGCTGCGAATATATGACGGGCGGCATCGTGGTGGTGATCGGCCAGACCGGCCGCAATTTCGCCGCCGGCATGTCGGGCGGCATCGCCTATGTGCTCGACGAGGACAACAGCTTCGAAAAGCGGTGCAACATGGCGATGGTGGATCTCGAGCCGGTGGAAGAGGAGGAGGAACTCAACCAGCGCCTCAACCACCAGGGCGGAGACCTGCTGCATCATGGCCGCGTCGACGTGATGAGCGACATGACGCGCTATGACGCCGAACGCCTGCATCAGCTGATCGCCAATCATGCGAAGTTCACGGGCTCGACGCGCGCCCAGGACATTCTCGACGATTGGGAGAACTACAAGGTGAAGTTCCGCAAGGTCATGCCGGTCGAATACCGGCGCGCGCTGGCGGAACTGATGGCCAAGGACGAGCAGCCTCTGGCTGCCGCGGGGGAGTGATCCGATGGGTAAGGTGACCGGATTTCTCGAGATCGACCGTCGCGACCGGCGTTATGCGCCGGCGTCGGATCGCATCCGGCATTACAAGGAATTCGTGCTTCCGCTGTCGGAAGAGACCACGAAGGACCAGGCCGCGCGCTGCATGAACTGCGGCATTCCGTATTGCCACAACGGCTGTCCGGTGAACAACCAGATCCCGGACTGGAACGACCTCGTCTACCACGGCAATTGGGAAGAGGCGTCGCGCAACCTGCATTCGACGAACAATTTCCCGGAGTTCACGGGCCGCGTCTGCCCGGCGCCCTGTGAAGCGTCGTGCACGCTGAACCTGTCGGACTCGCCGGTGACGATCAAGACGATCGAATGCGCCATCGTGGACCGCGCCTGGAAGGAAGGCTGGCTCAAGTCCGAGACGCCGTCCAAGAAGACCGGCAAGAAGATCGCGGTGATCGGCTCTGGCCCGGCGGGCCTCGCGGCCGCCCAGCAGCTCGGCCGCCAGGGCCATGACGTGCATCTCTTCGAGAAGCACGCCAAGGCCGGGGGCCTGCTGCGCTACGGGATTCCCGACTTCAAGATGGAGAAGCATCTCATCGACCGTCGCGTGAAGCAGATGGAAGGCGAGGGCGTGACGTTCCATTACAACGTCAATGTCGGGGTCGATCTCTCGCACGACGATCTCATGGCGCAATATGACGCCGTGGTTCTGGCGGGCGGGTCCGAGAAGCCGCGCGACCTGCCGATCCCGGGCCGCGACCTGCAGGGCGTGCATTTCGCCATGGATTTCCTGCCGCAGCAGAACCGCCGCGTCGGCAAGGAAGCGCTGCTGACCAATGCGCCGATCGTGGCGTCGGGAAAGCATGTCGTGGTCATCGGCGGCGGCGATACGGGCTCGGATTGCATCGGCACGTCGGTGCGCCAGGGCGCGCTGTCGGTGACGCAGCTCGAAATCATGCCGAAGCCGCCCGAAAAGGAAAACAAGCTGCTGACGTGGCCCGACTGGCCGCTGAAGCTGCGCACTTCGTCGAGCCACGAAGAAGGCGCGGAGCGCGATTTCGCCGTCAACACCGTCGAGTTCATCGGCGAGGGCGGGGCGGTGAAGAAGCTGCGCTGCGTGCGGGTCGACGGCAAGTTCCAGGCGATCCCCGGCACGGAATTCGACCTCAAGGCCGATCTCGTTCTGCTCGCCATGGGCTTCGTCGCGCCGATCCACGAGGGGCTGATCCAGAACCTCGATCTCAAGCTCGACGCGCGCGGCAATGTGGCGGCCGACACGATCGGCTACAAGGCCTCGAAGGAAAAGGTCTTCGCCTGCGGCGACATGCGCCGCGGCCAGTCGCTGGTCGTCTGGGCGATCCGCGAGGGCCGACAGGCCGCGCATTCGGTCGACAAGTTCCTGATGGGTTCGACCGTCCTGCCGCGCTGACTCCTGAGCGCCTCTCCCGCGGGAGAGGCGCTCTTTCTCAAAAGCGCGTTCTCAGAGCACGACGACGCGGGCGCCGACCGGCACGCGGCCGAACAGGTCCACCACGTCATTGTTGAGCATCCGGATGCAGCCGGACGAGACAGCCTGTCCGATCGTCCAGGGCTCGTTCGTGCCGTGGATGCGGAACAGCGTGTCCTTGTTGCCCTGGTAGAGATAGAGCGCGCGGGCCCCGAGCGGATTGTCGATGCCGCCGACCATGTGGCGCGGCAGGTCCGGACGGCGCTTGAGCATGGCGGCGGGCGGCGTCCAGCCTGGCCATTGCGCCTTGCGGCCGACGCGAGCCTGGCCCTTCCAGCTGAAGCCCTGACGGCCGACCCCGATGCCATAGGCCATGGCGCGGCCGTCGCCCATCATCAGGTAGAGATTGCGGCTGCGCGTATCGACCACGACGGTGCCCTTGGCGTGGCGCACCGGCGCGGTGACGAGGCGGCGCGTGCTTGTCGGATAGGCGCGCTGGGGCGCATAGCCGTCGTCGGGCGCGGCATAGGGGTCCATGTCGTAATCATAGCCGCCGCGCTGCACCGGCACGCCGAGCGGGCGGTCGAGATAGGCGCCGCGCGGGTCGGCATAGGCGCCGGGCGGCAGGCCCTGCGCCATGGCGGCGCCGGCCTGCGCGATGGCCAGGCCCCCGAGGCCTATGGCCACGAGGGCGTTTCGAAACGCGTGAACTCCACGAAACAACATGTCGGACCCTTCGGTGATGGTCAGAGAACCTGGACCTGCGCGCCGATGCGCACGCGGCTGTAGAGATCGATCACATCGTCATTGAGCATGCGGATGCAACCGGAGGAGACCGCCTCGCCGATGGTCCAGGGCTCGCTGGTGCCGTGGATGCGGTAAAGCGTGTCGCGCCCGCCGGAATAAAGATACATGGCGCGCGCGCCGAGCGGGTTTTCCGGCCCGCCCACCATATGGCGCGGCAGGTCGGGACGGCGCTTCAGCATTTCGGCGGGGGGCGTCCAGGACGGCCATTCGGCCTTGCGGGCGATCTTGGCGCGGCCCCTCCAGTCAAAGCCCTCGCGGCCGACGCCGACGTCATAGCGGATCGCATCGCCGCTCTCGAGCGAGAGGTAGAGATAGCGGTTCTTCGTGTCGATCGTGATCGTGCCGGGCGCCTGCTCGGTGGGGTCGCGCACGAGGACGCGCGTGTTGACCGGATAGTCGCGCGCAATCGTCGGATCGACGAGCGCGGCGGTCTGGTAGGCGGCGGCTGCGTTCTGCTCGTAGGTGCGCAGATTGTCGAAGGCGCTCGCGCTCGTCGCCGCAACAAGGGCGGAGACTGCTGCGGCGACGAAAAGCGGGAGTTTCCGGGACATCATCCGATCCTTCACGTGGTCAAATCACGGCGCGATTGGCTGTTTCGAAACAGCGTCGCTGTGCGCTTTGTTCCATCGAGAACGTGTGAGGATTTCGGCGGGAGCCCCGAGAGTTAACGGGCCGCTCCGGAATGCCGGACTTTTCGTTCAGTTTTTCGGCCAGGCGAAGTCGTCGGCCCGGCCCGGGCGCGCGGCCTGCGGGCGGCCCTGCACGAGTCCCTTGTCGACGATGGCGGCGGCCTCGGCGTCGCCCAGCGGATTGACCCGCCGAGAGGCGGTGGCGAGCCGTCCGCCCGGCGACAGCGGCGCGGTCGTGAGGGGCACGATGGGGCCGGCGGCGG
>JAIEQX010000045.1 GCA_019747375.1 Beijerinckiaceae bacterium | reverse complement strand
GCCACGAAGAGAGGCGCATATTCTCCCTTGAGCTTCCAGGTGAAGCGAACGGTCAGCTTCTGAGGCGCTGCGGGGGCCTGAGCGGCTGCGATCGAGGGCGCGAGGACCGAAAGTCCCAGAAGGGCGGCGCCGGCGGCTGTAAAAAGAGTGCGTCGGGCAAGCAGATGAACCACGTGTCGTCCTCCAGAGATATTATCCCAGGTCGGGTTGCACGTCCCATGCCATGCATCGGGGCGGAATGGCCGTGGGGCACGCGTCTTGCAAACATGTGATGCGATTGAAAATCGAACTGACAGGAACGGCTATCCATGACGAAGTCCGCCGGCGCCCCGCTTGCCCGCTACGCGGCCTGGAAGCGAAAGGGCGATTTCATTTTCATGTCCGGCGTCATCGCGGTGGATGCATCGACCGGATCGGTCGTGGCCGGCTACGACGACCTGCCACGCGGAATCGCCGACAAGCTTGGCCGCACCGGCGAAATATCGGTCGACGTATTTGAAGGGCCGATCGCCGCGCAAAGCTGGGTCGTCTTCGACCGGATCCGCAGCCTGATCGAGGAGGCCGGCGGCTCGATGTCGGACGTGTTCAAGCTGGTCCAGTACTTCCGCGATCTGCGGGACTATCCGGTTTACAGCCGTGTTCGGAAAAGCTTCTTCCCCGACGATTCACCAGTCAGCACAGTCGTAGAAGTCTCGAGAATGCTTCCCGGCTGCGCCGTCCTCGTCGAAGTCGAAGCCACCGCCTATCTGCCGCCGCAAAAACAGCCTTCAGGGTCCTGACATGAATTCTACCGTCTCGGCGACCGCCCCTCTGGGCGAGCGGTCGCGCTATCCCGTCGAAGCTTTGATCGAAGCGCTTGGAGACGTGCCCGTCACGACAGAGACGCAGATCGTCCGTCGCAGGTCGCGTGATTTCTTCTGGTATAGCCCGATCCTCAATGCGAGTCTCAACGGCAAGTCAGCGGATATCATCGTTTCGCCACGCGACGAGGCCGAAGTCGTGCGCGTCGCCGCCGCATGCGCGAAACTGCGCATTCCGTTGACCGTGCGCGGCGGCGCCACCGGCAATTACGGACAGGCCGTGCCCCTGGAGGGCGGAGTGCTGCTCGACATGGATTCCCTGACGGCCATCGAATGGTCGAAGCCCGGCCTTGTGCGCGTGGGCGCCGGCGCGCGCATGCATGATATCGATGCTGCTCTGCGTCCCACCGGCTGGGAGTTGCGCATGCACCCATCCACAAAGAGAAGCGCCACGATCGGCGGCTTTGTGGCGGGTGGATCCGGCGGCGTCGGATCGGTCACGTATGGGGGCCTGCGCGAGCCCGGAAATATCGTGGCGGCCCGGATTGTCACGCTCGAGGAAGAACCCCGGATCATCGAATTGCGCGGCGACGCCGCCCAGAAGGTCAATCGCGCCTATGGCACGACAGGCATCATCACGGCGCTGGAAATGCCGTTGGCGCCCGCCTGGGACTGGGTGGAAGTCGTCGTGGCTTTCGACGACTTTATGGAAGCCGCAAATGTCGGCCTCGACATCGCCATGGCGGACGGCATCATCAAGAAGCTCGTCAGCCCGATTTCATGGCCGCTGCCATCCTATTTCGCTTCGCTCGCGCCCGCCTGTCCGCCAGGCAAAAGCATCCTGATCTGCATGATCGCCTCCATTTCGATGGAGGCTTTTTGCGAGGCCCTCGGGGGGCGCGGCATGCTCACCTTCGAAGAACCATTTGACGAGGCGCCGGGCCGGACCCCCATCTACGAATATACCTGGAACCACACAACGCTGCAGATGCTGAAGAGCGACCGCTCCGTCACCTACCTTCAGTGTCTGTATGCGCATGACAGGGCGCTCGTGCAGGTGCGGATGATGCGCGACATGTTCGGCGATGAAGTCATCCCTCACCTTGAATTCATCCGCTTCGGGGGACGCCTCACCTGCAGCGCGCTCCCTGTCGTTCGCTACACGACGCCCGAGCGTCTCAACGAGATTATGGCTTTGCATGAGAGTAATGGCGTGATGATCGCCAACCCGCATGTCGTGACTTTGGAGGATGGCAGTCGCCACAAGCGGGCAGACGCGGACCAGATTGGTTTCAAGGCGCAGGTCGATCCTTATGGCCTGCTCAATCCCGGCAAGATGCGCACCTACGTCGCCGTGAAAACCTGATTGCGGGAAACGACATGACATTCAGACTCTGGAGCGATCTCACAACGCTCGACTTCGAGGGCCTCGATCCCGAGACCACTATCGCGGTCGTACCGGTCGCCGCCACCGAACAGCACGGTCCGCATCTGCCGGTTTCGACAGATACGACCATTGCCGAACATATGATTGCCGAGACCGCACGGCGATTGCCAGCGGATCTGGACATCCTCGTGCTGCCCGTACAGTCGATAGGCAAGTCCAACGAGCACTTGCGCTCGCCCGGAACCCTGACGTTAAGCGCCCGTCTTGCTTTGGAAGTCTGGACCGAACTTGGCGAATGCGTGCATCGCGCGGGTCTGCGCAAGATCGTCTTCGTGAACTCTCACGGCGGCAATCTCGACATTCTCAACGTCGTGGCGCGCGAGTTGCGCGTGCGCCTCCAGATGCTCGCCGTCGTATGCACCTGGCGGCGCTTCGGCCTGCCTCCGGGAATGTATACGCAGGCTGAAACGGAAGTCGGCATTCACGCGGGAGACATCGAAACCTCCCTGATGCTGCATTTCCGACCCGACCTCGTGCGTATGGAAAAGGCCGGGGCCTTCTGGCCGGAAAGCCTCAAAATCGCTGAAGACTTTGAAGTCTTGCGGGCGACAGGATTTTCGGCCTTTGCGTGGATCGCGCAGGATCTGCAGTCTTCCGGAGCCGCCGGAGACGCGAGTCTCGGCGCCGCCGAAAAGGGCAAGGCCACGGCGCAGTTCCAGGCCGAACGCTTCGTCGCCTTGCTGAAGGACGTGAAGAAATTCGGCTTGTCACGCCTCGCCTGAGCCGCTTGATTGGCGTGAATGGCCCGACTCGCGTCCGTGGCGATCAATACTTGGAAAGAAGCCCATGCCGATCAGCACCGCCAACGGCCTCGACATCCATTACGAGGTGAACGGCGGCGGTCCGGCTCTCGTCATGGTCCACGCGAATCCGTACGACAGGCGGCTGTTCCTCTATCAAGCCGCTCGCTTCGCAGCATTTTATCGCGTGGTGGCGGTTGATTTGCGGGGTTATGGCCTTTCCGACAAGCCCACCCATCCCTTCAGTCTGGAGGACATGGCTCAGGACGTGCTCGGGGTCTGCGACGATCTCGGGGTCGCGCAGGCCATTTTCCTTGGGGTCAGCGTCGGCTCCGGCATCGCCTTGAAGATCGGCCTGGATCATGCGGAACGCGCCCGCGCGCTGGTGTTGGTTGGCGGTTCGAGCCGCCCTGGCGGCAGCATCGAAAAACGCGTCGAGGCCTTCACCACAATGGGGCCAGGAACATACAGACCCCTCTACATGCCGGAACTTTTCGCGCCGGGCTTCACCGAAACCCGAACGGGCAGGTGGGTCATGGACATGTTTTGCGATGACGCTGAAAGGCTGGACGGACAATCAATCGCCCGTATCTTCGAGGCGCGCGGCGCGGAAAACATGTTGCCTCGGTTAGGCTCTATCGACATGCCAGTGCTCGTCATCAACGGCGAACACGATAATTCCCTGGAACGGGGTCGTGAAACCGCGGAAAACATTCCCGGTGCTCGGCACGTGGTCCTGCCCGGCGCCGGACATGCATGCTGCATCGAAGATCCGGCGGCCTTTGATGCGGCCATCAAGGGCTTTTTCGAGGAGAACATGCTCTGGCCTCAAGCTTGACTGGAGGCCCGGGCGATCTCGATCTTGCCGCTTGGCTCGCTTCGGCCTAAAAGCGCCTGCGCGCCCGAGCGCGATGACTCAATCGCCCGCGCCGGACCGGTGACGCGGCTGGCCCGCTATTCGGAACATTCATGACGATCGCCAGGATCATCGAGCCGGCTGCCGCCGCCCTGGACCATACTCTCGCCTCGCACCGTCGTGCGACGCTTTGGCTCGTCATTGTGTCCCTGGCGCTGTTTCTGCCCGGCTTTTTCACAATGCAGCCCATGGATCGGGACGAGCCGCGTTTCGCTCAGGCCACGAAACAGATGCTGGAAACGGGCGACCTCGTCGCCATCCGTTTTCAGGACGAAGCCCGCAACAAGAAGCCAGTCGGCATCTACTGGATGCAGGCGGCGATCGTAGGCGCTGCCGACGCTCTCGGCCTGCCGCAAGCGCGCACCACGATCTGGCTTTACCGCCTTGTGTCGCTCTTGGGCGCCGCCTCGGCCGTGCTTCTGACGTATTGGACGGCGCTCGCCTTTGTGTCGCGCCGCAACGCCTTCCTGGCCGCTCTCCTTCTGGCTTCCACAGTGCTCCTCGGCGTCGAGGCCCGGCTGGCTAAGACCGACGCGGTGATTCTCGCGACGGTGGTCGGAGCCATGGGCGCGCTGGCGCGGTTTTATTTCGCCTCGAAGGAGCCATCCGGTAGCGATGAGACGTCAGGAAAGTCGCTGTTCCTGCCGTTTGTCTTCTGGACGTCCATCGGCCTCGGGCTGCTGATCAAGGGGCCGATTACCCCCATGATCGCAGCTTTCACCGTCATCGCCCTTGCGATCAAGGATCGATCAGGCCGCTGGCTGGGGGCGACGCGCCCGCTGCCGGGCCTCTTCTGGGCCCTTGCTCTCGTCGTGCCATGGTTCATCTTGATTATGATCGCCACCAAGGGGGCCTTTCTGGCCGATTCCGTGGGCGCGGACATGCTGAGCAAGGTCGGCTCGGGGCAGGAGTCTCACGGCGCCCCTCCTGGCACTTATCTCGCTGTATTTTGGGCGACAGCCTGGCCCATGGCGCCTTTCGTCGCCCTGGCCGCGCCGTTCGCCTGGGCGGCGCGCAAGGATCCGAAAGTCGCTTTTCTCCTGGCCTGGATCGTGCCGGCCTGGATCCTGTTCGAAATCGTGCCGACCAAACTCCCGCACTACGTGCTGCCGGTCTATCCAGCGCTCGCCATTCTGGTGGCTCTCGCCGCTGAACGTGGCGCCTTGGCCATGGACCGAAAGTGGTCACGGCCTGTTCTTCTGATGGTCCCTGGACTTGCTTTCCTGTTGCTCGTGGCGGGAATCGGGCTCGCGGTCTGGGGCCAAAGGCTGCCTGGAACGGCGACGTTCGCGGTCATGCCGTTCCTGCTCTGGCTGGGCTTGCACCTGCTGCGCGACATTGGCCGCGAAAACCTGGAGACGTCAATCATCGGCGGCGCAGCGCTTGCAGGCATGACCTACGTGCTGATCTTCAGCGGCATACTCACCAGTGGGCCATTCGATCCATTCAGACTCTCGCCCCGGCTCACGGAATCCGCGCGTTTGATCGCCGCGACGCTGCCGAATTGTCCCAGGCTTGCGCCCGCGACCGTCGGATATCGGGAGCCGAGTCTGGTCTTCCTGACCGGGACCGACCTGTTCATGACCGATGGAGCGGGGGCGGCTCGCTTCCTCGATGAAGCGCCATGCCGCATCGCCTTCGTCGAGAAGCGCCAGGAAGACGCGTTCAAAGCGGCGCTTGCGACAGATTCGACGGTCTCGATGGCCGATCGCATTTCCGGCATCAATCTCAACGGCGGCCGTAATCTCGATCTCGGCGTCTATGCGCGCCGCGGGCCGTTGAGATGATCGCCCGGCATCTTGCGCCGCTGCATCAGGCGTCGCGTCACTTCATTGCGCGCTGGCGTGCTCGGGAGCGGGGGTCCGCGACCACGGGTCGCCATATCGAGGCGGCCGTCGTCATGCTGGTGTGCGGGTTCATCGTCTGGGTCGCATGGTTCGGCGACTTGAGGGCGGCTGTTGCCGTGCGTGACATCTCGGACGCATGGCGCGGTCCGTTCCAGCGCGTCAACATGCTGGGCGAATCCGGCTGGCTCTTCGGCGTTTCGGCGTTCCTTGTCGCAGGCGCGCTCCTGGCGCGTCATCGCGGTCTCGGCCGCCGCGTCGATGCTGCATTGGGCCTGCTTGCCGGCAGGGCCTTTTTCGTCTTCGCGGTACTCGCCGTGTCGGGGCTCCTGTCCCTCATCGTAAAATCGCTGTTTGGTCGGGCGCGTCCCCGATTGCTTGACATGGTGGGACCGTTCCACTTCGATATGTTTTCTGTGAAATCCTCCTTGTTGAGCTTTCCTTCGGGACATGCGGTCACGGCTTTTGGGGCTGCGTCGGCAAT
>JAIEQX010000111.1 GCA_019747375.1 Beijerinckiaceae bacterium | reverse complement strand
GCCTTGACCAGCGGCAGCATTCCGACCTTGCTGGCTCTCTCCGCCTTGGCGATCGGGCTCTACCTCTTCCAGGGTCTGTTCGACATTATCCGGTCTCAGGTTCTGGTGCGTGTCGGCGCCCGGCTCGACAAGAAGGTCGGTCCGTTGGCGCACCGCGTGGCGATCGACATGCCGCGCTTCGGCTTTTCAGTGCCCGAGGCGCTGGAACGGGGCCGCGACGTCGACACGGTGCGTGGTTTTCTCGGCAGCCAGGGTCCCTCCGCCTTTTTCGATCTGCCATGGATGCCGCTCTATCTGGCCTTCATCTACTTACTGCATCCCTGGCTTGGCGCCATGACCATGGCGGGCGCTTTTATCTTGGCCATGCTCACGCTGCTCAGCGAGGTCCTCACGCGCAGGCTCAGCGGGGAGACGCGGGCGGCCGCGATGGTGCGAAACACCATCGCAGATTCCAACGCCCGCAACGCCGACGTACTGAAGGCGATGGGCTTCGCCGGCTCGGCGGTTCGTCGCTTCAAGGAGGCCAACGCCGAGCACCTGGAGTTGCAGACCCGCACCAGCGATATTTCCGGCACGTTCGGAGCGATTTCGCGCGTGTTGCGCATGCTTCTGCAGTCGGCTTTGCTGGGGATGGGCGCCTACCTGACCATCAAGGGCGAATTGTCGGCCGGCGCTATCATCGCCTGTTCAGTCGCCTCGGGTCGCGCCTTGGCGCCGGTCGACACGGCCATCGCCAACTGGAAGCCATTTGTCGCCGCGCGCATGGCCTATTACCGCCTGCGCGAGACGGTCGCGGCGCTCGCGTCATCCATACAGCAGACAGAGCTTCCCGCACCAGTCAAATCGGTCAGCGTCGAGAAGGTCACGGTCGTTGCATCGGGCTCCGGCCAGGTCCTGCTCAGCGACGTCAGCTTCGAAATTCAGGCTGGGCAGGCGGTCGGAATCATTGGCCCGAGCGCCAGCGGCAAGTCGACGCTCGTGCGCGCCCTGACAGGCGTGTGGCCGACCATGCGCGGCAGCATTCGCCTGGATGGCGCCGAACTCGATCATTATCCCGGCGAGGCGCTCGGCCGGCATGTCGGCTACATGCCGCAGGACGTCAGTCTGCTCGACGCAACGGTGGAGGAGAATATTTCCCGCCTGGCCGAGACGCCCGACGCCCTGAAACTGATTGAGGCGACGCGGGCGGCAGGCGTGCATGAAATGATCGTGCGTCTTCCCGATGGCTACCAGACGCAACTCGGCCCACAGGGTTCGGTGCTTTCAGCGGGCCAGCGCCAGCGCATCGGGCTGGCGCGGGCGCTCTATGGCGACCCCTTCCTGGTCGTTCTGGATGAGCCGAACTCAAACCTCGACGCCGATGGCGACGCGGCGCTAAAAACTGCGATTGAAAGCGTGAAGGCGCGCGGCGGCGTCGCCATCGTCATTGCTCACCGGCCAAGCGTGCTCGCCGCCGTCGACTTAATTGGCGTCGTGCAAAACGGCCGACTGGTCGCTTTCGGGCCGAAAGATCAGATCCTCAACACGGGCGCCCAGCCCACTGTTCAGCCGGCTGTTCGTCAGCCAATTCCGCAGCCCAAGCCAGAGTCAGCTCCACGCAGCCTTCGGGTGCCGGCATGATCAAGATCCAGCTCAAGAAATCGGACGCCCAAGAGCGCGGCCTCACCCGCGACAGCTATCTTTTCAAGGACAAGCAGCATTCGCTCAGAATGCCCGTCGCGGTCGCCGCCTTTCTCACTGGTCTGCTTGTCTATCTCAAAAGCGTGCTGGGCGTGCAGGCCGCGGCTCCGAGCCCGGAAACTCCCAAACTGCAAGAGCAAGAGGCGTCGCCTCTCAAACCAGATCCAGTCGCGCTCGCGTTCTCCTCCGCAGATCCGGAGCATAAATCCGCCGAAAAAGAAAACGAGATCGAGGATTTCGATATGCCACGCCGTGGTGGCGGACATGTGTTCAGCGACTTCCTTCGCCATGAAAGTTTGCCGGACTTTGATCGGATCGCAGCGCTGCATGCACGCCGCCAGGCTGAGGCGCAGACCTTCTCGTCGATCGCCAAAAACGACAATGAACCACCTGTGGCGCAGGACGGCGCCTCCCGCCAGTCAGGCGCGGGCGGTGGGGGCGGCGACGCTGGTGCGGTCGGCTCAGGTGGATCAACCGGCGGTGGATCAGGCAATGGGTCTGGCCCCAATAATGGAGGCGGCGCAGGCAATACGTCGCCGGCCGCCGCCAACCGTGCGCCGACCCTGGCGGGCCCCGTCCGCCTGCCGTCGGTCATCCAGTCCCACACTGTGTTCATTCCGATGGCGCTGCTTCTTTCCGGCTCGATTGACCTCGATAAGGACGCCCTCGCGGTTGTTGAGTTGACGGCGTCTGCCGGTACGCTCAAGACAGCTGAGGGCGGCTGGACCTATATGCCTGCGGTCGGTCATCTCGGTCCTGTGACGTTCAGCTACGGCGTCTCCGACGGCACAGAGAAGATTGCGCAAACTGCTCTCCTGGACGTTGTCCGCGCCCCGCCCATCATCGGCGTCGAACAGGCTGACCTGCTTGTCGGCACGGAGTTCGACGACGAAATCCAGGGCCTTGGCGGTGATGACACTATCGACGGGCGCGGCGGAGCGGACACAATCTTCGGCGGCACGGGGGATGATCATATCGTTGCGGGTAGCGGCGACGATATCGTCTATGCCGGCCTCGGCAATGACATCGTCTTCGGCGGCACGGGCAATGACATTATTTTCGGCGGCGGCGGGAATGACCGGCTGTTCGGCGACGCCGGGGACGACGTGATCCACGGCGACGACGGCGACGACCTGGCTCGCGGCGGGTCTGGTTCCGACCAGCTGTTCGGCGCGGCCGGACGGGATATCCTGCACGGCGACGACGGCCGCGACCATCTCGACGGCGGCGACGGCGACGACGCGCTTTTCGGGGGGGACGGAAGCGACGTCTTGATCGGCGGTCTCGGCTCAGACTTCATTGATAGCGGCCCAGGCGACGACGTAGTGCTCGCCGCAAACGACCAGGCCGACGACGTGTTTGCGGGGGGCGAGGGCTTCGACACGCTGACCTACGCTGGCGCCACCGAGGGGGTCACAATCGACTTTGCAGTTGGCAGTTCCATGGGGGCGCAGATTGGGCATGATTTTTTCAGCGGGTTCGAGGCCATGGCGAGCGGCGCCGGCGCTGACCTGCTTCAAGCCGCAACGAGTGGAACAGTGCTCATGGCCGGCAGTGGCGCCGATGTGCTGAACGGAGGAAGCGGGAATGACACATTGCTCGGCGAAGACGGCGCTGATCGGCTGAACGATGGCGGAGGGGTCGACCTCGTCAATGGCGGGGAGGGCGACGACATCGCGTTCGCCTCCATTGACGCCGCAAACGACGCATTTGACGGTGGCGAGGGTTTCGACACGATCAGCTACGCTACCGCCACCGAGTCCATCGTCTTCGATTTGGTGATTGGCGCGGCCAGCAGCGCTTCCAGCGGGTCCGACAAGATCTCTGGCTTCGAGGCCGTGATTGGCGGCAAGGGCGATGACACATTTCTCGTCGGCGTCACGCCGCTGGTCATGAGGGGCGGCGAAGGCGAGGACACTTTCACCTTTGTCGACTTTGTCGCCGACCTCGAAAATCAAGAGGCTGCCCGTCTCATCCATCAGATCGAAGACCTCGATGTTGGCGATCGGATCGTCTACAAGTCGTTCGAGTTGCGGCGGCTTTCCGGTGACGATGCAGACGAATCGAGCGCCGGCGCAAGCGGGCAGGACGCTTTCGCGGCCGTTTACGAGGCTGAAGATGACAAGCGCCCCTTCCGATTCCGCAATGAGAGGCGCGACGACGAGGAGCGCACCTATATCGATGTGGTGGGCGACACCACACAGCCCGATGTCGTCCAGTTCACCATCGATGTCCGCGGCCACCATCGATTCGACTTTGAACAACATGCCTGACCGCACCAAAGTGCGGGCGATCTTGCCTGGAGAGCACCATGAATGACGCCACTCATTCCTTGCGCCACGACCCCGTCGATCCGAATGGTCCGTTGCCCCGTCGAGAGCGCGCCTTCCGTCTCGGACCGCACGTTATCGCCGGCGTTTTGGCAGCCGCCTTTTTAGTTCTAGGCTGCGGAAGCTGGGCAGCCTTCGCGCGTTTGGAAGGCGCTGTGATCGGTGCGGGCTCACTTAAGGTCGACGAGAACCTCAAGGAAGTGCAACATCGCGACGGCGGCATTGTGGACAAGATCGCCGTCAAGCAAGGCGACCATGTCGAGAAGGGCCAGGTTCTCTTCCGGCTCGACGATATTCAGATCCACGCCGAACGGTCGATCGTCCGCGCGCAGCTGGCCGAATCGCTCGGTCGACGAGCCCGTCTGCTGGCCGAGCGAGATAATCTTCCGTCCATTTCCTATCCTGAGGAGGTCGCCGCATACTCAGCCGACGCCGAGACTATCACGTTGGGCGAGACCCATCTGTTCCTTGGCAACAAGCTTGCCCGCGACAGCCAGAAACAACAACTTGCATTCAGCATCGAGCAGACAGGCGAGGAGCTGAAGGGTCTCGAAGCAAGGCGCGCGTCGAAATCTGACGAGATCAGGATCGTCGAAATGGAGCGAACCAAGCTGAATGACCTGATGACGAAGGGGCTTATTTCCAGCGCTCGCGTGCATCAAATTAATGTCGACTGGATCCGCCTGCGCGGCGAAGCCGGCGAGATAGAGGCGACGATTGCGCGTTCCAGGGTTCGCATCAGTGAGGCGAAGCTGCAGATCCTGACTGTTGACCAGAATGCCCGCACCGACGCCCAGCGCGAATTGCGTTTGGTGGAGGCGAAAATTTCTGAACTCAATGATCGACGAATCGCGATTGAAGACCGCCTTGCGCGGGTTGACATTCGTGCGCCAATCTCGGGGCGGGTCAATGAATTGACGGTGTACACGGTCGGCGGCGTGATTACGCCGGCGGCAAAGTTGATGTCCATTGTTCCGGACAAAGCAGATCTCCGGGTCGAAGTGAAACTCAACCCTGCAGACATTGACCAAGTGAAGGCTGGTCAGCGCACCCGCTTGCGGTTCTCCGCCTTCAACCGTAACACGACGCCGGAAGTAGATGGCGTGATGGTCCACGTTTCTCCGTCTGTGACGCGGGATCAGGCGACCGGCGCCATGCATTACATCGGCGAAATCCAATTTTCCGCCGACGTCGCCCAGCTCGGTGCAAAGAAATTGTTACCTGGCATGCCTGTCGAGGTGTTCATCGCGACCGACGAGCGGACGCCGCTCTCTTATCTTCTGAAGCCGTTTACCGACCAGTTCGAGCGGACGTTTCGCGAGCGTTGAAAGAGGATGTTTGCTTGAAGCCCCCGTTACAAGACATGTTGAAAAAGCGTGGTTTCGCGGTCAGCCAAAGTCCCCGTCCGGCTTATCTCTTCTATCGCGGGCTGGCGCTGGCGTGCGCCTTAAGCGCTGCGTTCTGGATTGTTTTCCACCACAGCTTTTAGCGCTTTCTTTTTCCCTTGGGGGTCGGCAGTTCGTCAGCCGTGATCTGGATCAAATGCACTAATCTTTCGGGGTCCTGGTAAAGTTCGTCGCCGACCAGAAAATAGAGTTTGGCTCTCTGGAACGGCTGCCGCTCCCTTACTACGTTTAGATAAGCTCGGCCCGTATCGGTAGGACGCACACACAGATCATCGTTGCAAATGACGGCCGCCATTTTTCCTTGAACAAAAAGTCCTTATTTTCCAAACATTTTCCGACACTCGAAAGAAATGTGCGGGCCTAACAAGTCGATCAATTGATCAACCGTGTGTTGCCTGGTCGCGATCGGCCACACCTCGTGCTTCTGCGTTGAAATTGAGGCGCAAATGATAAACGCATCGCGTCACGATCGAAAGCGTTGACCAATCTCACAAGGCTGGCGCCGGCTCGACGCGGCTGGTGGCGGTGGGGCCCGGGGGCCAGACGCGCAAGTGTAGATGATATAGGGTTTTTGTGATCGCACTGCCGGGCGTCGGGGCGCAAATTCGATCGGTCGCCTATGGCTTTAAGGCGCTGACGCGAAGCTCACGGGGCTTATCGACAGGGCTGATGCGGCCTAGGCAATCGCTGAGAGTCCTGATCCGACCTCGCAGGCCATGGCGATTTCACTCGCGGCGCAACCCTTTTAGTTGCTGAAAGCGCGTGATCCATTCGCC
>JAIEQX010000033.1 GCA_019747375.1 Beijerinckiaceae bacterium | reverse complement strand
AGCGGCTTGACGAGCTTGTGCTGGCCGAGGATCGCGCCGGTGACGAGCACGGGCGACATGCCGCCGATCTCGGTGCAGATGTACTCCCAGCTCCAGCCTTTCTCGCGCTTGATGTCGAGCAGCTTTTCGGTGAGGTCTTCGCGTTTCATATCCATCTCCCGGATGATTTGGAATCAGGCGACCTTGAGGGCGTCTCCGCCCTCGGGCGCTTTGGGGTTTGCGGTCGGGCGCACCACGGGCGGGTGGCGCTTCTGGTAGCCGGCCGGAATCTCGTCCTTGAAGCTGCGCGAACGGCTGACCAGAAAATCGATCAGGTGATTGCGCAGCGCGTAATAATCGGGGTGCTTGTGCAGGTCGATGCGACGGCGGTCGCGCGGCAGCGGATTTTCGACGATCTCCGCCACCATGGCGTTGGGCCCGTTGGTCATCAGCACGATGCGGTCAGCGAGATAGATCGCCTCGTCGACGTCATGCGTGATCATGAAGGCGGTCTGTCCGGTGTCGAGACAGATGCGGCGCACCTCGTCCTGCAGGGTTCCGCGAGTCAGGGCGTCAAGCGCCGAGAAAGGCTCGTCCATCAGCAGGATCTTGGGCTCGATCGACAGCGCGCGGGCGATGCCGACGCGCTGCTTCATGCCGCCCGAGAGTTCCGAGGGCTTCTTGTTCTCGTTGCCCTTCAGGCCCACGAGCTCGATGAAGCGCTGCGCCTGTTCGCGCACCTTGTCCTTGCTCCAGTCGCGCCAGCGCGAGGAGACCGCATAGGCGACATTGCCGATGACGCTGCGCCACGGCAGCAGCGCATGGCTCTGGAAGATCACGGCGCGATCGAGGGAGGGGCCTTCGATGGCCTTGCCGTCCACCACGGCGACGCCTTCGTCGGGCAGGTCCAATCCCGCCAGTATGTTCAGCACGGTCGTCTTGCCGCAGCCGGAATGGCCGATGATGCAGGAGAACTCGCCCTTGTTCATCGAGAACCAGAGATCGTCGAAGATGGTGGTCGAGCCGCCGCCGGCCTGCGGGTAATGGCGTGCGATCGACTCGATCGAAATGAAACGGTCGGTCATGGGATCAATCCGGATAGGTCACGAAGCGGGCGACGCGGGCGAGGGCCTGGTCCAGCAGCATGCCCACGAGGCCGATGACGAGGATGGAGATGATCACATTGGTGATCGAGAGATTGTTCCATTCGTTCCACACGAAATAGCCGATGCCGGTGCCGCCCACGAGCATTTCGGCCGCCACGATGACGAGCCATGCGATGCCGATGGAAATGCGCATGCCGGTGAGGATGGTGGGCGCGGCGGCCGGCAGGATGATCGTGAAGGCGCGGCGCAGCGGCGGCACTTCCAGCGTGCGCGCCACGTTCAGCCATTCCTTGCGCACGCTCGCGACTCCGAAGGCCGTGTTGATCAGCATCGGCCAGAGCGAGCAGATGAAGATCACGAAGATCGCCGAGACGCTGGAATCCTTGATCGTGTAAAGCGCAAGCGGCATCCAGGCGAGCGGCGAGATCGGCTTCAGGATCTGGATGTAGGGATTGAGCGCGCGGCTCATCAGCGGCGACATGCCGATGAGAAAGCCGCCCGGAACGGCGACCAGAACAGCCAGCGCATAACCCAGCATGACGCGCCCGACCGAATAGGCGAGTTGCAGGCCGATGCCCTTGTCGTTGGGACCGCGGTCGTAGAAGGGCGCGCGCAGATGTTCGAGGATCTTGGCGCCGACGTCGAGCGGCCCCGGCATGGCGGATTTGCCGGTCGTCGCAGTCAGGCCCATCAGCTTGGCGTATTCCGGGTCCATCTGGGCGACGGATGAGGAACCGCTCGTCGCCAGATGCCAGGTCGCGACAAAGATGAAAAAGATCAGGGCCGACAGAACGCTTGCGCGCAGCGTCAGGGAATGGGTCATGAACGTGAAAGCCTTGTCATGCTGAGGCGCGCCTCGATACCAGCGCGTCATGGGCCCGGGTTGCGCGGAGCGATGGCCTTGAAGGCGTCGCTCCGCGCGTCCGCAGGCCGCTAGCCGCGCTTGATTGCAAAGGAGGCGGCATATTCGCCGGGCTTCGTCGGGTCGAAGGGCTTGCCCATCACCGAGAAGGTCTTGTTGGAAACGGCGGGCGGCGTCATGCCCATTTCCTTCATGACCTTGGCGGCGTCGGTCGCCAGGAACACCTGCTTGGCCACCGACGCATAGTCGACGTCGCCCTTGATCTGGCCCCAGCGCTTCATCTGCGTCACCATCCAGACCGCGAAGGATTCGTAGGGGAACGGATCGAAGTCGACGCGCGCCGGGTCCTTCTTCACCTTGCCGAGCCCGTCCGCATAAGTGCCGACCAGCACCTGCTCGAGCACAGTGACGGGGGCGTTGAGATAGGCCGAGGGCGCAATGGCCTCGGCGATGGACTTGCGGTTTTCCGCCTTCGAGGCGTAGCCGGTGGCGTCCACGATGGCGCGCAGCAGCGCCGCATAGGTGTTTGGCGCCTGGGTGATGAAATCATTCTTCACCGCGAAGGCGCAGCAGGGATGGCCGTCCCACATTTCCTTCGACAGCGAATGAATGAAGCCGACGCCGTCATAGACCGCGCGCTGCGCGACATTGTCGGGCGCCAGGAAGCCGTCGATATTGTCGGCGCGCAGGTTGGCGACCATTTCCGGCGGCGGCACGGAGCGCAGCTGCACGTCGGCGTCCGGATCGATGCCGTTTTCGGCCAGGAAATAGCGCAGCAGATAATTGTGCATCGAGAAGTCGAACGGAATGGCGAATTTCATGCCCTTCCAGTCTTTCGGATTGGTCTTGTCCTTGTGCTTGTTGGCGAGAACGATCGCCTGTCCGTTGACGTTCTCGATGGCGGCGACCGACATCGGGATGGGAGTCGAGCCAAGGCCCAGCGAGATCGCGAGCGGCATGGCGGCGAGCATGTGCGCCGCGTCGAATTCGTTGTTGATCGTGCGGTCGCGAATGATCGCCCAGCCGGCGGCTTTCACGACTTCGACGTTCAGGCCCTGCTTGGTGTAGAAGCCCAGCGGATGCGCCATGATGATCGGCGTCGCGCAGGTGATCGGAATGAAGCCGACCTTGAGATCGGGCTTTTCGGGCTTGCCCGCCTGGGCGAAGACTTCCGTCGCGGTGGCGATGGGGAAGATGCTGGCGAGCGCGGCCGCGATGGTCGAGGCGCCGACGCCCTGGAGGAAGGCGCGGCGCTGCACCGGATTGGGGACGATCGCCTGCAGGAGCGCGCGTTCGACGAGACGCCCGTAGAGCTTGGAATCGTCGGCGGCGGAGTCGGGGATCGCGGTGCAGGCCCTCTCGTGTTCGGATTGCGACGCATGCGCGCCGCAGGAGCAACCGGACCGCAGCGTGCGATCACCCAAGGGGTTCTTGAATCCAGACATGCCTGCTCCTCTGTGGACAAAGTAAGTGACGCTTATGCTCTGGCAATTTCCGTACCGGATTTGAGCCGGATGAGTTCACGTTCCAGAAAGTCGAGACGGTCCTGACCGAAGAAGATGTCTTCGCCCAGCACGTAGGTCGGCGAGCCGAAAAGGCCGAGGCGGATGGCGTCGTTGGTGACGCCTGCAGCCTCCTGCGCGGTTACGTCGTCATGCGCGCGGGCCGCGATGTCTTGCGCATCGACGCCAATCTCGCGGGCGAGGCCTGACAGCACGGTCTCGTCCGCAATGTCGAGGTCGCGCGCCCAGCAGGCGGCGAGAACGGCGTTGCTCATTTCGCCGCCGCGCGCGGCGACGCGTTCGGCGGCGAGGATGTATCTGGCGGCCAGCGCGCCCGGCGCCGGCCAATGTTTCGGAGTTTCGCGCAGCGGCAGTCCGCGCAGGTCGGCCCAGCGCCGCATGTCGGCGCGGCGATAGGCTTTCTTCGCGGCGGACTGGACCGCGGGCGGCGTGACGCCGCTTGCGGCGAATACCGCCTGGATGTCGACGGGCGCGTGTCTCACCACGCAGCCGTGACGTTCCGCCATCCTCGCCAGGGCGGCTGCGCCGAGATAGGCGTAGCCGGACATGGGCGCGAAATAATGCACGATCTCCAGGGACATCTCAGGCCGCTTTGACCATGGGCGCGCCTTCTTCGATCGGCAGTTCGGGCAGGCGCGACCATTCGTTCCAGGATCCGAAATACATCGCCACCGTCTTGATGCCGGCGTCCTTCAGGGCGACGTAGGTGTTCGACGCGCGCGCGCCCTTGAAGCAATAGAGATAGACGGGCGTGTCCTTGCCGATGCCGACCGTGGCGCATTCAGCCAGGATTTCCGCCGGCGACTTGAAGCGCTGGCCCTCGGCGGTCGGCTTCATCATGCGATACCATTCGATCCAGCGGGCGCCGGGAATGCGGCCCTTGCGGGGGCAGAAATCCTTGCCGTAGGGAGACGAGCTTTCGCCGATCCATTCGTCGACGTCGCGCACGTCGAGCACGGCGATCGAGGGATCCTGCAGGGCTTCCAGCATCGCCTTGGCGTCGATCATGATCGCGCCCGCCGCCGGGTCGATCGCGAAAGAGCCTGCCTTGGGTTCGGGAACCTCCGTGGTGGTCTCCATCCCGGCCGCCGTCCAGGCGTCGAGCCCGCCATGCAGCACTTTTCCGAGCGGGTAGCCGAGGAGCTGCAGCAGGTAATAGCCACGGCAGGACTGGCCGAAGCCGGAGTTCATCGACTGCTCGTAAAAGACCGCCGTTTCCTTGCCGGTGAGGCCTGCGGCCCCGAAGGCGTCGGCGAATTTCGTCTTGAGCTCCTCGACGCCCTCGGGAGTCGACGTCGCCAGGAAGGTGAAGATTTCATGCACGTTGACGGCGCCGGGGATATGGCCGGCCGCATAGGCGTCGGGATTGCGCGTATCGATGACGACCGTGTCGCCACCTGCTTTCATGGCGGCGAGTTGGGATGCGGAAATCAGGACGTCGGACATGCCAGGCTCCATCACTTCGAGGGTGAAAAATCAGGGGCTTCTGGACGGCTGGGCGCTGTCGCGCTCAGGCATCAATGTCGGCCAGCATCTTGCACAACTGCTTTGTCGCCGGCGTCACGATGCCGACGAAATACGCCTCGCGCATACGTCTCTGGGCGCGATGGCTCTTCATGTAGCCGCGGGCCCCGGTGTGGAGCATCGCGGCATGCGCGCAGGCCATGGTGGCGTCGCCAGCCTGCAATCTCGCGTCGACGACACGCCGCCAATAGGCGTCGGACGCGTCATAGGGCGTCGCCGCAAGGGTCCTGACTTCGGCGCCGATCTCATCGAGCGTGCGGGCGAAATCTTCCGGCTGCTGGCCGGCGAGATATTTGTTCACGTGGCCGAGGCCCGGCCGCATCTTCTGCATGATCTCGATGCAGTCGCGCATGATGCCGATGGCCATGCCGGCCTGCAGCAGGATGAAGCCGGCGCGGATTTTCTTCACGAACGGCATGGCGTCGTGCGCGATCACCATATCGTCGGGAATGAACGCGCCCTTGAAGTTCACCCCATAGGTGCCGGTGCCGTCCATCGCCAGGAAGGGGTCGCAATCCATCAGTTCGACGGCGGGATCGGCGCAATCGGCGACGAACATCACCTTCTTGCCGTCCGGAAGTTCGAAGATCGTGCCGAAGACATTGTCGGGGCCGATGTTCGACACCCAGGGCAGGGCGCCGCGCACCGTGTAGCCGCCCTCCACGCGGGCGCCCTTCAGCCGCATCTTCTCGATGCCGAAGAAGCTCTTCATGGGGTTGGAAAGGCCTGTGCCGCCGAGCTTTCTCGCATTGGCGCTGTCGGCCAGCAATTTGTCTTTCAGGGCCGCATTGTCGGAATTGGCGATGTACCAGACCAGCGCATTCTGGCACCAGACCATGAAGCCGGTGGCGCCGCAGATTTCCGACACTTCGCTCATGGCGTCGATGGCCGGATTGAGGTCGATGTCGGCGGGCATTTCGCCGCCGGCCGCATCGCAGAATGTCGCGAAGGCGCCCAGATCGCCGATGCCGCGCAGGAAATCGGCGGGATAGAGCTCGCCCGTGTCGATCGCGTCGACCAGCGGGGGAAGATCGGCTTGAACCCTGGTGCGCATTTTTGCGACGAGCGGCGTCGCATGGATGGTTTCGGCGGTTGCAGCAAGCACGGTCACGGCTCCTTGAAGTGGCGGGCGGGCCGGGGTAAGCCGGGGCGCCCCCGCTCGGAGGGCGACGGCGAGATTGACGG